>JALVJE010000087.1 GCA_027028505.1 Bacteroidales bacterium
GGAGTCCCGCAACTAAGTTGCGAGGATGCTCGCAAATGCCGCGAGCGAGCATTTGCGGCATGTGGAGTGCCTGGAGTTTGGAGTTGTTTTCTCCTCATCTCATCCTGCCTGCCGGCAGGCAGGTATCTCTTCATCTCTTTATCGCATCACTCCCTACTCCCTACTCCTTACTCCTTACTCCTTACTCCATTTCCTTACCAACATACGGACAAAGCGGTGCTTTGTCCCTTACGGTATTCGCGCTCATCAACTCATCGCTCATCGCTCATCGCTGGTTCCTGAGTAGCCGCAGGCGTATCGAAGGACCACTCTTCGACTCTTCGACCCTTGAACTCTTGACCATTCGACCTGCTTCTTTCTTCAACCCCGCAGGGGTTGTAATATTTAAGTTATCTCCTGATCCCCGGGTGGTACCGGGGCTACTATCTCCTGACCCCTCCGGGGTCTTCGCACATCATCGCTCATCGCTCATCATTCCCTGCGCTCTGTGTTCTGTGCTCTGAGCCCCTTGGCGCTTCACTTCAGCATCACCTGTCCTCCCGTCACGGGCAGGGCCTGGCCGGTCTCGTACTCCTGCTGTATGAGGTAGGTCACGGCCCGGTACACATCCTTCACGGTCGTGCCCCGGCCCATGGGCACGAGGCTTTCGTAGTATCTCCGCACATCTTCGATGGTCTTTGCTCCGGCCACCTTACCGGCCCGCAGGTACTGCACAAAAAGACCGTTGTCGGGGTCCGACCAGAGGGGTCCGTCGAAGAAGTTGCCCGGGCACACTGCATTCACCTTGATGTTATCCGGCACCAGCTCCAGGGCGAACGACTGCACCAGACCTATGCTGCCGAACTTACTGCCGGCATAGGCGAAGTTGCGGTTGCTGCCCTGCAAGCCCGACTTGGAGTTGATCTGGATGATGTCCATGAAACGCTGCGGAGCGTGGCAGTGCTGCGTCTTCATCACCCGTGAAGCATACTTCGTCCCCAGGTAGAAACCTTTGTAGTTGACCTGTGTGACCAGGTCGAAGGCCTGCTCCTCCAGTGCCTCCAGTCCGCCGGCCTTCAGGATGCCGGCGTTGCTGATGAAGATATCCAGTCCGCCGAAGGCCAGTACCGTTGCGCGTACCATACCATCTACCGAGTCGCTCTTCGTCACATCCGCCCCGACAAAGGCAATGTTGGGGTTGCCGGTTTTTTCCCTGAGCTGCCGGACGGTCTCCCGCCCGGTCTCCCCGTTGATGTCGGCCACCATCACACAGGCGCCGTCGGCGGCGAGGTGCTCTGCCAGACCTTTCCCAAACCCCTGTGCTGCCCCGGTGATCAGGGCGATCCTGCCGGTAAGCGGGCCTGAGGGAGCCTTTGATTTTTCTGTCTTCTCCCCGCCGAGCAGCCTGTCCGTGATGTCCTTTCCCGGACCCCAGGCCAGGAGACCCGCATCCTTCAGCATCAGCAGGCCCTGTTCTTCCCTCATGGCAGCGGTAAGGGTTCCGGCAGCTTTCTCAGCGTCGGACCACACTACCTCTGTAAAAGAAGGCTCTGCCCCACGCCATACCCTCTTCCACTCTTCAAAAGCCTGCGGTGAGCGGGCGGCCTCCCGGAAGGGTTCATCTCCCGAAAAGGTGAGTACCGGCGGGATAGTGCCCGGCATCTGCATGCGGACGGCAGGGAGCAGGTCGTAAGCTAATGTATGTAGGATGTTTTCTGTCATTTGGTTGGTAGTTTGTGGTTTGATGCTCGCTGCGCGAGCGTTTGATGCAGTCTGTATGTTTCAGGTTCCAGGTTCCAGGTTCCAGGTTTAAGGCAGTTTGAGGTTTGAAAGGCGAAGTTTCAATCATTCAAGCATTCCCCGTCCGACTGGTGTCAGCCGGGCGGGCCCGTCCGAACGGACGTTCGTCCGGGCGGGAAGCATTCAAGCATTCAATCATTTCTATTGTTGAGATGTTGAAAATATCCGATCACCGCGGATCCCAAGGTGGTGAGGAGGCCGCGTTGCTCGCTGTTGGCGAACCCGTCCGGATCGATAAAGCCCGTTTTTCCCTTGGCGATCTGGTACTGATGGGCCGCGACGATGCACGCCGACTTCCAGGCAACCTCGCGCAGCGGCT
Source organism: Bacteroidales bacterium (assembly GCA_027028505.1). GTDB lineage: Bacteria > Bacteroidota > Bacteroidia > Bacteroidales > VadinHA17 > DRPN01. The sequence goes on from JALVJE010000087.1 coordinate 2,099, forward strand.
CCGGCAGAGGGGTATTGCCCCGGCAGGAGACCTTTACCGGGGCCATCGCCGGCGTATTATGCTCCGTGCCAAAAAGGACGATAAAGCCCCGCAATACAAAATACTCCACATATTCCGTCAGATGCCGGCAGTCATTACGTCCCGGAATGAACTCCACAGCAAAGACACGCATAGCCTCCAGTTCCTCAGCCAGTTTTATCTTATCTTTTTCAAAATCTGTAAAATTACCGTCAGCATCATCCAGCAGTACAGGATAGCAGGGGATGCCGCCTGCTTTCAGGATGAAGTCTATGATCCTGTCTACCGGCAGGAAAGCTTGTGGATCTTCGGGGATATAACCGGGACCACCCTTTTTGAGAAGGCGGGAACGGATCTCGTTCTCGACGGCTGCCGCGTCGCCGGGGTCAGCAGCCAGCGGTGTACCCCCGAACATGCGGGCATAAACAGCCTGTTGTTCCTGCCTGCTGCCTGTCTTTTCCACTGCCATACGCACCGCACGGGCCACATGCCTTTCCCGCACCAGATCGACAGCCAGCTCTTTCCGTATCTGCTCAAAAGAGAGCTGTATCTCCGGCACTGTCTCCGCAAACCAGGTATTAAGCTTTGTGACCATCTGCCCCACCTGCTCCGAGCCTTTTGTAACCAGATCAGCCAACAGGGTCTCATACCCCTGCGGTGACACCCAGGGGAAACGCAACCCTTTGCCACTGAAATAGGTGCGCCCGGGATTATTGGGATCATTGATCAGAATGCCTTCCTTTTGTTTCTCCTCCAGCAGACCGATGAATTCGATATTGAAAAGCGGGAAAACGCCGTATCTCTCTGCATATCCGTAAAACTCATCGTATCCCCTGACCGTGTTGAAGTCATTGATCCCCAATACTTCGACCCCTTCTTCCACGGCTTTCCTGAAAGGCTCTTCCAGGTCACGGAAAGCGCTGAAGGAGTAAGGGGTGTGGATATGGGCATTGACCTCGTGTATGCCCTCTTTCTTGTAGGTCATCAGCTCGTTCCAGGGGGGATAGTCTTTAAAACCTTTCATGGTCATTTAATTTTTTAGAAAAAATCCTTTCTCATGGGTCTTTCACCACTGCAGCGCCTCTTCCGGCACATGTGCCAGGTCGGGAGCAATCCAGTCGGCCCCTTTCAGTCGTCCGGCAGGGAAGCTGGTGGTCAGCGCCAGCACGCGGGCCCCGGCCTTCTTCCCTGCTTCCACGCCGGCAGGCGCATCCTCCACCACGAGGCAGCGTGCAGGAGGAAGTTCCAGCTTTTCCGCTGCTTTGAGGTAGATGTCCGGGGCGGGTTTCTTGTGCACCACATCCTCTGCAGTGACCAGAGCATCGAAATATGCTTCGGGCAGCCCGCCCTCCCGCAGGTTGATCAGCATCTTGACCCTGTCGGCGCTGGTAGCCACTGCCAGGTGCAGTCCCCTGTCACGACATTTCTCAATGAAAGATCGTACCCCCGGCAACAGTTTCAGGTGACCCCGGGCGATCTCTTCGTAGATCTCATAGACCCTTTTCTTGGCCTCCATGACGTCGAGCGGGAAATGGTATTTTTCCGCCACACCACCGAGATAACGTATTTCCCCCGTGCCTATGAACGGCTTGAAATCCGAGATCTGCACCGTCAACCCTTTCTCCCGGAACATCTCCACCGAGGCCCGGGCGATCAGCTCTTCGGTGTCCACAAGCACCCCGTCCATATCGAACAATACACCTTCCAGCATAAGCAGTACTTTCAGGAAACGATCTCTCCCACCCCTTTCAGCACATAACGGGGCATATAGGGAAATTCATCAATGGTCTCTCTGGAGGATATACCACTGAGCACCAGCAGGGTATCTATCTCAGACTCGATGCCGGCGATGATGTCCGTATCCATGCGGTCGCCGATGATGATGGCATCCTCACGGCGCACCCCCAGCTTTTTCAAGGCGATACGCATCATCAGGGGGTTGGGTTTGCCGACGAAATAGGCCTGTTTGTCCGTGGCCAGCTCGATGGGCGAGATCAGGGCTTTGGTGGAGGGAGCAATGCCGTTCTCGATGGGTCCTGTCAGATCGGGGTTGGTACCTATCAGCCGGGCACCTTTCATTACCAGGTTGACGGCCTGCTCCAGCTTTTCATAGCTGTAGTTGCGGGTGTCACCCACCACCACATAGTCGGGATCGATGTTGTTCATCGTATAGCCCACATTGTACATCGCATTGATCAGGCCCGCCTCGCCGATGATAAAAGCGGTCCCTTTGGGTTTCTGCGAGGAGAGGAACTGGGCTGTGGCCAGGGCGCTGGTATAAAAGACATTGCGTTCTACATTGATCCCCAGACGGTGCAGCTTCTCCTGGAGCTCCTGGGGAGTGCGCTCACTGGAGTTGGTAAGGAAAAGAAAGCGCTTGTTCTCTTTCTTCAGCCATTTCACGAACTCCTTCACGCCGGGCAGCAGCTTGTTACCGTGGTAAATGACCCCGTCCATATCGGAGATGAAACCTTTCTTCTTCCGTATCTTTTCTTTGATCTGTTCAAATTCCATGGTCTCTTTTTTTGCTAAAAATAGCAAATTCTCCGGCAAAGGGAAAAAGTCTTTCCGGTCGGCCTCACACCCCCCGTCGTTTCAGTTCGAGCAGTTTGTCATTGGTAAGGTCCATCTGCACCGTATGGCCGGGCAGGGGGAGGATCCTTTCGTGGATGGCGTCAATGATCCAGTGGGGCTGGGGGAAGAAGAAATCCTCCAGCTCGTGAGCCGGGGTGATCCAGTTGCGGGAGCCCACCACCACAGGTGGGGCGTCCAAGTCGTCAAAGGCGAGGTCGGCCACACTCTGGGCCATATCTTTCAGGTAAGAGCCCCTTTCCGACGCATCACCGGTGATCACGATCCTGCCGGTCTTTTTCACAGACTCCAGTACCAGCGTGTAGTCGAAAGGCACGAGGCTACGGGCATCGATCACCTCGGCCGAGAGGTCATATTTCTCAGCAAGGATATCCGCTGCTTCCAGGGCCCGGTACAGGGTGGCGCCCACAGAGAGGATCGTAATGTCACGACCTTTCCTCTTGATGTCGGGCTGTCCGATGGGGATCTCGTAATATCCTTCCGGCACACCTCCCTCATGGAAATACTCCCCGATATCGTAGATGCGCTGGCTCTCGAAAAAGACCACGGGGTCAGTACCCTGGAGAGCGGCATTCATCAGCCCTTTGGCGTCGTAGGGTGTGGCGGGAAAGACCACCTTCAGGCCCGGGATATGAGCCACCAGCGAGGTCCAGTCCTGGGAGTGCTGGGCGCCGTACTTCGATCCCACGGAGACGCGTAGCACCACCGGCATCTTCAGCACCTGGCCGCTCATGGCCTGCCACTTGGGCATCTGGTTGAACACCTCGTCGCCGGCGCGTCCCAGGAAATCGCAGTACATGATCTCGGGGATCACCCTCCCGCCACACATGGCATAGCCGATGGCCGTGCCCACGATGGCCCCTTCGGAGATCGTCGTATTGAAAAGACGATGGTAAGGCAGGGATTCGGTAAGACCCCGGTAGACGGCAAAAGCGCCGCCCCAGTCACGGTTCTCCTCACCATAGGCCACCAGTGTGGGATCCTTGTAGAAACGGTCGATGATCGCCTCGAAGATACCGTCACGCAACTGGAAGGTCTTCACCTTCGAGAAAGGCTTGCCGTTCTTATCCAGACCGAAACGCTCCTTTCTCTTCAGTTGCTGCACACGGGGGTTCTCCTCCAGCGGCAGGAGCACCTCCGGCTCACGGTCTTCCATCTTGTCCACGGAGCCGTTGGAGAACATCAGGTCGCCGATCTCGTCGGGATGGCTCACCAGGTCCATGCGGGGGGAGATCTGATCGTCCACAGCCCATTTCAGGATCTTCACCAACCGCTCGATCACACCTTTGCGGAGGGTTTCGATCTCACCTTCCGTAGTGATATTGTTTTTTACCAGTTCTCTCTCGAAGAACTTCAGCGAATCCTGTTCCATCCAGGCTTCCAGCTCCTCTTTGGTGCGGTAGGTGGAAGCATCCGAGGGTGAGTGGCCGCTGTAACGATAGGTAAGAGTATCGAGAAGGACCGGGCCTTTTTTCTCTTCGAGGATCTTCTTCTTCCTCCGGAAAGCGTCGATCACGGCCAGGGGATTGTAGCCGTCGATCCTTTCGGCATGCATCATCTCGGGATTGACGCCGGCGCCCACGCGTGCCAGGATACCATATCCCATGGTCTCGCCGGCGGTCTGGCCGCCCATACCGTACTGGTTGTTCATGAAGTTGAAGATCAGTGGCAGACCACCCCGGTAGGGCTCATCCCACAGGGTCTTGAACTGATCCATGGTGGCAAAGCTGATGCCCTCCCACACGGGACCGCAGCCCATGGAGGCATCCCCGATATTCACCACCACGATACCCGGTTTGCGGTTCACCTTTTTATAAAGGGCCGCCCCCACACCGATATCTCCCGATCCGCCTACGATGGCATTGTTGGGATAGATGCCAAAAGGCGGGAAGAAAGCATGCATGGAGCCGCCCAAACCTTTGTTGAATCCGGTCTTTTTGGCAAAGATCTCCGAAAGCGTGCCGTAAAGCAGAAAATCAAGGGCCAGTTCGCGGGTGCCGGAATGCGTATCTTTTTCCACTACCTTAAGTGTAACCCCGTCCATGTAGTTTTGCATGGTATCGAGCAGCTCATTATCCTGCAGCTTACGGATGGCCGACATTCCCTTGGCCAGGATCTCGCCGTGGCTGCGGTGCGAGCCGAAGATGTAATCGTGCGGATCGAGCAGCCAGGCCATCCCCACCGCTGCCGCCTCCTGCCCTATCGACAGGTGGGCCGGTCCGGGATGGTTGTAGGAAATACCTTCATACTCATTGGTGGTCTTGATCTTGTTGAGCATGGTCTCAAACTCCCGGATGATGACCATATCGCGGTAGATCTCCAGCAGGTCCTCTTTCGAATAGTTCTCTTTTTCGTCAGCGAGCGTCTTCTGGTACTGGTTGACAGGGATCTCCCCGAAGGTGATCTTTCCGGGTTTTCTTACCTTGAGCGGATCGATGAAAAGTTGTTTCGGCATAACAATATTAGTTTGGAGTTACGAGTTTTGAGTATCGAGTTGCGAGTTATTCGCTTTATCCTTTGTCCGCCATAGCCCCGATTCATCGGGACGAAGGCGGAGCTTTATCGCTTCATCATTACATTTTACAGTCCTTCTACCTGTGGGTTAAAATTCTCTATCTCCTGCACCAGCGTCTGGAGGAAGCGGGAGGCTGGGGCACCGTCAACAGCGCGGTGGTCGTAGGTAAGGGAAAGGCCTATCTTCGGGATGAATCCAAAGGTGCCGTCCTCCAGCTGCGCCGGCCGCGGGGTGATGGTGTTCACCCCGAGGATACCGATCTGGGGCAGGTTGAGCACGGGGGTGAAATATTCTATCCCGAAGGCTCCCAGGTTGGTGAGGGTGAAAGAGGCCTGGTCGGCGGCCAGCAGGTCAGGATTGATACTGCCTGTCTGGCATGCTGAGGCCAGCTCTTTCATGCGTATACTCAGTCCTTCGAGGGTGAGCAGACTGGCATCACGCACCACCGGCACGAGGAGCCCTCTTTCCGTGTCCACGGCAAATCCCAGGTGGACCTTGTTGAAGAGACGCACCCTGTCACCCAGGAAATGTCCGTTGATGCCGGGATGTTGCAGCAGCGCCCGGATCAGGGCATAGCTGACCATGTCGTTGAGGGTGATATTGGGCAGACGGCCCTCTTCGGCCAGGGTTTTTATTTTCTTACGCAGAGCCAGCAACTTACGGGCGTCGGCGCTGATGTGGTGAGTGAGCTGGGCCGACTCATGCAGGGAGCGGTACATGCCGTCGGCGATGAGTTGGCGCAGACGCGTCAGCGGCACCTCCGTGAAACCATCCGCTCCGCCGGCCACGGCAGAGGCCTCCACCAGATCAGCAGAGGTCACGCGGGCATGCGGCCGTGCTTTCTCCGGCGGGATGGCCAGATCTTCCTTCTTCATTTTCTCACGTGCCAGCGGCGTGACATGCGGCTGCTCCTCCATTACCTTCAGGATATCCCGCTCGATGATCCTGCCGCCGGGACCCGTTCCTTTTATTTTCATATAATCCACACCCTTCTGTTCGGCCAGCTTTTTGGCACGGGGGGAGATGGTGGTTTGGAGGTTTGAAGTTTGAGGTTCGAGGGTTTGAGGGGTTGAAGCTTGAGGTTTTGGGGGTTGAGTTGCAGGTGCTTTTTCCTGCTCTCCGGAAACATCCTCTGCTTCAGGTTCCTTTTCCACAGGTTCTTTTTCAGGGGCGCTCTTTTTGAATTCCTCCACCTGCTCTCCCTCCCTGCCGATCACAGCGACGGTCTCCAGCACCGGCACTTCATCTCCTTCTTCAAAAAAACGGTCGAGCAGGATCCCGGAGACCTTTGCTTCCTCATCGAAAGCCGCCTTGTCGGTCTCATACGAAAAGAGCAGATCCCCCTCCTCTACCGGATCTCCTTTTTCCTTATACCATTTGGTAATAATGCAGGTCTCTACGCTCTGGCCCTGACGGGGCATGATAACAGCTTCAGCCATGATATTTCTGTTTTGATGATGCAAATATAAATACAGCAACTTGTAATTACAAGTTAAAAACAGTAATTTTTCTAATAATTTCTTAACACACTGTAATACTGATCATAATCTCTCACATAGAACAAAACTATTAAAACCTGTTCCTTACACATGGATAAACAACTTTTCAGATATTCATAAAATATTTTCTATCTTTGCCCTGTATTTATGGAGGATAACGAAAAATACCAGGAGACTGATCCCGGACTTCCCCAATACAGGAAGTTGTATGAGGTATTGCGCAGTCATATCCTCAACGGTGTTTACCGTGAGGGGGATCTATTGCCTTCGGAGAATGAGCTGTGTACGGTGTATGGACTAACGCGCCCCACGGTACGGCACGCCCTGGATGAGCTGGTGCGGGAAGGACTGATCAAAAAACAGAAGGGCAAGGGGAGCATCGTGCATGCCCTGCCGACCGGTATAGGTATTCTTTCGGTGGCAGGAACGACCACAGCCCTGGGCGACCGTAATCTGGAAACCCGTATCATCACGGGACCGGAGGTCAGACGCTGGGAAGAAGACTTCTTTTTTCCCCTTCCCGACCCGTATATAGAATCGGGATGCATCTACATGGAGCGGTTGCGGCTGGTCAACGGCAAGCCCCTGTTCTATGATATCTCCTATCTTCCCAACATCAATCTGCCGCGTTTCACCACCCGCTCCTTTGAGAACAAGTCCCTTTTTGACACTTTGCGCCGTCATTACCGCATTGAGGTGACCGGTGGTGAACAACGTCTCTGGGCCATTCCGGCCACACCGGAGATCGCCGGATACCTGCAGATCAATCCCGACGAACCGGTATTGCACCTGGAAAGAAAGATCGATACCAACCGGGTAGGATACAGCTTTTATTCTTCTCTTTATTGCAATACAAAGGATTATGCCCTGACGGGAAAATTCTGACACCCTGTTGCCGGTTTCCGTTTTAGAAATGTTTTCTTATTTTTATCCTGACATTCGTACCACTTAAGTCCGGACCGTATGTATTTTACCAGAAAAACATCCGTTCTCCCTGTAACAATGATGTTGTTGTTACTTCTTTCTTTTTCACTCTATGCGCAGGATAGTCAAACCAAGCCACGGGTAGGGCTTGTCCTGAGCGGCGGGGGCGCCAAAGGATTTGCACATCTGGGCGTGGTCAAGGTTTTGGTGGAAGAGGGCATTCCTATCGACTTTATAGGGGGCACCAGCATGGGATCGATCGTAGGGGGATTCCTGGCGGCAGGGATGCCGGTGGACAGCATCATTGCCATCATTAAAAAACAGGACTGGAATTATATCCTGTCAGATGACATCCTCAGAGAGGACCTTTCCATCACGGAGAAAAAAGAGAGGGACGAGTTTTTCCTGTCCCTGCCTCTGACAAAAAAAGGCATTCACCTTCCGGAAGGTATTATGAGCGGGCAACATGTTGAAAACCTGTTCCATGCCATCAATGCACCGGTATATGACATCAATGACTTCAATAAACTACCCATCCCCTATCTGTGTGTTGCCCTGGACATTGACCACAACAAGGAAAAAGTCTTTCACGGAGGGGATCTTTCCGATGCCATGCGCGCCAGTATGTCCATCCCCACGGCTTTTGAACCGATGGTCATCGACGGAACACGCTATGTGGACGGGGGTCTGGTGGACAATTTCCCGGTACAGCATGTGATCAATATGGGAGCGGATATCATCATCGGCGTGGATGTGGGACATTCCAAGAATCCCGGCGAGAATAAAAAGAAGGACATGCTCTCCGTGATGGAAGATGCCGTATTTTATTACTCTACCATCGTGCGGCAGGAGAACCTGAAAAAAGTGAATATTTACATCAATCCAGACCTGCACGGGCTGGGTGTTTCCAGTTTCAACCAGGCCGATTCCCTCATCAAATACGGGGAAATAGCGGCCCGCGAGGCCCTGCCACAGATCCGGCACCTGGCCGACTCACTCCATAACCTGGGCCGGTATTTTGTGCAGCCCAGACAGCCGAAACACGATTCTCTTTTCATTAAAAGCATCCGTCTCATCGGGTTGGACAAGATCCCTTCCAACCTGATCACAGGATCCATCACTTTCAATGCGCTGGAGTGGGCTACTCCCGAAGAGATCCGGAGATCGGCCGAGAATCTTTATGCCACGAATTACTTTGACAAGGTGGTTTTTGACCTGGAGCCGGACGGGGACGGTGTACGGGTCAATTATCGTATCCGCGAAAAGCAGGGAGGAAATCTGAACGTAGGACTGTACTATGACAGTGATTTCAAAACCGCCATCTCCCTGAACGCCACCTTCCTCAATACCCTGATCAAAGGAACCAAGTTTTCTGCCACGGCCCATATCGGAAAAAATCCCGGAGCAGACATCTACTACTTTTTTGATAAAGGACGCAAACCGGCACCGGGCATTCAGTTGCAGACACATGTCCTGGAAGCCTATAATTACGATAAAGAACGTAACCGCACCGTCGCATACAGTTACTTCGTAAACTATATAAGGATCTTCCTCCAGTCCCGTTTCACCAACAGGTGGCTCCTGCAGGCAGGGGGAGAGATGAACCACACTTCTCTCTCCTCAAAAATATCGGAGATCCATTTCGGCAGTATCCGGGACAATTTTTACGGAGGATATGTTAAGGTTTATTATGATTCCAGGAACAGACCGGTATTCCCGACCCATGGTTCTGTACTGCATGCCGATATCAAATATTTGAGTAATCCGAAGTATCATCCGGTAGGTTATATGAGTGTGGATTATCAGGTTGCCCACCCCCTCGGAAAGAAAACGTCGGTGGTCCATCAGATCTTTGGCGGCGTAGTTTCAGGCGACACCATCCCCTATCAGTATAATTTCTGGCTGGGAGGACAGACCCAGCCCACTATCTTCGGGAACGTACCCTATACCGGATACAAATTCCTCGAAGAAGGTGCCGAAGCGCTTGTATTCTACCATCTTGATATCCAGTATAACTTTTTTAAAAACATCTTTGTCAGTCTGAATGGCAATTTCGGTACACGGTCGGACAATATGGAGGATCTGTTCCGTGATTTCAATTTCATTTCCGGTATTGGTGCCACTGCAGGAATCCTCACCAAGATAGGTCCGCTGAAAGGTAACATCTCCTGGTCGCCCGAACGAAAAGGTGTGGTTGGATATTTTCAGCTGGGTTATGTCTTCTGAAAATATGTTTGTCAACATATCCTTTCTTCGTATATACACTAATTAATTTTCTCTCTTTTACTTACAGGCATTCTCCCTTTTCTGCCCCCCGGGAAACAAAAATGTTTATTTCGGGATATGAGAGAATTATTTTTCTATTTTTGCCAGCTGAAATTTGAGGTTCTGTACAACTTTAACATAATACAGGAATGAATAAGATCATTGAGAAAGAATTATTCTCGGAAAATGTATGCAAGTTCGTAGTAGAGGCTCCCGAGATCGCCATAGCGCGCAAGCCCGGCAACTTCATCATTCTGAGGCTTGACGAAAAAGGAGAGCGCATACCGCTGACCATTGCATCTGCCGACACGGAAAAAGGGACCATCACGCTGGTTGTTCAGCGCGTGGGGGTTACCACTGCAAAAATGCTGAACATGAATGAAGGGGACAGCATCCTGGATATCGCTGGTCCATTGGGCAAACCCACACACATCGAGAAGGTGGGCACGGTCCTTTGTGCCGGCGGTGGCGTGGGGGTGGCTCCTCTGCTGCCCATCGTCGAAGGGTTTAAGAAAGCCGGAAACCGTGTCGTTACGGTCCTGGCTGCCCGCAGCAAAGACCTGATCATCCTGGAGAAAGAGATGCGTGAGTTCTCGGATGAGCTGATCATTATGACCGACGACGGCTCCTACGGAAAAAAAGGACTCGTCACCCAGGGTATGGAAGAGGTGATCACCCGGGAGAAAGTAGATCTTTCCGTGGTCATCGGACCTGCCATCATGATGAAGTTCGCTGCTCTCACCACAAAAAAATACAATATCAAGACCTACGCCAGCCTCAACACCATCATGGTGGATGGTACGGGAATGTGTGGTGCCTGCCGTGTTACCGTGGGTGGCAAGACCAGGTTTGTGTGCATCGATGGCCCTGAGTTCGATGCACACGAAGTCGATTTTGATGAAATGATACAGCGTCTGGGAGCTTTCAAGGAACAGGAAACGGAAGCTTATGAGCGCTACCTTAAAACCGTAAGTTAAAATGGAAAATATAGCAGAATACCTGAAAGAAGAACGGAGTCAGCCGTGGCGGGACGAACTCCGCAAGTCGATGAAAGCCAAAGAGCGGACCTCCATCGAGCGGGTCCATATGCCGGAACAGGACCCTGTGGAGAGGAGCCATAATTACCTGGAGGTCAACCTGGGGCTCACCGAGGAGATGGCCATTACCGAGGCGCACCGCTGCCTCGACTGTCCCGATCCTACCTGTATATCAGGATGCCCGGTAAATATCAATATTCCCAAATTCATCAAGAAGATCGAAGCGCATGACTTTCTGGGAGCTGCCAAAGTGTTGAAAGAGACCAATGCGCTGCCGGCGGTATGCGGAAGGGTATGCCCGCAGGAGGTGCAGTGTGAGAACAGCTGTTTCTATACGGTCAAACTGAAAAAACCACCCATCGCCATCGGCAACCTGGAGCGGTTCGCTGCCGACTATGAGCGCAACAGCGGAAAGATATCCGTGCCCGAGATCGCAGAACACAACAACACCAAGATAGCTGTGATCGGCTCCGGCCCGGCCGGACTGGCAGCAAGTGGCGATCTGATCAAAATGGGATATGACGTGACGGTCTTCGAAGCCCTTCACGATGTCGGAGGTGTGCTGAAATATGGGATTCCCGAGTACAGGCTGCCCAATGAGATCGTGGATGTGGAGATCGAGAACCTCAGGAAAATGGGCGTGAAGTTTCGTACCAACTTCATCGTTGGCAAGACTGCCTCCCTGGATATGCTGCGTGAGCAGGGTTATAAGGCCTTTTTCGTTGGTAGTGGCGCCGG
>JALVJE010000088.1 GCA_027028505.1 Bacteroidales bacterium
AAGCCTTTCATCTGCAGAAAGATGACGGGAAGAACGTCTTTGTTCTCCTCGAAACGGGCAAGATCACTGAGGAGGAGTTCTTTGACAGCCTCCGCAAGATGCTTCCGCGGCCTGTCACCGTGGATACCCTGAAAGAGATATGGAACCGGATGATCGTGGATTTCCGGGAGGAGAAGATCCGGCTGCTGCAGGAGTTGCGTGTACGTTACCGCACCTTCCTGCTGAGCAATACCAACAGTATCCATGTGGAAAAGTGCAATGCCATCCTGCGGGAAAAGTTCGGGATTGCTGGACTGGAGGATCTTTTCGAGAAAACTTATTATTCCCACACCACCGGCCTGCGCAAGCCCATGCCGGAGATCTTTGAGCTGGTGTTACGCGAAAGCGGCCTGGAGCCTTCCGAAACCCTGTTCATTGACGACAGCGAAGAGCACCTCGCCGCCGCCCGCCGCCTCGGCATCCACACCCTCCTGCTGGAGAGGAACGGGGATCTTGTTGAAGCGATGAAGTGATAAAGCGATAAAGCTCCGCCTTCGCTTGTAGCTACGGCGGACAAGGGAAGAAGGCGGAGCTCCCTACTCCTTACTCCCTACTCCTTACTCATCTCTCATTTCTCCCTGCTCATCTCTCTTCCCACTTTTCGACCCTTCGACCTTTGACTTTCGACTTCTTCGTCATTCGTCATTCATCGATCATCGATCATCCTTCTTTCTCCCTTTTGCCTTCTGCCTTTCCTCGTCCGACGTAGCCCCGGTACACCGGGACGAAGTCGGATTACTTTTGCCTTCTGCCTTATTCCTTCTGCCTTATTCCTCCCACTCCCCACTCTCCTGTATCAGCCTCACCAACTCCTCCACTGCCTCCTCTTCGGGAATGTTCTTCTTCACCACCTCCCGGTGCCGGTAGAGCGTGATGCGCCCCGGGCCGGCGCCCACATATCCGTAGTCGGCATCGGCCATCTCGCCCGGACCGTTCACGATGCATCCCATGATAGCGATCTTGATCCCTTTGAGATGCGAGGTGCGCGCCCTGATCTTCGCCGTCACCTCCTGAATATTGAACAGGGTGCGCCCGCACGAAGGACAGGAGATATATTCCGGACGCGTGGTCCGCACCCGCGACGCCTGCAGGATCGCAAAAGACACCTCCACCGCCAGCATATCCACCACCCGCTCCCTGTTCGCCGCTCGTCCTTCCTCATCTCTTTTAGCCTCCGAAGCCCTGGCGGAGGAGACCATCCCTCTCCTTTCATCATTCATCACTCGTCGATCATCGTTCAACGTTATCCACATCCCCTGTCCGTACCCGTCCAGAAAGAGCGGTCCCAGGTCCGCTGCTGCCGCGACCAGGAAAGATTCCTCATCGGGGGCGGAATACTCCTTTTTGAAGATCACCGGACAGGTGATCCCCCGCTCTTCCAGATGCGCGAAGAAAGACCGCAGCGTACGTACGCTTTCGCCTTCCCTGAGCTCTGCCACCAGCACCTTCCCCTCTGTCTCGGAGGGACGGGGGAGGTCTGTGTTACCGGCAAATACCGGAACATACGGGATCTTCCGGCCGTCGCGGGTGAATAAATAATGTTCGCCGGGATCCCGAAAGAAAAGATCGGGTTGCAGTTCTGCTGTCTCCGGATAGTCTGCCGGCCCGACCACCACCGGCTCGCGGGAGTTGCCGGGGATGCCGGCGAGGGCAGGAGCATGGTAGTCGAAAGGATCGAAGGAAGGAGGGAAAGAGGCTTCTCCGCTGCGATCTCTCATCTCCGAAAAATAATGTGCCAGTTTCCGGGCCACCGGGATCTCCTGTTCCGACGGCTCGGTGAGGGACACCCGGATGGTGTCGCCCAGGCCGTCGGCCAGCAGTGCGCCGATGCCCGTGGCCGAGCGGATGCGCCCTTCGCGGCCTTCTCCCGCTTCGGTGATGCCCAGGTGGAGGGGGTAGAGATCCCCTTCGGCAGCCATCGTAGCCGTCAGCAGGCGGTAGGCCTGCACCATCACACGGGTGTTGCTCGACTTCATCGAGAGCACCACCTCGTGGAAACCCTCCTCACGGCAGATACGCAGGTACTCCATGGCCGAAACGACCATGCCGCGGGGCGTATCACCGTATTCTTCCACGATGCGCGTGGCCAGCGAGCCGTGGTTGACGCCTATGCGCAGGGCTGTCCCGTGCTGTCGCAGCAGCTGCAGCAGAGGTACCAGCCGCTCCCTGATCTGCTCCAGCGCCGCCTTCTCCCGGCCTTCCGGGGGAAGATCCTCCGGTACCCTCACCCGCACGAAGTTGCCCGGGTTGATGCGCACCTTCTCCACGATGCGGGCCGCCGTACCCGCGATGTCGGGATTGAAATGGACATCGGCGATCAGGGGGGTACGGTAACCCCGCCGCCGCAGGCCGTCGCGTATGTTGGCCAGGTTCTCCGCCTCGGCAACATTTTGCGCTGTGAAACGTACATAATCTGCGCCGGCACGGATGATGCGTATACTCTCCTCCACACACGCTTCCGTATCGGTGGTGGGAGAGGAGGCCATGCTCTGCAGACGGATGGGATGATCCCCGCCCAGCGGCACATCCCCCACATGCACCTCGCGTGTCCTGACACGGCCGGGAGAAGATATGCGTTTCAGAAATATTTTTTGTAAATTGATATCCTGCATGAAAAGACGTATTTTAGTACACGTTTTTGCAAATATACGCCAGAAAAAGAGAAATAGTACCAGGCATGAACGACCATCTTTTTTCCTTTCGTAAAGGATACTCAGGGAAGACCCTCCTCTTGTCCTTTTTACTCATCCTCCTGCTGTTGCCCGCAACACTCTTCTCCCGCAACCTGGAGGATATCAAGCGCAGCGGAAAGATCTACATAGCCTTTGACCCCTCCGACCTGCAGACGATCAACTACCCCCTGGCGTATGAGTTCGCCCGCTTCCTCGATCTCGACGTGGAGGAGGTGATCATCAACTGGGACGAGGTCTTCAGCCACAACGGCGTGCGTCCGCCCGACCTGGAGACGAACCCCGATTATCACTATACCCCCGACGTGTTCAAAAAAGCTGATATCGTTTGCAGCACCTTCTCCATCCTGGAGTGGCGGAAAAAGCTCTTTGACTTTGCCGAGACCCTTCAGTCGGCCGAGCTGCTGGTGATCCGTAAGGACGTGCCGATGCCACGGGGCCTGGAAAAGCTCAAGGGGATGAAGATCGCCCTGATGGACGGCACCAGCTTTGTGACGCACCTGGAAGCCATCAACAAGAAGATCGGCGGCGGTATCAATATGATCCTTACCAACGACATGCAAGAGTCGGAGCAAATGGTCCTGGGCGGCGAAGCCGACGGCGTTATCCTGGATGCCGACGAGGCCCTCAGCTTCCGCAAGCAACATCCCGACGACCTGATCATCGTCTTTCCCATCAGCAAGATCACCAACTCGGCCTGGGCCGTGGAAAAAGGGAACCCGCTCAAGGGTGAGGTGGAGAACTTCTTCAAGACGATCACCAACAACGGCGTGCTGGACAAGATCTTTTACGAAAAATTCGGGGAGAAATATTCGGTGTTCGTGGAGAATATCAACCCCCACGCTCCCATACAGCCCTACCATCGCGACCTGGATGAGATCCTGCGCTCCAGGAAGATCATCGTGGCCCTGCGCGAACGGGACTTTATCTATCACAAGGGCAACCACCGGCAGTTCATGCATGCCCTGGCAGAGGAGTTTGCCGACTACCTCGGCGTGCAGATGGAGTTTGTGCTGATCCCCTCTTTCTCCAAATACTGGGAGGACAGCAACGGGAAGATCATCAAGGACAGTACCTATACCCCCGAGATCTTTCATTATTTCGATATTGCCTGTGATATGATCGCCCCCCTCGACTGGCGGAAGACCAAAGTGGATCTGGTGCCTGTCTACAAAACGCAGGATGTGATATTGGCAAAGCCGGGAACGAAGATCACCAGCCTGGAAGACCTGAAGCACCTGCGGGGTGTCACGGGACGGGGCACCAGCTATGAAGAGTTCCTGCAGCGGCATGGCATAGACAGCTTTTACTATGCCCCCACCAGCCGTTTTGTGGCGGATGTCATGAGCGGCAAGGCCGACTACACGATCATCGACAATGCTTTCCTCTATCCCCGCCTCGAGCCCAAGATCATCCTGGGCCGCAACGATGTGTGCTGGGCCCTGCGCAAGGACCAGCCCCTCCTCGAGGAGAAGGTACGCAGCTTCCTGGCCGAGTCGAAGGCCAAAGGCCTGCTCAACGTGCTGAACCGTGTGCAGCGGGGTAACACCTTCCTCGATCCGCAGGACTTTCTCCAGAGCTACTACGAACGGTTCCAGACGGGTAAGCTGCCGTATATCCTTTTCAGTGTCGAGAACGGACTGCCGCAGGAGGATGTGACCTCCATCCTGCAGGATAAAAAAGGATATATGTGGTTCGCCACCAACTCCGGTGTGGTGCGTTACAACGGTCGTGAGATGGAGGTGTTCGACGTGCGGAAAGGCCTGGGCGATAACACCGTCTCCGATATGAAACAGGACAGCGACGGTTTTATCTACCTGGCTACGGCCAAAGGAGTGTCGGTGATCTACGGGGACTCGGTCGTCAATGTCCTCCTCCCCGGACTGGCATTCAATAAGATCTACATCGACCGCAGGAACAGGAAATGGTTCATCAGCAATGAAGGCGTGTATCAGTACGATCCCCGGGGGAACCTGGTACGGCTGCAGGACCGTTATCCGGGTCTTCCCGGCAATATCAATGCCATGACGGAAGATACGGCGGGGATCCGTTTCTTCTTCGCCTCCCCTTCCGGGCTTTATCTCCTTTCCCACAAGGGAGAGGTACAACGTCTCCTGCCGGATTACACCTATGCCGTGTTCATCGACAGTCATGAGAGGGCCTGGTTCTCCACGCCCGACGGTCTGTACAGCAACCCGCTCTCCCTCCTCCTGGGACGGGTGAAGGGATATCCCCTGAACGACCGTTTTAACATCCCCCTGACGGTCATCAAGGAGATCAGCCAGAGCAGCTCCGGCTCCATCTGGCTGATGAACGACTCCCACCTCTATCAGATCATCTCCATGGACCAGCCGGCAGTCGTCTTCCGTGCCGGCGGGGAACTGATCAACAACACCCTCCTCTCCTATTGCGAGGATAACGAAGGCAACCTGTGGATCGGCTTCTCGGGAGGACTGCAGCGTATCATCAACACCAAGAATCTGCGTAACTTTTTCCCCGAAAGGATCAACAACTATATCTTTTCCATCGACCAGGACCGCCAGGGACGTATCTGGATAGGCACCAACGACGGCGTCTATTACTATCGCGAGCAGTTGGTGAACTATACCAGCCATCTGCCGGCGTCCCCCGGCAAGGTGATCACGGCCATCCTGCCCGACAGGAACATCCTCCTGGCTACCACCGAGGGTATCTTCGAGGTGGATGTCAACACCCTCCGCATCATCCGGAAAAACAAAAAACAGTTGCTGGTGGGGATCGAGAACGTATATGTGGATCCCGGTGGCGGCATCTTCCTGCTCACAGGCAAAAAGGGGGTGATCTACTATTTCAGCAGCTTTGATCAGGCGCCTGTCATCCTGCAGGGCAAGGCGACCGCCGGCGTCTACCAGCTCACCCGCTGGCAGGGAAAGATCATCGGGGGCAGCAACCAGGGACTCATCGAATTTGACGGAAAGAAATTCGTCACGTTCGTGCCGATGAAGGCTTCGGTGTGGTCGTTGTGTGTGGATGGCAACCAGCTGTGGGTGGGTACCGAGAAAGGACTGGTGCTTTACCGCGACAACCTCTTCCGCGAGGTGCCGCTGAGCGAGGACCATGTGATCGTCAAGACCATCGTGCCGGCCAGGAACCGCAACTACCTGTGGATAGGGACCAACATCGGCTTTATCTATTTTAATAAAGAGATCCGGCGCAAAGAGTTCCTGATCAACTCGAAGGAGGGACTCTCGGGCGACGAGATCACCAGCCGCGGCCTCTTCGTCGATGCCAACGGCCTCCTGTGGGTGGGCACCTATCACGGGATCTCCAACTTCAACATCAAGGTGAAGCGGGAGACAGCCTACTCGCCACGCTGTTATCTCGAGAAGGTATGGGTCAACGGCAAAGAGATCGAGAAGACGCCGGGGCAGCGGTTCAAATACAATCAGAACAACCTGGTCTTTGAGGTGTCGGGGCTCTTCTTCTCCGACGAGCGGTCGATAGAGTATGAGTTCTACCTGCGCGGGCAGAAAGGCAGCTACGACATGATCCGCCGTGGCAAGGAGTACAAAGCCTACTATACCAATCTCAGCCCCGGTACCTATGATTTCGTCTACCGCGCCAAAGGCAAAGACAATATCTGGAGCTATACGAATAGCTTCCCCTTTGAGGTGCGGAAGCCTTTCTGGCAGACCTGGTGGTTCCGCCTGACAAGCCTCATCCTTCTCCTGTTGATCGTTTATGCCTTGTATAAATGGAGGGTGCGGGCTATCGAGAAACAGAAGGAGGTGCTGGAAGAGCAGGTGCGTGAACGTACACGCGACCTGGAGAAGGCCAACAGGGAGATCGAAGCGCAGCGTGACCTGGCCGAGGCACAGCGCGACCAGATCGCCCTGCAGAAAAAAGAGATCACCGACAGCATCCTCTATGCCGAGCGTATTCAACGGTCGATGCTGCCGCGGGAGGAGAAGATACGCACCCTCTTCCATGATGTCTTCATCCTCTTCAAGCCGCGCGATATCGTCAGCGGCGATTTCTACTGGTCGGCCGAGGTGGATGATAAGGTGATCGTCGCGGCAGCCGACTGTACGGGTCATGGGGTGCCGGGAGCCTTCATGAGCATGCTGGGCATCGCCTTCCTCAACGAGGTGGTGCGGGAGAACGGCGTGCTGCGCGCCGACGCCATACTCAACGAACTGCGCAACCACGTCATCGAGGCGCTACAGCAGAAAGGTGAACCGGGGGAATCCAAGGACGGTATGGACGTGGCCCTTTGCGTCATCGACAGGAAAGAGAAGATCCTGCACTTCGCCGGCGCCAATAACCCGCTCTACTACATCCGGGAGGGTGAGCTCACCGAGATCAAGGGCGACAAGATGCCCGTGGCCATCCACGTGCGCATGGATCCTTTCACCAACCACACCCTGGAGATCCGCCCCGGCGATGCCTTCTACATCTTCTCCGACGGCTATGCCGACCAGTTCGGCGGACCCAGAGGCAAGAAGTTCAAGTACAAGGCCCTCAAAGAGCTACTGGTCACCATCCACGCCAAACCCATGCAGGAGCAGAAGAGCATCCTGGACGATACCTTTGAGAAATGGAAAGGCGACATGGAACAGATCGACGACGTCGTTATCGTCGGCTTTAAACCGTAAAATTAGGTGCTGCCCGCCCGCCCGCCTGAACGAATTCATTCGGGCAGGGCTGACGCCAGTCGGACAGGGGTGCTGGAAGAATAATGCGTGAATGCGTGAATGATTCCCGCCCGGCCAAGACCGTTCGGACGGGGAATGATTGAAATGAGGAGCTTTAAGCAAACAACTTTAAACTCTAGGCACTCCACACTCCACACTCGCAACTCGATACTCGCAACCCGATACTCGATACTCTTAACTCGATACTCCCAACTCGGGACTCCTAACTCTCCTCTTCCTCCTCCTTCGGAGCCTCCTGCTTAAAGAACTTCCTGTAAAACAACAGGATCATCGCCACGCCGATGGTGATGGAGGAGTCGGAGATGTTGAAGACGGGGCGGAAGAAGATATAATCCTCGCCTCCCCAGAAAGGCACCCAGTCGGGGAAGTGTCCCCGCAGGATGGGGAAGTAGAGCATGTCCACCACCTTGCCGTGGAGGAATGTGGCGTAGCCTCCTTCTTTGGGGAAGAGACGCGCCACGTGGAAGTAGCTGTCGTCGAAGATCATGCCGTAGAAGGCGCTGTCGATGATGTTGCCCAGGGCGCCGGCGAAGACCATCGACACGGCCACTACCAGGCCGGCAGGCGCCTTGGTGCGTATCAGGCGGGTGATATACCAGCCGATGGCCACGATGGCTACGAGGCGGAAAAGGCTCAGCAGGAATTTTCCCGTCTTGCCGGCCAGCTCCATGCCGAAGGCCATACCATTGTTTTCGATGAAATGGATGTAGAACCAGTGGTCCAGCACCGGGATCTCCTCGCCGATCATCATGTGGGTCTTGACCCAGATCTTGGAGGCCTGGTCAATGATCAGGATAATAAGGATGACCAGCACCGACTTTTTGGTAAGCGACATGGAGGGTTTTTTAACCGTGGGAGACGGGGGTTGCGCTCTGCGGCAGGATCTACCGCTGTTTCTGTTTGGCTTCTATGCTGAGGGTGGCATGGGGGACGGCACGCAGCCGCTCTTTGGGGATCAGCTTGCCTGTCTCACGGCAGATGCCGTAGGTCTTGTTCTCGATACGTACCAGCGCAGCTTCCAGATGCTGGATGAACTTAAGCTGACGCTGTGCCAGCTTGCCTGCCTCCTCACGTGAAAGGGTCGTGGCACCTTCTTCCAGCACCTTGAAGGTGGGGGAGGTGTCTTCCGTATCGTTGCTCTCCTCGTGTGTGATAGCGTTTTTCAAAAGATTATAGTCTTTTCTGGCTTTATCCAGTTTCTCCAGAATGATCTGCCGGAACTCTTCCAGTTCTTCGTCGGAATACCTTGTCTTCTCTTTCTCGGCCATGGCTAAACAATTTTACTCAATATACTAAAAAAATCCATACCTCACTAAAAAAATGAGACCACAAATATAAAAACTTTTTCGACCCTAAAATCTATGCTCTCTCCTCTTCGCCTTATCTCATTATCACTTCATTGTTCTAGCTGCTCGGGCTCTGCCCGACCCTGTATGATTTTGCCCCGTTGGGGCAAAATCATCTCATCGCTCATCGCTCATTGCTCATTGCTCTACGCTCTACGCCCTTCCTTCTGCCTTCTGCCTTTTGCCTTATTCCTTCCCTCTCCTCCTCGCTTTATCGCTTCATCGTTCTAATTGCTCGGGCTCCGCCCGACCCTGTGTGCTTTCGCCCCGTTGGGGCTGAATCATCTCATAGCTCATAGCTCATTGCTCTTTGCTCTACGCTCTATGCCCTTCCTTCTGCCTTTTGCCTTATTCCTTATTCCTTCCCTCTCCTCCTCGCTTTATCGCATTATCTCTTCCTGCCTACCGGCAGGCAGGCATCGCTTTATCGTTCTAATTGCTCGGGCTCCGCCCGACCCTGTGTGCTATCGCCCCGTTGGGGCTCATATCTCATATCTCATCGCTCTACGCCCTTTTGCCTTCTGCCTTAGTACTTATTACTTCTCTCCACTCCTATCCTCACCACCATCCCTTCTCCCAGGTCGACCTCCTGTATATTATCCCCGTCAGGAGCGTTGGTCAGGGTGACGGAGGCGGCCAGTGTCTGCGTGGCGATGTAGTCGCGGAAGCTCTCCACGGCGGGGCGGATGGCCTCGTGGTCTTCAATTGTGATGTTCACCTTGTCGGTGACATCGAAGCCGCTCTCCTTCCGGATGTTCTGGATGCGGTTGATCAGCTCGCGGGCGATCCCCTCGCGGCGCAGCTCGTCGGTGAGGGTGATGTCGAGGGCGACGGTGATGTTGCCCTCCGAGGCTACCAGCCAGCCGGGGATATCTTCCGAGAAGATCTCCACATCGTCGGTGGTGATGGTCACCTGCTCGCCCTCCAGGTCGATGGTAAAAGCGTTCTCCCGCTCCAGGGTGCGGATATCCTCCTGCGTCATGGCGGCGATGGCGGCGGAGAGCTGCTTCATCTTCTTTCCGTAGCGTGGCCCCAGCTTTTTGAAGTCGGGCTTGATCTTCTTCACCAGGATGTCGGCATCGTCGGAGATGTACTCCACCTCTTTCACGTTGATCTCCGAGAGGATAAGCTGTTTGACCGCCTCGAACTGCTCGCGGAAGTGCTCGTCGCTCACCGGCAACATGATCTTGTTAAGGGGTTGCCGCACCTTGATGTTCACCTTGCGGCGCAGCCCCAGCACCATCGATGACACTTTCTGGGCGATGCGCATACGCTCTTCCAGGGCTTTGTCCACCAGCTGCTCGTCAGCCACGGGGAAGTCGGCCAGATGCACCGAGGCGGCCTCATGCCGGCCGGTGATGTCGTTGAGATCGCGGAAGAGACGGTCCATGAAGAAAGGCGCTATGGGCGCCGCCAGCAGGGCGACCGTCTCGAGGCAGGTGTAGAGCGTCTGGTAGGCCGCCGTCTTGTCCTGCGAGGGCTTGCCGCCCCAGTAGCGTTTGCGGTTGAGACGCACATACCAGTTGCTCAGGTTCTCGATGACAAAGTTCTGTATCAGACGCCCGGCACGCGTGGGCTCATAGTCTTCGTAGAGCTGCCGTACCTCCTTCACCAGGGTGTTGAGCAGCGAGATGATCCAGCGGTCGATCTCGGGACGCTCCGCCACCGGCACCTCCTCCTCGGCGTAGGTGAAGCCGTCGATGTTGGCGTAAAGAGCAAAGAAGGAATAGGTGTTGTAGAGGGTGCCGAAAAATTTGCGCTTCACCTCCTCGAGGCCTTTGATGTCGAACTTCAGGTTGTCCCACGGCTGGGCATTGGTCAGCATGTACCAGCGCAGGGGGTCGGAACCGTGTTCTTCGATGGTCTTAAAAGGATCCACCGCATTGCCCAGACGTTTCGACATCTTGTTACCGTTCTTGTCCAGGACCAGACCGTTGGAGATGATGTTTTTGTAAGCCACCGAGTCGAACAGCATCACCGCCAGGGCATGGAGGGTGAAGAACCATCCGCGCGTCTGGTCCACCCCCTCGGCGATGAAGTTGGCCGGGAACTTCTGTCGCAGGCCTTCGTCATCCACGGCAAAGGGATAATGCAGCTGGGCATATGGCATGGCGCCGCTGTCGAACCACACGTCAATGAGGTCGGGCTCGCGGAACATTTTCTTCCCGCTCTCCGACACTAGCACGATCTCGTCCACGAAAGGACGGTGCAGGTCGAACTGTTCATAGTTCTCCTTCGACATATCCCCTTCGCGGAACTCTTTCAACGGGTTCTCCTGCATGAAGCCTGCCTCCACGGCTTCTTCTATCTCTGCTTTCAGTTCGGCCACCGAGCCGATACATTTGCGTTCTTTCTTGTCCTCCGACACCCAGACGGGCAGGGGGGTGCCCCAGTAGCGGGAGCGCGAGAGGTTCCAGTCCACCAGGTTCTCCAGCCACTTACCGAAACGGCCGAAACCCGTTGCCGGCGGCTTCCAGTTGATGGTGTTGTTGAGCTCGATCATACGGTCGCGCAGCGCCGTGGTGCGGATGAACCATGAGTCGAGGGGATAGTAGAGCACCGGCTTGTCGGTACGCCAGCAGTGGGGGTAGTTATGGACATGCTTCTCGATCCTGAAGACCCGTCCCCTCTCTTTCAGATGCACGGCGATGCTCACATCGATGCTCTCGGCATCTTCCGGGAGGGTGTCATCATACTGGTTTTTCACATACCGCCCGGCGAAAGGTTTGTATGCCTCAACATTCACTTTTTCTTTGACAAAGGCGGGATCCAGGTTCTCAATGGAATAAAAACGGCCTTTCTTATCCACCATGGGCTGGGGCATCCCCTCCTTGTCGGTGAGCAGCATGGGAGGGATGCCGTTCTCCTTGCCCACACGGGCGTCGTCGGCGCCGAAGGTGGGGGCGATGTGTACGATACCCGTACCTTCGTCGGTGGTGACAAAATCGCCGGTGACCATCCGGAAAGCTCCCTCGCCGGGATCTATCCACGGCAGGAGCTGCTCATAACGTATGCCGGCCAGCTCGCGGCCGCTGTATTCGGCCACCACCCGCCAGGGGATCTGCTTGTCGCCGGGCTGGTAGGCGTTGAAGTCGAGACCGGCATTCTTCTCCGGGAAATAGGCCGGCAGACGGTCTTTGGCCAGGATCACCGTCAGGGGCTGACCGTTATAGGGGTTGAACGTGCGTACCTCCACATACCGGATCTCGGGCCCCACGGCCAGGGCCGTGTTGGAGGGCAGTGTCCAGGGGGTGGTCGTCCACGCCAGGAAGAAGACATCCTCCGTGTCGGTCTTCTCAAAGAGGGGCTCCGACTTTTCATCCCGCAGGATGCGGAACTGGGCCACGCAGGTGGTGTCCTTGACGTCGCGGTAGGCTCCGGGCTGGTTGAGCTCGTGGGTGCTCAGTCCTGTGCCGGCGGCGGGCGAGTAAGGTTGTATGGAGTAGCCCTTGTACAGGAGATCCTTTTCGTACAACTGCTTCAGCAGGTACCAGAGCGTCTCGATATAGCGGTTGTCGTAGGTGATATAAGGATCATCCATGTTGATCCAGTACCCCATGATGCGGGTGAGCTCCTCCCAGGCGTCGGTGTACCGCATCACATCCTGGCGGCATCTTTTGTTGTACTCCTCTACGGGGATCTTCTTCCCAATATCTTCCTTGGTGATGCCCAGCGATTTCTCCACGCTCAGCTCCACGGGCAGACCGTGGGTGTCCCAGCCCGCCTTGCGTTCCACATAGTACCCCTCCATCGTCTTGAAACGGCAGAAGGTGTCCTTGATGGCGCGGGCCATCACGTGGTGGATCCCCGGCATGCCGTTGGCCGAAGGAGGTCCTTCGTAAAAGATGAAGGGCTTGCTCTCTTTCCGTTGCTCCAGGCTTTTCTCAAAGGTCTTCTCCCGGTCCCACAACGCCATTACCTCTTTGTTGATACGTGCCAGATCCAGTTCCCGGTATTCGGGAAATCTCTTTTTCATCGTCTTGGTTCCTCTTATGGTTGCTTATCTCTGAAAAACAGAGCACAAAGATAGAGGATGAAAAGGAAAATGCAAACTTTGTCCGCCATAGCTCCGAAGGAGCGACGGCGGAGACTTTTCGACTTATTCGTCCTTCGCCATTCATCATTCGTCGATCATCGATCATCGATCATCCTTCCTTCGGCCTTTTGCCTTCCTTCCTCCCAGCAACCTGCACCAAGCACCAAGCACTTAGCATCTTTAGAATTTTTCTCACTTTTTTACTCTCTTTCAAGCTTCAAGCTTCGAGCTTCAAGCATCGCGCTTCCCGCAGGAATTCCTATCTTTGTATAGTGACACACTGAAGCCGATGAAAAAGACTTTACTTTTCATCCTCCTCTCCCTCCCCCTCACCGCCTGGTCCCAGACGGTCCTGAACGACATTGCCAACACGGCCGTGTATGACTTTCTGGAGGAACTGGCCTCGGAGCATATCATCACCGTCACCTCCGAAGCCAAACCCTGGTCGCGGAAGTACATCGCCGAGAAGCTGGCCGAGGCAGAGAAGCAGCAGGACCGCCTCACCCCCCGCCAGCAGAAAGAGATAACCTTTTACCTTAAGGACTTCAACAAGGAGCTGAACCCCCCGAAGACCTATAAGAAGCGTTTCGACCTGCTTTTTTACCAGGACTCTCTCTTCAACATCACGGCCAACATCATCCTGGGCGTGGAATACTGGAACAATGGCAACGGGGGTGTGTACCACCGCTGGAACGGGGCGGAGGCTTTCGCCTATGCGGGCCGGCACTGGGGCTTCCAGGCCAGTCTGCGCGACAACCACGACTCGAAGAAGATCCGCGATCCGGCCTACCTGCAGCGCCTGCCGGCAAGCAACTACAAAGGGGAAAACGACTTCAGCGAGATGCGGGGAGGCTTCTTCTACTCCTGGAAGTGGG
>JALVJE010000089.1 GCA_027028505.1 Bacteroidales bacterium
ATCGTATTAAGGTCAGGGCCCAGGCAACTTTTGGCATCGCCATGGGCGTGACGATGTACATTCTCACCTTTATGGTAGCCATCCATGCCCTGCCGGAAGAGTACATCTCCCTGATACTGCTTTTCTTCCCCTTTGTTTATATCCATGAGATCTATGCTCAGCACAACAGGCCTTTCCATAATATTGCCTATACCTTCCTGGGGCTGATCTATATTGCCCTGCCCTTTTCATTGCTCTCTTTCCTGGTGTTCGATATCCATGAGAAGATACAACCGGTGTTCACCCTCGACGGTAAGAATGATATCCTCAATTTTCTCCTGCAGCCCGGTTTTGCGATCGATTATTCTCCGGGGATCCTGCTGGGGGTATTCATTCTGATCTGGATGTATGATACGGGGGCGTACCTGTCGGGCATCCTCTTCGGAAGGCGCCGCCTGATGCCCAGGATCTCACCTAAAAAGACGTGGGAAGGTGTTATCGGAGGTACGTTCCTGGCCCTGATCACCGGCTATCTTATAGGACGTTATATTCATGACATGAACACGATAGAATGGCTGCTGGTGGTTTTTGTCGTGGTGGTCTTCGGCACCCTGGGCGATCTCAGCGAGTCTCTGCTGAAACGCAGGATAGGGCTGAAGGATTCGGGCAGTATCCTGCCCGGCCATGGTGGTTTTCTGGATCGTTTTGACAGCTTTCTGCTGATCATCCCCGTGGTGGTGGCTCTCTTTGCATTCCTGCAATCCTGAGAAATAAAAAAACCACCCTGTAAGGGGTGGTTTATGCCCGGTTTTTTTTTATAGAAAGGTCCGGACATCCTTTCTCCAAGGCTCCGTAAAGCGCGCTTACGAAACCTTGATCTCACGCTTCTGCGTTTTCTTGACCACTTCCTCTTTTTTAGGAAGATGCAGAGTCAGGATACCGTTTTTGTGTTCAGCCGAGATCTTTTCGGCATCAACTTCTTCGGGTACGACAAATGAACGGCTAAATGCGGTGTAATTGAATTCCCTGCGCATATAGTGCTTGTCTTTTTCCTCGTTTTCCTGTTTCATCTCAGACGATATGGTCAGCACATCGTCTTCGAGGTTAATCTTTACGTCCTTTTTGTCAATACCCGGAGCGATAACTTCGATCCTGTACTCGTTGTCCTCTTCCAGAATGTTCACAGCCGGTACGGTGTACCTTGTGTTCACATCGAGGAAGCTCGGCCAGAAATCCGTGTTAAAGAACTCATCCACGAACGAAGGCCAGTTTTCAGTTCTTCTTACTTTCGGTAACATAGCTTAACCCTCCTTTCTTTATAGTTTTTTTTTATTTCAGTTTCCGCCCTTCCCATATTCAAATCAAATGCCAATACAAAAACAAGACAGAATGGCATAGTTTCTGTAAAAGAAGTGCTATTATGACATACATAAGTGGTTGATGAGTTGATAAGTGCCGCAGATCAGAGATCTGCGAGCATCCCCGCCCGTCCGCCCGGACGAATGTCCATTCGGACGGGGATGAACGCCTGCCTGGCGGCAGA
>JALVJE010000090.1 GCA_027028505.1 Bacteroidales bacterium
CAAGAAATATGACAAAGACATGACGCTGGAAGTGATCTTTGACCACTCCTCTGCCTTGTACAAAGTGTCAGCCTCCCTGAACCTGAAAAGCAAAAAGGTGCTGGTGGTGGAGGAACACAAAGAGGTGCTGAAAGCCGTCACGGCCGTGTTCAATGCACTGAAAAAGGCAGCCAAGAAACAATACGAGCTGGAGCGCAAGGATTACGAGTACAAGCGCAAGAACCGGAAATAGAACACTACCTGACCAGCAGGAACATATTCTATTGTGTCTATCATATTTCGGATGGTAATGAAACCGTAGGGGCATAAAATTTTATGCCCCTACGGTTTTTTTAGATAGTTATCTGTACAGGGATATTATTTTTTATTCCTGTATTTTTGTTATCAGTCTGGTTTTGCGTTTATATCAAATCTGATTATCTTTCGATAGATAACAGATCTTTTTACCAAACTTTATAAGACGTACGATCATGAAAATTTTCAGGATCTCTCACAGTTGTTTTTTCTTTGTTTCCCTGTTTTCTTTCTTCCTGTTCTCTTCTCCTGCAGGGGCAAAACCCCATCCCTTCACCATGGAGCAGGTGCTCAGTTTTCCTTTCCCCACCGATGTGGCGGCAGCGTCGCATGCGCCACGGGCGGTGTGGAGCATCAATCGGAACGGTGTACGCAACCTGTGGGTGGTGGATGCTGCTGCTGATCTCACGCCGCGCAAGCTGACAAACTATCCCGACGATGACGGTCAGGAGTTCAGCAGCGTGCAGCTCTCTGCCGACGGTCAGTGGGTTGTTTATGTGCGGGGCGGTGAGCCCGGTGGCAACTGGGACGAGGAGTTGCCTGTCAATCCGCTGCATCTCCCGGAAGCCCCGAAGGTACAGATCTGGAGCATTCCTTTTGCCGGCGGCACACCGGTGTTGCTGGGCGAGGGCACCTCGCCGGTCGTCTCGCCGCGCAGCGACAGTGTGGTGTTCGTCCGTGACGGCCAGCTGTGGGGCGTAGCCATCGACGGTCGTTCGCCGGCGAGGCAGCTCTTCCACGCCAAAGGCCGCAACGCCTCGCCGCGCTGGAGCCCCGACGGCTCCCGCCTCGCCTTCCGCTCTTACCGGGGCGATCACTCTTTCATCGGCATCTTCTCAGGCACCGACCAACCCATCCTATGGCTCGACCCGCAATACTGTTACGATCTGTCGCCACGCTGGAGCCCCGACGGGCGGCGTGTGGCCTTTGTGCGTCTCGACGGCGCGGGCGGCGATCCCTCCTCCATCCTGGAGCCTCCGCCCACACCGTGGAAGATCGTCACCGCCGATGCGGCCACGGGCCGCGGCCATGTAGTGTGGACCTCGCCCGACACGCCCGAGGGCTCCTACCCCACCACGCACGGCCGCACCAACCTGCACTGGGGCGCCGGCCGCATTGTCTTCCTCTCTTATCAGGACGGCTGGCCCCACCTCTACTCCATCCCTGAGGAGGGCGGCAAAGCGTTGCGGCTCACCACAGGCCCTTTCATGGCCGAGTACATCTCCATGAGCCCCGACGGCAAACAGCTTTTCTTCGCCGGCAACACCGGCCCCGACCCCCTCGACCTGGAGCGGCGCCACATCGTCCGCGTATCCGTGGACAAGGCTGACATGCAGGTGCTGACACCCGGCAAGGGTCTGGAGTGGAAGCCTTTCCTCACCGGCGACGGCCGTCACCTCTTTTATATCAGCGCCACGGCACAGCGTCCGCCCGTCGCTGCCATGATGGACCTGGTCACAGAGAAAACACAACTACTCGGCGAGGATATTATCCCGGCGGATTATCCGGTGAAGTCTCTGGTCACCCCGCAGCAGGTGATCTTTAAAGCCTCCGACGGCGTGGAGATCCATGCCGACCTCTTCCTGCCGGACCAGAAAAAAGGCCCGCATCCGGCCGTGGTCTTTGTCCACGGAGGACCGCCGCGGCAGATGCTGCTGGGCTGGCATTACTCCTCCTATTACTCCAATGCCTATGCTGTCAACCAGTACCTGGTGAACCACGGTTTTGTGGTGCTGTCGGTCAATTACCGTCTGGGCATCGGCTACGGCTATGCTTTCCATCATCCCGCCCATGCCGGACCCAAAGGAGCCTCGGAATACCTGGACATTGTGGCTGCGGCCGATTGGCTGGGAGAACAAAGCTTTGTGGACAAAGAGCACATCGGCATCTACGGCGGCTCGTACGGCGGCTATCTCACTGCCATGGCGCTGGCCCGCAACTCCGACCTTTTCAGCGCCGGCGTGGATATCTCCGGGGTGCACGACCGCAGCATAGGCCGCTGGAAAAAATACCTCTTCCCCGAGAGCTACCAGAAAGCCCCTGACGCACAGCAGGCTGCCGCCACCACCTGGGCTTCCTCGCCCACCGCTTACATGGACCGGTGGAAATCGCCCGTGCTGGTGATCCATGCCGACGACGATCGCAACGTGCCCTTCTCCCAGTCGACCGATCTGGTGCAGCGTCTGCGGCAACACGGCATCCCCCATGAGACCCTCGTCGTCCCCGACGACACTCACCATTTCCTGGTACACCGTCACCAGCTGCGCGTGGATGAGGCTACGGCGGAGTTTTTGATACGGGAACTGACGGTTGGAAGGATGAAGGACGACCGATGAAGTAGGAAGGTCAAAAGTCGAACGGTCGAAAAGTCAAAAAGTCGGAAGAGCGGAAAGGGTCAGCAATGAGCGATGAGAGATGAGCGATGAGAGAGCGACCCCGGAGGGGTCGTAATATAGTAGCCGCAGTTACGCCTGCGGACAGAAGTACCCAACTATGCCTACAACCCCGGAGGGGTTGAAGAAGGACGAGCAAAGAACATCGAATAATGAATGAAGAATTTTGATTGCTGATTTTCAGTCATTCACGCATTCCCCGTCCGAACGGCATCGGCCGGGCGGGCCCGTCCGAACGGCATCGGCCGGGCGGGCCCGTCCGAACGGCATCGGCCGGGCGGGAATCATTCACACAATTCAATCATACCCCGTCCGAACGCCTGCCTGCCGGTAGGCAGGGTCACGATGGGATTCATTCGGACAAAGAATAAAACAGAATAATTTTTTTTTTCTACAGGATTTCATATTTTTATGTTTTAATATCTTTTTTTCACATCCTCCATGTCTCTGCAATATATCAGGATCTTCCACATCTCAGGGTTTTATCTGTTGTTTTTACTGCTTTCTTTACCCGGATCAGCACAACAGGATTTCCGTCCCGGATACATCATCACCAACAGTAATGATACGATCCATGGGTATCTGGATTACAGAGGCGACATAAAGAATTCGAAAAAATGTATCTTCAAAAAGGACCTTCAGGACCCACCCCGTACTTATCTTCCCATTGATATCCGGGCCTACCGTTTTCAGGAAGGAAAGTTCTACGTATCCAAAAAGGTCCCGGGAAAAAAGGGAGCACCTGAGAAAGCATTGTTCTTAGAATACCTGGTCAACGGGATCATTGATCTGTATTATTACAGGGATTTCAACGCTGATCACTATTTTATTGAGAAAGACGGCAGGCTCATCGAGCTTATGAACAGTGACAAGGTCATTGTGAAGGACGGGACGCAGTATATCCAGGAATCGAAAGAATATATCGGGATACTGAAGGCAACATTGATGGACTGTCCTTCTCTTTTTCCCGAGATCGATAAAGCTGATTTCTCCACCAGATCGTTCATTAAAATAGCCGAAGACTATCACAACCAGGTATGTGAGGGCGAAAAATGCATGGTATACAAGAAACAGATACCCGGGATCCGTTTCAGGGCGGGGCTTTTTGCCGGTTACCAACTTTCTTTCCTCCGGTTCAGGGAAGGAGGCACGGCCTTTTTTTCCCTGATGCATTTCACTGCCGCCCAGTCGTTCGTTCCCGGGATCAGTGTAAATATTTCACTGCCCCGGCTCAATGACAAGCTTTCTTTCTCTCTCGGCGTATCTTACCAGAGATCTTCCTATTATGCAGATTACGAAGCCCCACAGGAGTGGTTGACCACAAATTATTATGAGACGAACCTGGATGCCTCGACCCTCAATATATCGGGCCTTTTTTCCTACATGTTTCCACAGGGGAAATTCAGGCCGGTATTGTCCCTGGGTATAGCCATGAACATCCTGCTCCATCAATCCGGTGAGATCATCACGGAAACGGAAAGAGAGGGCATAGTTACCACAGACACATATGAACTGGATCCGTTAAGCAACCTGTATATGGGTCCTGCCCTGGATGCAGGTGTTGTCACTAACGCTTACACTAAGTTCCCGCTGTATCTGGGCATCACATATGCCTATCTTTATGGTTTTGAACCTGTTTACCGGGGAAAGATGACCGCTATGTTCTCCCGTTTCCATTCCCTGGGTATCCGGGCAGGTATTTATTTTTAACTGACGATGAGCAACTATCTGAAAAATATACACTTCCTGCGCCTGCTGTTCTTTGCCGGCCTGTTGTTGACGGTCGTGACATGCAAAAAAGAGAGAGCAGTACGTCCTTTTCCCAGGGTGCTCACCGGAGAGGTCACGGATATCAGTAAGGAAGGGGTGCGTTTTCACGGGGAGATCCTGGCGCTGGGCAGTGAACCGGTACTGGATCATGGCTTTGTGGTAGATTACAAAGGGGATCCCAGACTTGAAACCGGAATAGTCTTTTCGCTGGGCCCTACCGACAGGACAGGCGCCTTTGACGCTTATGTCTTATCCTCTTTCAAGAAATCTACTTTATATTATGTTCTGACATTCTTAAAAACAAAAGATTATATTGTTTACGGACCCATCGTCACCTTTACATCCGCAGGAAGTAATCCCG
>JALVJE010000091.1 GCA_027028505.1 Bacteroidales bacterium
TCGACGGCATCGCGGGGGTGCAGATCTACGGGGGGCGCGAGCGCACCGTGGAGGTGCGCCTCGATGATGATGCCTGCAAAGCCTATCATGTGACGCCGGCCAGGGTACGGGAGATGCTGGCGAGCAACTCGGGCATACGCACCTATGCCGGTAACGTGTACGACGAAGGAATGCGCTACTTCGTGCATGTATCCTCGGATTTCAGCGACGTCACGCAGATAGAGAACATCGTCGTGGCGCCGGGGCCGGTGTTGCTGAAAGATGTGGCAGAGGTGTTCTTCGGCCTGAAAGAGGAGACCTCCCTGAGCCGCGTCAACGGGAAGAACGCCGTCTCTCTGGCCCTGGTGAATGATACGCGCACCAACCTGATCGATCTCTCCCACAGAACACAGCAGGTCATCGACGACCTGAACAGAAAATACAAGAACCTGGGGCTGCAGGTCATCATCCAGTCGAACGTGGCCGAGACGATGGAGAAGAACATTGACCAGATCATGCGGCTGGCGCTGATAGGAGGTCTCCTGGCCATCCTGGTGCTGTGGATCTTCCTGAAGAACCTGCGGGTGGTGGCTTTTGTGGCGCTGGCCCTGCCCATCTCCATCTTCACGGCTTTCAATCTCTTTTATGCCTTCAACATCACGCTGAACAGCTTCTCCCTCATCGGCATGGTGCTGGCCATCGGCATGCTGCTGGACAACTCGGTGGTGGTGCTGGAGAACATCTACCGGCGGTCGGCGCGGGGGGAGCCGCCGACTATGGCGGTGACGGAAGGCACGCGCGAGGTGTGGCGCTCCGTATTCGCGGCCACCCTCACCACGGTGATGGTCTTTGTACCTTTCCTCTTCTCGCAGAACATGCTCATCAAACTGCTGGGGCGTGAGATCAGTATCTCTATCATCTCCACGCTGATCGTCTCCCTGATGGTGGCTGTCCTCTTCATCCCCATGACGACCCACTCGGTGCTGAGCCGCCGTTACAGGGGGAAGCCCCTGTATGAGAAGATGACCCTTGACAACAGGATCATCCAGATCTATGTCCTCCTGCTGAAGACCGGCCTGCGAAACCCCGCCGCCACGGTGCTGGGAGCTGTGGCACTCTTTTTCATCACCGTTTTTATCGTCCTGGCGCTCAATGTGAAGAACGTTACCGAAGAGAAGAGCAATGCCATTGTGATCCATGTGACCATGGCCGAAGGAGCTACCCTGGCCACCACCGATGCGCTGGTGAAGAACATTGAAGAGGTCCTCGAAAAGATGGAGGAGCAGAAGGAGATCATCAGCAACATACGTGTGGGCCGGGCGGTGATCACCATGAAGCTGAAAAAAGATTACAAAAAGATCGCCGGCCGCAGCATCCAGGATATCATCAGCGATATACGCGCCAAGTTCCGGTATGTTAACAATGCCGGCATCGGTGTGAGTAGTGCCATGGCCGGCGGTGGGGGCGGAGGGGCCGGACAGAACATGCTCGGAAATTTCCAGCGGCTCCTCGGCATGGGAAGCAATGAGGAGGAGATGGTCATCAGAGGGGAGGATTATTCCCTGATGCAACAGGTGGCAAACGATCTGGACTATCTTTTAGGCACGCTCGAATCGGTGAACTACACCTATTCCAGCAGGCCTTATTACAAACGTCCCGAGATCCATCTTATCTTCGATCCCCTGCTGATGACAGAGTATGGCATTGATCTCTCCTCGGTGTCGCGGGCCCTGAACAGCTTCTCCGGGGAGATGAACGCCGGCGTGACCTTCCGGCAGGGTGCCGACCTGTATGATATCATCCTCCGCGACCGCAGGGTCGATTCGCTGGGGCAGGGGAAGCGGATGAGCCGGGAGGACCTGCGGCATCTGCTGGTGCAGGGCAACGGCGGCAGCCTGCATGAGCTGCAGACCTTCGCCCGCATCGTCTATGCGTATGGCAAGGGCAGTATCTACCGGGTCAACCAGGGCAAGCAGATCACCCTTACCTACTTTTTTGTGCCGGAGGCCTATCATTCAAAACGGCTGCTTGCTTCTTACCGCGAGGAGGTGGCATCGCTGGTGAACGCCTATAACATTCCGGCGGGGGTGAGCGTGGAGATGGTACAGAAAAAGGATGACCTGAAAGATTTTTATTTTCTCATCGGAGCGGCTATGCTGCTGATCTATATGATCCTGGCGTCGGTCTTCGAATCCCTGGCCACGCCCTTTGTGCTGATGCTCTCCATCCCGCTGGCGGCCATCGGCTCTTTCCTGGCCCTTATCTTCACTGGCAATAGCCTCTTTAATGCCAACACCCTCACCGGCTTTATCATCCTCATAGGGATCGTGGTTAACAATGGTATTCTGTTGATCGACTTTACCAACATCCTCCGCAAAAGGGGCAACCGCAGGATCAGGGCCCTGATCACGGCCGGTATCTCCCGGGTGCGGCCCATCCTGATCACGGCCATCACCACCATCGTGGCCATGATCCCGCTGGCCATGGGCAATGCCGAGTATGTGAGCGCCATCGGAGCGCCCTTCGCCATCACGGTCATGGGAGGTCTGGCGGTGAGTACCCTGCTGACCCTCATCGTCGTGCCCGTCTTCTATTCCGGTCTGGAGAATGCCCTGGCCTGGATACGGGAGCAGCCCTGGCGGGTACAGGCCATCATGGCCGGGGCTTTTGTCTCCGGGGTGGTGCTGATATGGCTGCGTGTGGACACTTTCCTCTGGAAGATGTTGTTGCTGATCGTCGTTACGGTAGGCGTGCCCGGTGCCACGTGGTTCGCCCTCACCAGCCTGCGCAGCGCCGGCACACGCCTGATACCGGAGAACGAGCCCATACGTATCACCCTCCGCAGGGTAGTGAAGATCTATGACCGGCCTTCCCGCTTTGCATGGCAATGGAATGCCGGGAAGAAAATGCGGGAGAAAGCAGGTTTCGGAAAGACCTACCGCAAAGCCTCCGATTTTTACGACCTGATCTGGCAGTTGCCGTTGTATGGCTATCTCATTTATTTTACTTTTTTCTATCTGGAGAAGATCTTCTGGATCCTGGTCTTCTCGATCATCACCTGGAGTATCACCCTGGCCGTGTACCGACCTTTGCAGGCGGTGTGGCGGAACAAGGGGGCCGATACGGGCAGAAAACGGTATGTCCGTCTTGACCGGTGGACCTGGCGCATCCTCTACTGGTTCCTGCCTCTGGGCATCGTGGTGTGGCAGATGTTGACGCTGAAGAACCATGCCCTGGTTATCATCGTTGGCCTCCTGTGGTATTTCGGCATGACCGTCTCCCATGTGTCGGGCAGGCTCTACCGGGAGCAGATCAACATCGACCGCATCACCGGCCGCTTCGGGGCTCTGCGCCGGGGATTCTTCCGCATGGTGAAGAATATACCGGTGCTGGGGAAGAAACGCTCTCCTTTCAAGGCCCTCAAGGGGGTTTCCCTGGAGATCGGCACGGGCATGTTCGGACTGCTGGGGCCTAACGGAGCAGGCAAGACCACGCTCATGCGCATCGTATGCGGTATCTACGACCAGAGCTATGGCAAGGTGTGGATCAATGGCCACGATACCCTGCAGGAGCGGGAAGAGCTGCAAGGGTACATCGGCTACCTGCCGCAGGAGTTCGGCATGTATGAGAACATGACGGCGTGGGAGTACCTGGAGTACCAGGCCCTTCTGAAAGGCCTCACGGACCGCCGCGGGCGGCAGGAACGCCTGGAGTATGTGCTGGGGGCCGTACACATGCTCGACCACCGCGATGAGGCCATCGGATCCTTCTCGGGCGGCATGAAGCAACGTATCGGCATCGCCCAGATCCTGCTCCATCTGCCGCGCATCCTCGTCGTCGACGAGCCTACCGCTGGCCTCGACCCGCGCGAGCGCATACGCTTCCGTAACCTGCTGGTGGAGCTGTCGCGCGAGCGCATCGTCCTTTTCTCAACCCATATCATCGAGGATATCGCCAGCTCATGCAACCATGTGGCCGTCATCGACAGGGGGAAGGTCAAGTATTTCGGCGACCCGCAGGAGATGACCCGTTTCGGAAAAGGTAAGGTATGGCAGGCTGAGGTCACCGAAGCCCATTTCAGGGAGAAGGCGGAGGAGTGGCTGGTGGTACACCATATGCAGGTGGGCGAGCGGATACGCGTGCGCCTCATCGCCGCGCAGCAGCCGCTGCCGGAAGCTGTGGAGGTGACACCCCTTCTCGAAGATGCCTATCTGTGCCTGCTGAAAGATATCAATTAAAGAGGATGGATATGAAAGAAAATACAATACCTGATACTCACCGGAAAAAAGGCGTAGATCTGGCTGACGTGGCTGATCTTGTGGTGCGGCTGGTGCGGTACAACATGAAGATCATCTTTGCCAGGCGCTTCGGATGGTTTGTGCTGGTGGCCCTGGTGGTTTTCCTGCTCATTGCCGGCATCAGCGTATATGACGGCAGCCCGGTGGAGACCCCCTTTATCTACGGGTCGCTCCTGCTGCCCGGCGTACTGCTGCTTTTCTATCCCACCGCTTTCGGTATCCAGAACGACGAGGATGCCCGGGTGCTGGAGATCCTTTTCGGCATCCCCAACTACCGTTACAAGGTGTGGCTGGTGCGGCTGCTGATGATCTATGTGATCCTTTATGTCATCCTGCTGGCCTTTGCGGAGATCGCCTCCGTAGGACTGTTCCGGATCAATATCTTTGCAGTGACCTGGCAGCTGATGTATCCCATGTTCTTCATCGGCATGCTCGGCTTCATGCTTTCGACGGTCCTGCGCAGCGGCACGGGCACGGCGGTGGTGCTGGTGGCACTGGGGATCGGCCTCCTCATGCTCAGCGACACCCT
>JALVJE010000092.1 GCA_027028505.1 Bacteroidales bacterium
CGCGACAACCACGACTCGAAGAAGATCCGCGATCCGGCCTACCTGCAGCGCCTGCCGGCAAGCAACTACAAAGGGGAAAACGACTTCAGCGAGATGCGGGGAGGCTTCTTCTACTCCTGGAAGTGGGGTCATATGGGGCTGATCAAGGATAATTTTCAATGGGGCGACAACCTCCACGGCGCCAACATCTTCTCCGGCCGTACACCCTCTTTCGTGCGTCTCGACCTCTACATGAACCCGGCCCGGTGGTTCGAGTTCCGCTACACCCACGGCTGGCTGGCCTCGATGGTGGTGGACAGCAGCCGCAGCTACTGGTTCCAGGATGGCGACCACATGACCTACCGCAAGTATTACCGTCCCAAATACCTGGCAGCCAACCTCTATACCGTCAAGCCCTGGCCCCGCCTGCACCTTTACTTCGGCAACTCGATCGTCTATGATTATATGAACGCTTTCCCGGCCTATCTCATTCCCTTCGTCTTCTTCAAAAGCATCGACCATACCTACAGCGCCGGCATCGACAACATGAACTCCCAGATGTTCTTCGGGGCCTCCTCACGGCAGATCAAACACCTGTACCTTTATACCACACTTTTTCTGGACGAGATCTCTATCTCCCGCATGACCGATCCCGACAGGCACAGCAACTTCTACAGCTGGAAGATCGGCGGTAACCTGAGCAACTGGCCCCTGAAGAATGCAGCCCTGAAGCTGGAGTACACCCGCACCAACCCCCTTACCTACCAGCACTATGTCCCCACCCTCACCTTCGAGACCAACCGATATAACCTGGGCAACTACCTTGAGGACAATGCCCAGGAGATCTTTGTGGGGATCACCGTGAAGCCGCTGCGGGGCCTTGTGGCCAGCCTCTCCTGGAACGCCGCCCGGAAAGGTCCTGATTACACCGGCCAGGGCAACAACGGCCGCCTGGGACTGCCTTTCATGGAGACGGTCGACTGGTCACAGAAGATCCTGGCCCTGGATGTCAGCTACCAGATCATCCATGACGCTTTCATCCGCCTATCCTATTCCCACCGCACCCAGTCCGGCAACAACGCCTACACCCCGGAATTCTGGCAGGGAAAGACGGATAATTTTTACATAAGTGTTAACTTTGGGTTCTAGGTGCAGGGTGCTGGGTCATTCAGTACCACTTTACTTAGAGTATTAACTTAAACTTATAAATTATGTTTTCAGGTATTGTAGAGCAAACAGCGCGGGTAGTCGGTCTGCAAAAAGACCAGGACAACCTCCACATCACCCTCACCTGCTCTTTTGCCCGGGAGCTGAAGATCGACCAGAGCATCGCCCACAATGGGGTATGCCTCACCGTCGTGCGGCAGGAGGGAGACACCTACACCGTCACCGCCATCCGCGAGACCCTCGAAAAATCCAACCTGGGACTGCTGCAGGTGGGGGATGAGGTGAACGTGGAACGCAGCATGAAGATGGAGAGCTTCCTCGACGGCCATCTGGTGCAGGGGCATGTCGACCAGACCGCCGTATGCACGGAGGTGAAAGAGTCGGAGGGGAGCTGGTACTTCACCTTCTCCTACACCCCGGCACAGGAGGACTACATCACGGTGGAGAAGGGATCTATCGCTGTCAACGGCGTCAGCCTTACCGTCGTCAACTCCCGGGAGGACTCCTTCCAGGTGGCGATCATACCCTATACCTACGAGATCACCAACTTCCACAACATCCGCCCCGGCACCGTCGTCAACCTCGAGTTCGATATCATCGGCAAGTACATCGCCAGGATGGTGAAGCAGCAGGTGGAAAGCTACCTGCGGAACAAGAAATAAGTTAAAAATTAAGAGTTGTTAGTTTCGGGTATCGAGTATCGAGTTAAAGTTCAAAGTTCTCAGTTCACGGTTCTCAGTTATTCGATTTCGAGCTTCCTTTTGTCTTCTGCCTTTCCTCGTCCGACGTAGCCTAGGCGAAATCGGATTACTTCTTCCTTATTACTTCCCTCTCTTCATCGCTTCATCTCTTCCTGCCTACCGGCAGGCAGGTATCTCTTCATCGATTTATTTCTCTGTGCCCTGCGCTCTGTGCTCTGAGCTTTCTCCCAGCACCCCGCCTTCGTCCCGACAGGTCGGGACTTCGTCGGGCAAAGCCAGCACATTGTACTTTCCCTAATGTGCCCCACACAATCCACGTAATCTGTTTTAATCCGTGATAATCAGTGTCCCCAACTTTTCAACCTTTCAACTTATCAACTTATCAACTACTTCAAGCTTCGCGCATCAAGCTTCCCCGCCCGGACGACCGTCCGGTCGGACGGGGAGCTTCCTACCTGCTTCTCGCCTTCTTGAACACAATATTATACATCGCCTTCCAGAAATAATGCCAGTCGGTAAGGAAGGGACGTTTCTCCCAGGCCAGGAGGTAGCGCCGCTCCGAGGCCTCGATCTCCTCGAGGGTGACCGGCATATCGGCATAATAGGGGGGTACCAGCCCGGGCTTGTGACGTAGTCGCAGCTTTTTGTGTTCCTCGGAATAGAGGTCGAAGTACTGGCGGCTGAGGGGGCGCACCCCCACGAATTTCATGTCTCCCCTGATCCAGTTAAGCAGCATAGGCAGCTCGTCGATCCACATCTTCCGCATGATCTTGCCATGGGTGGAGATGCGGAAGTCGTCCCGGAACTTGCCCCCCTCCTCCAGGTTGTACCTTTTATAAATATATTCCTGCAGGTATTCGGAATAGGGATGCATGGTACGCATCTTGTAGACCCGGATGATCTTGCCGTCCTTTCCCACGCGCCGCAGACGTATCAGCGGTCCGTAGGAAGGATCGCTGTCATAGGCGGGGGCTTTCACCTTGGTGGCGGTGATATAACACAGGTTGCCGATGTATTCCTCATCCACGATCTCAAAGCCGCAGGAGATCAGGCGCCCCAGCGTCTCAGCCCGGGTGATCACGCGGTTCTGGCCGCGTGTGAGGCCGAAGTAAAGACCACGGGTCACCTTCAGTTTAGGCATCACTCGCTTGACAGGGAAATCGATGAAGTAGTAAAAGAAATAGTTGATGGGGAAGGGATATTTCCGGAAGAGCCGCTGCTTGCGCAGGTCCTTGGTCTCCACACAGCAGGTGTGCCGGCCGTTCTCGGGGAGGGTCTCGTTGACCGTCTCGAAAAACTTGTTGATATAGCGTATATCGTTGATCCGCCGAAGGTTGATGATGTACTTGTGCGATCCGTTCGACTGGGAGATAATGTTGAAGGGGTTGGTGGTGAAGAGCAGGAGGATCTCCTCGGCCCGGTGGCGGTTGTGGTTGTTGATGAAGGTGGTGGCCTCGCTTCCCGCCTCACGGGTGATCATCTCTGCCAGCGGCTCCGGCAGCGGCCGGAAAGGCTCGGCCTCTTTTTTGATGCGGGTGGCCGTGCCGTTCTGCTTGTGCTTCTGCAGTGCAATGAACTCATGGTCCACCGGCCCCTCCAGGTCGCGTGCCACACGGATGTGGTAGTACAGGATCCCCAGGACCAGCTCGATGAGCGTGGCAAAGGTCAGGGTGCCCAGCACCAGCAGACGGGAGAAATAAAAAGTGTTGAAAAAGTAGATGAGCAGGCTGGCCGTGCCCAGGATGATGAAGTTGGAGGAGAGGATGGCAACGATCACCTTGCTGTAACGGTTGTAACCGCTGAAGGAATATTTGCCTGCCGCAAAAGAGATGACCAGCCAGATGAGCAGGAAGATTAGGAAAGGATGGATGTAACGGTGATCCAGGTACGAGGTGAAAGAGCCGGTCTTCAGCCATCCCGTCAGGAAATAAGCCGCAGTGACGACCAGCAGGTCGCTGAGTATGAAGAAAAACCTCTTTCGGATCAGTTGCACCATATCGCATTGCAAAGATACAAACCCCCGGCAGAAAAGAGAAGAAAGAGAAGGAAAATAATAGAACAGGCTTCACTTAAAAAATTATTACATGGGCAATTTTTTCGTGTCGGCACCTCCGGAAACTTGGGTAAGTTTGGAGTGTGGAGTTTGGAGTGCCTGGAGTTAAAAGTTGTTTACTTAAAGCTCCTCATTTCAATCATTCAATCATTCAAGCATTACCACCCAGCACCCCGCCTTCGTCCCGGTTTACCGGGACTTCGTCGGGCAAAGCCAGCACCTTTATGCCTAAAGTTTCCAATTCAAAGTTCGGGATTTGGGCTTTCTTCATCTCTTCTATTCCTCTTTTCACCAAAATTTCCGAACATTGTCTCACATTTACCGTAAACTTTTTTTAAAATCTATCAATTATCTAAATTGCACTTATGAAAAAGGTCATTTCCGTTGTGGGCGCCCGCCCGAACTTCATCAAAATAGCCCCGGTCTACCGGGCTTTCCTCCCTTACCGTGACAGCGTCATCCACAAGATCTGCCACACGGGTCAGCATTTCGATGCCAACATGTCGAAGATCTTCTTCGAAGAGCTGGAGATCCCCGAGCCCGACTTCAACCTGGGTATCCATGGCGGCAGCCACTCGCAGCAGGTGGCCGGCATCATGACCGCCTTCGAGCAGGTGCTTCTCGACGAACAGCCCGACCTCGTCCTGGTGCCGGGAGATGTCAACTCCACCATGGCAGCCACCCTCGTGGCTTCCAAGTTGGGCATCCCTGTAGGGCATATAGAGTCGGGCCTGCGCAGTTTCGACCGTGCTATGCCGGAAGAGATCAATCGCATGGTCACCGACATTCTCTCCGACCTGCTCTTTGTCTCGGAACCCTCCGGACTGACCAACCTGGAGCACGAAGGGATCGATAAGAAAAAGATCCATTATGTGGGCAATGTGATGATCGACAGTC
>JALVJE010000093.1 GCA_027028505.1 Bacteroidales bacterium
GCTTCAGCTTGAAAGCTTCGCTGAGGAAGAAAAACTTTTTAAAGATATGCTTCTCCTGACGGGCCAGGCCCCGGTAATAGACATGCTCCACATTGGAGGGACGGAAGATGATCCTGCGGTTTCGCAGCCTTTTGTTACGCAGGATGCCGCAGGTGTGTATCCCCTCGCAGAGGATGGGATAACGGTCGCGCAGCAGCCGCTGCTCCAGGAGATGGCTCGTACGGCTTTTGATGATGTAAGGGGTCAGGGAGAAGAAAGCCGGCAGACCGGTCTGCCGCTCGTAATAAAGCACCTCCTCGCAGTAACGGAACAGTTCCCCAGCCGGCTGCCGGTCACCATAGCGGAAGCAGTGCAGGTGGATGCGCACACCCGCTGCCGACAGCAGGCGTATCTTGTGGAAGATGTCGATCACCCCACCGTAGTCGGCCGGCCATGGGATGTCAAAGGCGATGATATGCAGATGGGTAGGGCTCGCACTCATAGGTAACGTTCATAGATCTTTTTCAGGGTTTCTTTTTCCTTGTCCCACACCAGGTCGGCCGCCGCCCGCCGCAGGTTCTCCTTTTTCAGGGTCTTGTAGTCACGCTCCAGCATCCAGTTGATGGCCGATCCCATAGCCTCCACGGAGTACTCGTCCAGCACGATGCCCACGTCATAGTCCCGCACGATGCGGCTCACCTCGGGCAGGTCGCTCGCCAGCACCGGCACACCCTGGTAAATATAGTCAAAAAGCTTGTTGGGCAGGCTGTAGAGCTGGTTGAGGCTGTCGTCCTTGTCGAGGGAAAGGCCCACATCCGCCAGGGCGGTATAGGCATAGAGCCGCTCCGGCGGCTGCCGCGGGATGAAGATCACCTTGCCGGTAAGCCCCTCCTCGGCCGCCAACTTCTTCATCGCCGGCAGGGCGTCGCCGTCGCCTACCACCAGCAGGACGGCCTCCTCCACATAACGCATGGCCAGCACCGCCTCTTCGCCCCCCCGGTCCCTGTTGATACCGGAGCCCTGCAGGATGACCACTTTCTTCCCCGCGGGGATGCCGGCCTCGCTACGCGACAGGACAGCCACCCGCAGCGAAGGATCCCGCTCCGGCAGGTTGCGCACCACCTGCACCGGCACACCGTACTGCTGCTCATAAGCGGTAGCAATGGATCTGCTCACCGTGACCACATCCTTCAGGCTGGGGAAGATGCGCCGCTCAAACCAGAGCCATATGCGACGGGCAATACGTCCCTGCAACTCCGGCACCTCGGTGAAGAACTCGTGAGAATCATATACCAACGGGACCTTTTTGATGCGGGAGACCAGGTACACTGCCGGCAGGGTGTCCAGATCGTTGGCCACCAGCAACGAGGCCCGCCGGAACAACAGGAAGAAGAACAGGCGTTTGTTGTATTCTGCATAGAAAAGCGGTCCTTTCCGGAAAAGAAGACGCATCCTTTTCCAGCGGTAGGGACGCTCGTCCATGGGCGGGCTGCCGGGGAGACGCCGTCCCACGAGCAGCACGTCAAAGCCGGTCTCCTGCAGCAGCCGGCATGCTTTACGCACCCGCTGGTCGGTGGCCAGATCATTGGTGACCGCTACGATGGCTCTTTTCCTGCTCATCTCCTGCGATCGTTTTCCGGGTAAACAGGGTATATCATGGTTCTTGTCGCAAGTTTTCAGGTGGGTCGGGATAATCCTTTGCCTCCTCCAGACCGTCGATGACCCGGAAGGCGCCTTCGGCGAGGGCCTCCATCTCGTTCTCACCGGCCACCACAAAGAAAGGAGCCAGCAGGCCGATGTAGGCCTGCAGGTCTTTCGTAAATTTTTCAGACAGGGCGATACCACCGGTGATGATGATGCCGTTAACGTCACACCGCATGGCGGCATGGTAAGCGCCAATCTCCTTGGCGATCTGGTAGACGAAAGCCTCATAGATGCGCGCGGCCTCGCGGTCGCCGTCCTCTATGCGCTGCAGCACCTCGCGCAGGTCGTCGGTGCCCAGGTAAGCCTGCAGGCCGCTCTCGCGCGAGAGAATACGCGTCACCTCCTCTTCGGGGCGGCTGTAACACATGCGCATCACCCCCCGCAGCGGCAGGGCGCCGGCCCTGTTGGGCGAGAAAGGCCCCATGCCCAGGAGGGCGTCGTTGACGTCGCGTATGCGGCCCTGCTCCACCGCCGTGATCGAAAAGCCGCCCCCCAGATGCGCCACCACAAAACGGCTCTCCTCCAGCTTCTTTCCCAGCTGCTCCGCGATGCGGCGGGCCGTGCGCCGCACGTTGAGGGGATGGCCGCGGCACACCCGCACGATCTCCGGATGTCCCGAGATACGGGCCTTCGCCCACATGTTGTCCACCGAAACGGGATCGACGGTATAGCATACCTCCAGGCCCAGCTCGCGCCGCAGCCGGTCGGCCAGTAACGTACCCAGGTTGGAGGCGTGGTTGCCGTAACGGCAGCTGCGGGCATCCTCCAGGAAAGCCTCGTTGACACGATAGGTCCCCCCCGCCACGGGCTGCACAATGCCGCCGCGGCCCACCACGCCGGCGACCGTGAGGCCGCGCGCATCCACCTCACCCAGGATAAAGGGACGTATCAGATCATAACGGAAATCCAGCTGTTGTGTCACGGGATCGAACCCCTCCAGGTCACGGGCAGCATGACGGAAAGTCCTGTCCCAGACTTTCCCCCGGCGACTGTACAGGGCTACCTTCGTCGAAGTAGAGCCGGGGTTCAGTACCACCACCACCTGTAGGTGCACAAGATCATCTTCCATGGATCAGGACAATGTTTCGGGACATAAAGATAAGGAATTACCCCGCTGTCTGCAACACAATGGCAGGATAATCGTCATTAGTATAGAATTATTTTTTTCTTATTTTTATCAACCGTAAAACCTGAAATCATGAACAAAGTACTCAAGCAGATCATTATCTGGTTTCTGATCATCCTGATCCTCGTCTTCACGGTCATCGCCATCCTGGGTATCTGGGATGTGATCGAACTGGAACGCGTGGTAAGAAAACTCCTGGAAACGCTCGTCGTCGTCTTCGCCTCCGGCGCTGTGATCCTCTTCATCTTCTCGGTGGTGGGAA
This sequence comes from Bacteroidales bacterium, assembly GCA_027028505.1. Lineage (GTDB taxonomy): Bacteria > Bacteroidota > Bacteroidia > Bacteroidales > VadinHA17 > DRPN01. The sequence goes on from JALVJE010000093.1 coordinate 3,072, forward strand.
AAGAGATGGAAAGTGATAAGTAATCCGACTTCGTCCCGGTGTACCGGGACTACGTCGGACGAGGAAAGGCAATACCCTACCGTCCCATGCCCGGCATGTTCATCAGGCGTGAGAGGCCTTTCTTGCCGCTCATGCTCTTCATCATCTTGCGTGTTTCGGCGAACTGTTTGAGCAGGCGGTTGATCTCGGTGACGGAGGTGCCGCTGCCACGGGCGATGCGTTTCTTGCGGCTGCCGTTGAGAATGGATGGGTTCTGCCGCTCCTGGGGTGTCATAGAGCGTATGATCGCCTCGATCTCCTTGAAAGCATCATCGTCGAGGTCCATGTTCCTGACCGCCTTGCCCATGCCGGGGATCATGGCCGCCAGGTCCTTGATGTTGCCCATCTTCTTGATCTGCTGTATCTGACTGAGGAAATCGTCAAAATTGAACTGGTCCTTGGCGATCTTGCGCTGCAGCTTGCGGGCTTCTTCCTCGTCGAACTGCTCCTGTGCTTTCTCCACCAGCGAGACGATATCGCCCATGCCCAGGATACGGTCGGCCATACGGTCGGGGTGGAAGACATCGAGAGCGTCGAGCTTCTCGCCGGTGCTAACGAACTTGATGGGCTTGTCCACCACCGAGCGGATGGTCAGGGCCGCCCCTCCGCGGGCATCGCCGTCGAGCTTGGTGAGCACCACACCGTCGAAGTCGAGACGGTCGTTGAAAGCTTTGGCGGTGTTCACGGCATCCTGACCCGTCATAGCATCCACCACGAAGAGGATCTCGTGGGGATTGACGGCATCACGGATGGCCGTGATCTCCTTCATCATCTCCTCATCCACGGCCAGACGACCCGCGGTGTCGATGATCACGGCCGTATAGCCCTCCTTTTTGGCATGTTTAATAGCGTTCTTCGCGATCTTCACAGGGTCCTGGCTCCCCTCTTCGGTATATACAGGCACAGAGACCTGCTCTCCCAAGGTTTTCAACTGTTCAATAGCAGCAGGACGGTAGACGTCACCGGCCACCAGGAGAGGCCGCTTGCCCCGTTTCTCCTTCAGCAGGCGCGCCAGCTTGCCGGAAAAGGTGGTCTTACCGGAACCCTGCAGCCCGGCGATGAGGATGATGGCGGGGTTGGCCTTGATGTCGATGTCCACAGCCTCCGTGCCCATCAGCTCCACGAGCTCGTCATGGACGATCTTCACCATCATCTGCCCCGGCTGCACGGCTGTCAGGACATTCTGCCCCAAAGCTTTCTCCTTCACCTTGTCGGTGAAACCCTTGGCGATCTTGTAATGCACGTCGGCATCCAGCAGGGCCCGCCGCACATCTTTCAGCGTCTCGGCGATGTTGATCTCGGTGATCCGGCCCTGTCCCTTGAGGAGCTTGAAAGAACGCTCCAGCCTGTCTGTCAGGTTCTCAAACATATCTGTTCATTAATTTTTTCGCAAAGATAAGAAAGTTACGAGTTTTGAGTTTTGAGTATCGAGTTTTGAGTATCGAGTTTTGAGTTAAGTCATTACGCTGCTACGCAGCTGAAATTAGTCCCGACTGCTGTTCGACATTCATCGCTCATTCTTCCTTTTGCCTTTCCTCGTCCGACGTAGTCCCCGGTCCCTGAGTGATTGCGTTAGCAATCTTACCGAAGGGCGGGACGAAGTCGGATTACTTCTGCCTTACATCCTCTCCACCATCTCTATCCCCAGCAGTTCCATGGCGGTGC
>JALVJE010000094.1 GCA_027028505.1 Bacteroidales bacterium
ACCACATTGTCCAAATGGGCCAGGAACTTCTTACTGCGTGACAGGGAAAGAAGCCTTTTATAATCCACTCTTTCAAGCAGCATAACAGGATTGTGTCCCGTCTCCTCCCAAAGGTTCTCATCCACAGCCTGCCAGAGCTCAGCAGCATCGTCATACCACGACCACCACAGGTTACCAGCCAGTTCTTCCAGCACCTTCAGGCGTGACGGCACCCGTGATTCGATGAACAGAGGCTTCCACTGGGGCGTGGAGAGCATCTTCGGCGGTACGACAAAAGGAGCCTCTTTCGTCTGGGTGGCCAGATCCAGCGAGCGAAAACGCAGATTCACCTCCTCCACCGCTTTGCGGTAGGCCTCCAGGTAATGTTTTACAAGATTTTTCCACAACGCTATGCGGGAGACAGCGTGAGCCTCTTTCCGCGCTTTTTCCATCCTGTCGGCAGGGAATGATACATATTGCTCCATGGCTGCAGCCAGACGCGAGGTGACCTCATCATCATTGTCATCATTTCGCTCCAGGACGACGATACCCTGGTCCTTTACCTCATAATACTCTTTCACCCAGGCCCCGAAACCGGCCAGGGTAGTGGTCACGGTGGGCACATGAAAAGCCAGGCTCTCCAGGGGAGTGTATCCCCACGGCTCATAGTAGGAAGGAAAAGCGGTCAGATCAAAACCCACCAGCAGGTCATAATAAGGGAGGTTGTAGATGCCGTCATCCCCGTTGAGATAAGAAGGCACAAAAACGACATGCACGCCGGAGTCTTCCGGTTTGTCGAGGCCCTCCTCTTTCAGCAACTGCAGGATGGCGTCATGCTCCCGCCAGCGGAGGTCGTGGGTGAGCAGAGGATCTCCGTCATAGCGTTCTTTCTTCCCCTCCATCACCTCCTGCAGACCCGTACAGGGCCCGGCGTGGTCGGCAGGGATCAGGATGAACGCCACCACCTCACGCTGTTCTTTTTTTCGTTCCTTGAGCTGGGCCAGCGAACGGATAAAGATATCGATACCCTTGTTCTTGAATTCATACCGGCCACTGATGGCCACCAGGAAGGCCTGGTCATCAAACTTCTTCCCATACAATGCGCCTGCACTTCTGAGCAGCAACCGTCGTGCTTCTTCTCTCTTTCTACCGAACATTTCTCCCTGGGGCACAAAGGAATCCTCAAACCCGTTGGGGGTCACCCTGTCCACCTCTTTTCCGAGGAAATATTTACACTCACGGGCCGTGATCGTACTGACCGTTGTAAAAGCATCCGCCGCCTGGCCGGAAAGGGATTCCAGCGAGTGTTTGGAGACAATATTGAATTCCCGGGCGATCTGGTTGGGGTTGAATTGCTCCAGATTTTTGTACAGTTGTTTGTTGTTCGCAGCCAAAGCACGCCCCAGCACCGTGGCATGGGTGGTAAATACCGTGGCAATATGGGGTGCCGAGCTATTCAGGTAGAGGACACCGGCCCCGGTCATCCACTCATGGAACTGGGCCACAACATTTTCCTGGAAGCCCAGATTGAAATTGACAAAACTCTCGATAAGCCGCCCGGCGGCATAACCAAACAGCGCCGGCTCAATATAATCCCACTGGCCCGACAGGGAATCCAGCTTGAAATCTTCCCACAATTTGGCGAAGATCTCGTCTTTCTGCGAAATGAACGAATAAAAATCTATGAGGATCACTTTAGGTTTTCCGGGGAGGTTCCACCGACCCACCCGCACATTGAGCCCCTCGGCAGCGGCCTGCTGCCGCCAGGCAATGTACAAGGAATCATCCTGGATGAACTCTCCCTGATCGCCCTCATTGTCTTTGAGGATGTCCGGACCGATAAGGAAATAGTTATCTCCCACCTCTTTGATCATGGCAGGCACCTTGGTGCTGATCACCGTATAGATGCCCCCCACCTTGTTACATACCTCCCAACTAACTTCAAATAATGAATTTGGTTTCATTGCGTTTCTTTAATTTTTATATGAACAATACACTAATATTTTTTGCGCCGGGAAAACTCCCGGGACAGTACTTTTTTCACATCTATATTCTCAAGATCTGTCTAGGCGCCGGAAGAAGAGGATCTTTTCCGGTTACTTTTCCCTGATGTAGACCGGGAGGTCTTGCCCCCGGCACTCTTTTTTGTCGTACGTTTCCGTACCGTCTTCCGGGAAGCTCTCTCTCCCCTGTATTTTTTCAATTCCTCTTCATACGCCTTCAGCTCTTTTTCTTTTTCCTTCAACAGCTTGTTCAACCGCGCCACTTCGGGAGATCCCTCTTTTACGGCATGAGCAGCATTCACCCTGATCTCAAAATCACTCAACACGTTCATAAAATTGATAAAAGCATCGTAAGGTGAATCATAAGGGTTGAAATAGGAATGCACTGCTCCGTCGGAGAAGAATTTTGTGCACATGTAATAAAAATGATCGCTGGCCTGCAGATAGTTCCAGTCTTTTCGGATGGCAGGGTCCTTGATCTTTCTGATCTTCCCTTCGAGGGCATAAAGTTTCTGGAAAGCCTCATCCTGCAACTCGTTTCCCAGCCAGGCCGTCAGGTCTCGCTCCTCATCAGCCCAGGAGATCGGATAGGGTACGGAGATCTCGGAGACAGGCTGCAGCTCCCGGACCGCCTCCAGGGGGGTGCTGAAAACAAAATCGGTCGTGTCCAGGACAGCTCCCGGCAGGGCTTCGAGAAAATCAAATATACCTGTCTCCTCCCATTGATGCTCTCCGAACGTTTCATAATCCATGAAGAGGCCCACGATCTCCTCTTCCGGAGGGATATCCCGCAACCAGCCTGCAAATTTTTCTGCTGTCAGCGGCCATTCCTCCCAGTTCTGGTCGGAAAAACGGAAGGCGATATCGTCGCTCATCTTAAAGTTCTTCAACAGCACCTTCAGACGGGGATTGATCGCATTACAGTAAAGATAATTGGGACTTTTCCATCCCAGGACATGCTTGGCCCCTTCCGTCAGGATCCCTTCAAATCCCATGTCCGCCACCATGGCTCCTATCTCGTCCGAATAGATCAGCTCCGTGTTCCTGAACACTCCCGGGGTAACCCCGAAATGATCTTTCAGGGCTTTTTTGTGCTGTTCTACCTGCCGGACAAATTCGTCCCTGTTCACCAGCGAGGCCAGGGAGTGGGCATAGGTCTCGGCCAGGAACTCCACGCGGGGATGGGCCGCCAGACGACGGAACGACTCCAACACCTCCGGAGCATACAGCTCAAACTGCTCCAGCGCAATGCCCGTGACCGAGAAGGCCACCTTGAACCCCTCATAACGCTCCAGCAACCGCAACATCACCTCATTGGCCCGCAGATAGGACTTTTCCGCCACTTTCCGCAGGATGCTCTCATTGAGATAATCATCATAGTAATAATGATCATTCCCTATATCAAAAAAACGGTATCGCCGCAACCGGAACGGCTGGTGGATCTGAAAATATAAACTGATTCTTCTCATAGTCCTGCATTATTATGCCCCTTGCAAAAGGGATTCGTATATCTGTTTTACCTGACGGGCTGAATTCTCCCATTTCAGCTGATTGACCTCTTCCTTTCCGTATTTCCGGAACATTTTCGTGAGGGCAGGATAGTTCAGCACCCCGTAAATGGCATCGGCCATGGCGTCGATGTCCCAGTAATTGACCTTCAGAGCATGGGTAAGCACTTCGGCCACCCCCGACTGGTGTGAAATGATCACCGGCACATCCGATTGCAACGCTTCGAGCGGAGAGATACCAAAGGGTTCCGACACCGAGGGCATGACATAAACATCACTCATGCTCAGCATGCGGTAGACATCCTCCCCTTTCAGGAACCCAGTAAAATGAAAATGATCCGCGATCTTCTCCCGCGCAACCAATGAGATCATCTTCTGCATCATATCCCCGCTGCCGGCCATCACAAAACGTACACGGTCCATTTTCCTGAGCACACGTACAGCCGCTTCCACAAAATATTCCGGGCCTTTCTGCATGGTGATCCTACCCAGGAAAGTTACGATCTTGTCCGGGATACTTTTCTTCGCAAACCGGTCTCTGTTGATGGCCAGAGGCTCCACGGCATTGTAAACGGTCACCACCTTCTCGGGCGGAATATGATACTTTTCTATGATAGTCCTGCGGGTAAGGTTACTGACGGCAATGATCCTGTCGGCCGTATCCATGCCCCGTTTTTCAATGGCATACACATCGGGGTTGACATTGCCGCGGCTCCGGTCAAAGTCGGTTGCATGCACATGGATCACCAGCGGCTTGCCGGAGACCTCTTTGGCCGCAATGCCGGCGGGGTATGCCAGCCAGTCGTGCGCATGGATAATATCAAAATCATTCTCAGCAGCGATCACCGAAGCTACCAGTGCATAGCGGGCGATCTCGTCCATCAGGTCATCCCCGTATTTCCCGGAAAAAGAGAGCCGTCCTTCCTCATCGGTCTGTACATACCAGCGGTCTGAGCTAACCTCTTTCTTTTTGAGCGACCAGAACTCGTCCGGGTCGGTATAAGGGACGATCTTCGAATCGACCCGGATATAGTCCATACTCCTTTTCATCTCCTCAAAGTGGTGAAAGTGTCTTTTCACGCTCACCTCCGAGGCTCCCAGCACGCGGACCATCGTCTGGTCCTCATCGCCATGGGCCCTGGGCACTACGAAGAGGATCTCCACTCCCCCTACGGCATAAAGGCCTTTGGTAAGGCCGTAGCTGGCCGTGCCCAGCCCTCCGGAAATATGCGGCGGGAACTCCCACCCGAACATCAGGACTTTCATAGGCCTTCCTCCTGATCATTTTTTTCCTTTTCGAAAGATCTTTCCATCTCATCCAGCATATCCAGGATGCGCAGCACCTCAGCCACGCTCCATGCCTGCGAGATCGCTCCCCTGGCTTCGTGGGGAGGGTCTCCGTCATAGATCTCCGAAATGCTTCCGATGCCGTGCAGTGACATCTCAGGTTCGAAGCCCCAGATCAGCTTATGTATCTTCTCAAAGGCACTTCTTTTATAGAGTTTCAACGATCCTTCACAGTAAGGCCCGAGCAGCCAGGGCCATGCGGTTCCCTGGTGATAGGCCCGGTCCCGTTGCTTCTGGTCGCCGAAATACCGTCCTTTGTATTCCGGATCTTCCGGAGAGAGCGTCCGCAGCCCTCTGGGTGTCAGCAATTCTTTCTCCGCTTTGCGCAATACACAACGTTTCATCTCTTCGTTGATCGGAGAATAAGGCAGGGAGGTGGCTATCACCATATTGGGACGCACCTGCCAGTTGGGCTCTCCGTCAGAAACAATGAAATCGGCCAGGTATTTTCTGTCATCATCCCAGAAAAGCTCCACGAACGATGTTCTGATCCTTTCCGGCAGATCCTGCCAGCGTTTCACGAAAGCCCGGTCACCAAACTCTTCGGCCAGGGAGAGAACAAAAGAGACATCGTTGTACCACAGGGCGTTGATCTCCACAGGATAGCCGGTGCGCGGCGTATCAGGCACTCCGTCAATGACAGCATCCATCCAGGTGAGGGCCACACCCTCCACCCCGGCATGGATGAGCCCGTTTTCCCGCATACCGATCTCATAGACCGTCCCTTTGCGGAAGACCTCCAGGATATGCTTCATGACCTTGCCGTATTTTTTCCAGGCACCCTCGCGATCTCCCGTGTAACGGATGTACTGCTGCACATCCCAGAAAAACCACAGGGGAGCATCCACCGAATTGAAGGCATAATCCCCTTCCCGGCCCATGTTCGGGAAAAGACCGTCACCGCTCATGCGTGAGATCTCGGTCTTCATCACTGCATGAAAATCCTTCTCATTGCCCAGCACAAGGGTAAGCCCCGGCAGGGAAATGAAAGTATCACGCCCCCAGCTGTCGAACCACGGGAACCCGGCAATGATCTCTGTCTTGCCATGGTAATGCTTGATGAACTGCTGTGCCGAATTGATCAGGCAATTACGGAATGAGTTCCGGGGCGTTCTTTTTTTGAGTTCATACGTGAAGATCCTTTTCAGGGAAGAAGGCTCTGCCGGCTCCGTAGAGGCGGAGAACAAGAGAGTCTCTCCTTTCCGTATGGGTACCTCAAAATATCCCGGCACAAACTGATCTTCCTTATAATCATAGCCTCTTTCCTGCTCCCGGATATATTCTATATCATAGTACCAGTGGGGCACGGGGATGAATTCGACCGGTTTGTTGAACTGCATGTGCAGGTAAGGGAATCCCTCATACATCCGCATACGTATGCCATTTTCAATGAACTGTACCTTGGTATTGGCATACATATTGGCATGGGTCAGCTGATGCTTGTTACGAAAAGCCAGAAAAGGCTTGAAACGCAGCAAGGTGTCGGAATGAGCCTCCTGCAGGGTGAATTTCACCAGCAGCTGCTCTTTTCTCTCCACCAGGAGCTTCTCTTCCAGTAAGACCACACCCCCGACCCGCCGGGTGAGCCGGGGGATCACATCTGCCTCAATATCACGCACATATTTATGTCCCCGGGGTTCGTACAGATCTCCTGCAAATTTATGGATCCCCAGATGGAACTCTTTGTGATGCTGTATTACGGTCGTGTCCAGGCTCGACAGCAATACATGCTGCTCCCCGCCAAACTGTTCAACGGGACACACCAACAGACCATGGTATTTTCTTGTATTGCAGCCAATGATCGTAAAGGAAGCGTACGACCCTGCCCGGTTCGAGCGCAATATCTCCCGGCTGAGAGAATATTCCAGATTGACCAATTGCTTTTTATCAAATTTCAGATAACTCATTTTCAACAGAATATAATTCAGGACAAAAGTACATGAAATCCATCTGTATGACAAGCATTTTAAAGAATTTGTCCCGGCCCAGGGTAACCCTTACCGACTTTATCCGTATAAACCATTGTTATAACTTTCAACATTCAAAAAATCAAAAAAAAATGAGAAAGATCAGATCAAAAAATGTTGTTTTGCTTGCGATACTGGTTATCGCCGGTTTTTCCTGCAAAAAGGATAATAACGGGCCGGGGGATCATCCCGGTGGTAATATCGTTTATATCACCCATGACATCGACGCCCCCACCACATGGTCGGGGGATTCCATCTACGTGATCAAGGCATGGGATTTTTATGTCAACAATACCCTGACCATCCGGCCGGGAGCGATCATCAAGTTCCATCCTTCCGACGGGCCGGATCTGACCCTGGGCGGCAGCGGCACTATCATCGCAGTGGGTACTGCCAGCAAGCCCATCATCTTCACCTCATTCAAAGATGATGACCACGGAGGAGATACCAACGGCGACGGCAGTGCCACCTCTCCTGCTGCCAAAGACTGGGGCGAGATCAACACCAACGGACTGAACGGCTCGCGGTTCGAATATTGCCATTTTCTGTACGGTGGCAACAGTTCCTATTCTGCGACGCTCACCGTGGAATATGGCAACGCTACGGTGAAAAACTGCGTTTTTGCCCATAACAACGGAGTTGACGCAAGCGGTTGGTATGGTGCCTGCAACATGTATGACGCTACGGCAGGCAGTGTTGTCCAGAACTGTGTTTTCTATGATAATATACGTCCGCTGTCAATTAGTTCACACATGAACATCGATGACAGCAATGTCTTCCACAATCCGGAAAAGCCTGCTGAGATCAATAAGTACAATGGCATCTTCGTTTACAGCTATGACGTCTCTTGGGCCCTGTCGTGGCAGGAAACCGAAGTGGCTTTTGTGATCGATGACAACGACTGGTGGATCAATTCCAACGGCTCACTCACCCTGGGCAACAATGTCGTGCTGAAATTCAGGCCTGGAAGTGGGATGGTGCTGGCCGAAGGAGCCCAGCTGAATAACTACAACGGCAACGGGGTTTACTACACCTCCTATAAAGACGACAGCAAAAAAGGCGATACCAACGGCGACGGCACGGCCACCACACCCGGGAACGGTGACTGGGACGGGATCTATAATGATCAGACCTCTTCCTACATGACCTGGAACAACATCTTATACGACAGTCATTAAAAAAATTAAACCCAAAATCAGCAATAGAAAAACGCAAGCGCTTTTCATTGCTGATCGATCAAGGATTTCATCGGTTTTGGTTATTACCAAAACCGTGAACTCCTAGATCGGGGTTAACCCCAGCTAACGCATTAGTTCAGCTAATCCTTAGCTTCCTAATGCGTAATCTGGGTTAAAATATATTGCGTAAGAAAGCCGGGCGATCCGGCTTTCTTTTTTTTTCCATTATATTTGTCCACATCTCAAACCTGAGGATCCTTTCTGTGATCCCGGAACATGGCGGATATGACGAAGATCCAGGCATATTTCATCTCCCGTACTTCAAGGTACTACCGTAACTTTTTCTGGAGCTGGCTCGCTCTCATCCTGATGGTCTCCTCCCTTCCCAACCTTAACACACCGAGCGTAAGGATGGGCGGTTTTGAGTTCCGTCTGGATCATTTCTTTCACTGGTTACAGTACATGACCCTTGCTTTTCTGATGGTCTCCTGGCAGTACCGGAAAAATCCGGCAAGTTCGCGGAAAGTGTTTTTTTACACGCTGATCATAGGCATTCTGCTGGCCGTGGGCGATGAATATCACCAGCTCCTCATCCCCGGCCGGTCTTTTACCTATGCCGATATGCTCTCCAATGCCCTGGGAGTGATCACGGGGGTACTTATCGCAGCCCTTTTCTGGAGGCCTTTGCTAAAGACCGGCTCCTGACCTCATTTTCATATTTCTTCTTCTTCCGATGCCAGTATGGAGATCATCTGCCGTACGGGTATCAGACGTATCATCACTGCCAGGAAGAAAGCTACGGCCAGCTGTATGACATAAGCTGTCAGGGGATCTGTGCCGGAGCGGTACAGGATGAAACCTGTCAGCAGGATCAGCAAAACAAAAAGATAGGTCCGGTAAGGGATCATGCGGTGTACCGGTATCCGGAAGCGTTTGTGAACCATCACCACCTGTGCGATCCCTATCCCCGCCTGGGTCACCAGGCTGGCGCCGGCAGCTCCCAGCGTCTGGAAACGCGGAATAAAGATGGCATTGAGGACGATATTCAGTACGAACCCTCCGGCAGCCAGCCTGCTTAATGCCCTGATATCTCCCCGTGCCGTGAGCAGGGTGCCGAAAAGATATCCCGAAGAAACAAAGATCAGCGCTCCCATCAGTATGGCAAGCACATCGGCCGATATTGCAGTATGCTCCCTGTACAAGAGGTCCATCACAGGATGACAAAAGATAATGGTCGCTGTCCCCAGGATCAGCACCGGGATCATCAGCAACAGAAAAGCGAACCGTATCAGATCGTCCACGGCCTTTCCTTCTTTCAGCATCATGGAAAAGAGGGGCAGCAGGATGACCGAAAAAAGATACGCATACATCACAAATGCATCCAGCAGTCTGAAAGCCTGGGCATAGATCCCCGCCTCTTTCGCACCGTCAGGCAACAGACGTTCCAGCATCACCGAATCGACACGGTAATAGAGGGCCATGAGCAGGGTGAGCATCGCAAAAGGAAAACTCTCCCGCAGTATCTTCAGGAAAAGATCTTTGCGGAAACGGGAACGGAAAAACTCCGTCTTTCGCAATACCAGCAAAAATGCCACGAGGGCGACCACAGCATAGGAAACGCTTTGTATGTATACGAACCATTCGATCCGGAAAGGCCGGTCGGTCACATGCCCCCATAAGACAAGCCCTGTCAGCAGGATCATCAGCAGGCGGTCGGCGACCGAGAGCACACTGTCCGTCCTGAAAAGATGCAATCCGGTAATATTGGAACGGAAAAACAGAATGAAAGAGGCCAGGAACTGGTTCAGCACGAGAAAGACCAGAAGGTACATCTGCCGGGGACCATAGCCGATAAAAAAGGCAATGCCAAAGGTTACCACGGCATAGACCACGGCCAGCATCAGACGGATCAGGAACAACTGGGAAAACCAGGTGGAGAGCTTGTCGGGCTCACGGGCTATGATCCGGTTGTTGTAATTGGTGGTCCCCGCATCCAGCAGGATATTCAGTAAAAGGGAAAAACTGAACAGGGAGAAATAAAAACCGTACGCATCAGCCCCCACCGTGTTCTGAACGGCCCGGTCGATCCCGAAGATCCAGAAAGGCTTCACCACCAGGTTCAGCGAGATCAGAAAGAGGAGATTCGAAAAAAACTTCTTTTTCAATCCTGATATTTTGGTTTACTTTACACACAAAAGTAATAAAGCCTGTCAAACAGGAGATATTTTCCATGAAGATCGTTGTCAACACCCGCCTGCTCCTGCCCGGAAAACTCGACGGGATAGGCTGGTACACTTATGAAACGCTCATACGTATCACCCGGGCCCGGCCCGGTGATGATTTTTATTTTCTCTTTGACCGGCCCTGGGACGAACAGTTCATTTTTTCTCCCAATGTTCATCCTTTCATCATCAGGCCCCCGGCCCGTCATCCTCTTCTCTGGCATATCTGGTTCCAGCAGGGTGTGAAAAAGTTCCTCCGGGAACATCCGGCCGATCTTTTTTTCTCTCCCGACGGGTTCATCCCGCTCAACTGCCGTACCAGGACGCTCCCTGTGATCCACGATGTCAATTTCGTTCATTACCCCAAAGACCTCCCTCCCGTTACCGGGGCATATTACAGAAGATATTTCCCACGCTTTGCCAGGCAGGCCTCCCATATCCTCACGGTCTCGGAATTTTCCAAAAAGGACATTTCCACGAGCTTCGGCATTGCTCCGGAGAAGATCTCGGTGGCCTGGAACGGCGTTTCCGAGGCATTCTCTCCCCTTTCGGACCACGAAAAGAAAGAGAGCCGCCAGCGGTTTGCCGGCGGTTCCCCTTATTTTGTATATGTCGGCTCCCTGCTGCCCCGTAAGAACATCCCCCGCCTTCTCAGGGCCTATGATCTTTTCAGGGAACAGGATACTGCCGGTATCAAACTGATCCTGGCCGGACGGGAACTGTTCGGGAATGGTGAGTTGTGGAAAGTGCTGAAAAAAATGAAACACACGGGAGATGTTCTGTTCCCCGGCAGTCTGGACCGCCAGGACACACGACTGCTGATGGGAGGGGCCGAAGCCCTGTTGCTCGTATCCTATTTCGAAGGCTTCGGGATCCCGCTGGTGGAGGCCATGGCCTGTCACACACCGGTACTCATAGCCAATGTAACAGCCTTACCGGAGGTGGCCGGCGATGCGGCCCTGTATGCAGATCCTTTTTCCGTTGAAAAGATCGCCGAAGCGATGCAACGTATTACGAAAGACAACAATTTGCGGGAAAAATTAATAACAGCAGGAGCGGCACGGGTAAAAAAGTTCTCCTGGGACTCCACTGCTGACCGCGTCTGGGAGACCATGGAAAAAACCGGACGGTCATGACGGCCCCACTACGCCCCTGGCACCGCTATCCGGGCATGGAAGCGGGGATTGACGAGGCCGGCCGCGGATGTCTTGCCGGACCTGTCACCGCTGCGGCCGTCATCCTCCCTCCCGATTTTGAACTGGAGGGCCTCAACGACTCCAAAAAACTGTCTGCTAAAAAACGAGAGCAGCTGCGGCAGGAGATCGAAGAACAGGCACTGGCCTGGGCCGTGGCCATGGTCGACAACCACCGCATCGATGAGATGAACATCCTGCGGGCTACCTGGACCGCCATGCACCAGGCCGTTGACAAGCTCAGGAAAGAACCACAGCTCCTTCTGGTGGACGGCCGCAATTTCCTTCCCTATAAGAAGATCCCCTTCCTCTGTATCATCAAAGGAGACAGCAAATACGCCTCCATCGCTGCCGCTTCCATCCTGGCCAAGACCTACCGCGACCGGTACATGATGGAGATCCACCGGGAGTATCCGGTCTATGGCTGGGAGGGCAACAAAGGTTATCCTACCGCCTCACACCGCCAGGCCATACGCCGTCACGGCACCACCCCCTATCACCGCATGACCTTCCGGTTGCTCGATGACCAGCAGAAAATAGCATTCCCGGGGGTTGATGAATAACATATTGTAAAGTGTAAATTAAATTTATCTTTGCACCAAATCACAAACTTTAAACCATTTGATATGAAACGCATAACAACCCTGTTTTTGTGGATCTTCCTCCTGGTCAGCCCGTTGCTCCGGGCCGACGAAGGCATGTGGCTGCTGCCGCTGCTGGAAAAGCTGAACATCGGCACCATGACCAAAATGGGGCTGAAACTGACAGCCGACGACATATACAGTCTCAACCACTCCAGCCTGAAAGATGCCGTGGTCATCTTCGGCGGAGGATGTACGGGAGAGATCGTATCTCCCGAAGGTTTGTTGCTCACCAACCACCATTGCGGGTTCAGCGCCATCCAGGAACACAGCTCCGTCGAGCACAACTACCTGGATGACGGCTATTGGGCCAAAACAAAAAAAGATGAGTTGCCCAACCCTGGTCTCTCGGTCACTTTCCTGGTACGTATGGAAGACGTCTCCGGCAAGATCCTGCCTGCTCTCAGTGATACCATGAGCGAAGAGACCCGCCAGAATAAGATCCGGGAGATCAGCCAGGAGATCGTCAAGGAAGCCACCGACGGCACGGATTACAAAGCCAGCGTAAGATCTTTCTTTGCCGGAAATGCCTATTATCTGGTCGTTTATGAGATCTACCGGGATGTGCGTTTTGTGGGGACACCCCCCAACTCTATCGGTAAATTCGGCGGAGATACCGATAACTGGATGTGGCCCCGTCATACCGGCGACTTCAGCGTATTCCGCGTTTACATGTCCCCCGACGGGAAGCCCGCCGACTACTCCCCGGACAATGTGCCCCTGAAACCAAAAAAATACCTGAAGGTGTCGCTCAAAGGCGTTCATCCGGGGGATTTCTCCATGGTCATCGGTTATCCCGGCGGTACCGAAAGATATATGACCTCCTACGAACTGGACGAGACCATGAACATCATCAACCCCAACAGGGTAAAGATCCGGGGCGCCCGGCAGAAGATCATGTGGAGAGATATGATGGCCAGTGAAAAAGTGCGTATCCAGTATGCCGATAAATACTCCATGTCCAGTAATTACTGGAAATTTTCCATCGGCCAGAACGAAGCGCTGAAAAAGATGCACGTTCGTGATCAGAAGGTGGCCATAGAAGATGAATTCAGAAAATGGGTGGCACAGGATCCCGCACGGGAGAAAAAATACGGCGAAGCACTGGACCTGATCAAAGATGCCATACAGAAAAGAGCCGATTACACCTATTCAACCCAGTATATCTCAGAAGCACTGATCAGAGGCAGCGAGATCATTTACTTCGCTTACCGAACCAGCGGTCTTGAAAAAGCCCTGCAGAGCGGTGACCAGGAAAAGATCGGTAAGGCATTGCAGGCCGTTTATAAGGGTGCAGAGTCTTTCTTCAAAGATTATAATCCTCCCACCGACAGGGCCGCATCCAAAGTAATGTTCCGTATGTTCGCAGAAAATGTCAGGCCGCAATACCAGCCGGCCGTATTTACAATGATCAAAAAGAAATACAAGAACAAC
>JALVJE010000095.1 GCA_027028505.1 Bacteroidales bacterium
CTGTGGATGAGAACCTTTGGGAGGAGACGGGACACAATCCTGTTATGCTGCTTGAAAGAGTGGATTATAAAAGGCTTCTTTCCCTGTCACGCAGTAAGAAGTTCCTGGCCCATTTGGACAATGTGGTATCGGAGTTCCGGAAGTACATGGATGAAAAACCGGACCGCTCCCTGCCGCATGTGGCTTATTTCAGTATGGAGTTCGGCCTGCACAGCACGCTGAAGATCTATTCCGGTGGCCTCGGTGTCCTGGCCGGAGATTATCTGAAGGAGGCCAGTGACGAGAACCGTCCCATGACCGGCATAGGGTTGCTGTACCGTTACGGTTATTTCAAGCAGGTGCTCAGCAGCAGCGGCGAACAGCAGGAGGTGTATGAAGCCGAGCAGTTCTCCCATCTGCCGGTGATGCCCGTCAAGGATGAGGCAGGTAACTGGCTGTCGGTGCAGGTTGCTTTCCCTGGGCGTGTGGTGACGGCGAAGATCTGGGAAGCCAAAGTGGGACGTGTCTCCCTCTATCTTCTGGATACCGACTTAGAGGAGAATCAGGACCGGGACAGGCAGATCACCCATCATCTCTACGGGGGTGACCGTGAGAACCGGCTGAAACAGGAGCTCCTCCTGGGTGTCGGCGGCATACGTGCCCTGCGTGTGATGGGGATACAACCGGACATCTACCACAGCAATGAAGGTCATTCGGCCTTCATCGGTCTGGAGCGTATCAACTGCCTCATCCATGAGTATAATCTCTCCTTTGCCGAAGCCCGGGAGGTGGTGAGAGGATCCACTCTCTTCACCACGCACACCCCCGTACCGGCAGGTCATGATCTCTTTGATGAGAACCTGTTGCGTACCTATCTGGCACATTATCCTGACCGCCTGAAGATCTCCTGGGACGAGTTGATGAACCTGGGCAGGAAAACTCCCGGAGATAAAAATGAAAAATTCAACATGAGCTTTCTGGCAGCCAACCTCTCCTCCGAGATCAACGGTGTGAGCCGTCTGCACGGAGAGGTGAGCCGTGAGCTCTTCAAGGACCTCTGGCCAGGATTCCTCAAAGAAGAGCTGCACATCGGCTATGTGACCAACGGTGTGCATTATGATACCTGGGCCTCTGCCGGGTGGAAAGATTTCCTGATGGAAAAAACGGATAGTGAAGGATCTGTGAACCCCAGCCGGGAAGAGACCTGGAAGAAGATCGAACATATCCCCGCCAGAGATCTGTGGGCTTTCAAAAGAGAGGTGAAAAAAGAGATGATCCGTTATATACGCGAGCGTTTCACCAAGAACGGCACGCGTCGTCATGAGTCGCCCCGCAAGATCATAGAGATCAACCGGCGTCTGCGGGAGGACGCCCTGACCATTGGCTTTGCACGCCGTTTTGCATCCTATAAAAGAGGCACCCTGCTGTTCCGCGACACTGAGCGCCTGAAGAAACTGGTGAGCGATGAGGAGCGGCCCGTGCAGTTCCTTTTTGCAGGCAAGGCACATCCCCAGGATACCGAAGGGAAAAAGCTGATCAGCGAGATCTACCGTATCTCCCGCATGCCGGAGTTCAAAGGGAAGATCCTTTTCCTGGAGGATTATGATATGGAGCTGGCCTCCCATCTGGTGCAGGGGGTGGATATCTGGCTCAACACCCCCACGCGGCCTCTGGAAGCTTCCGGGACCTCCGGAGAGAAAGCCGTGATGAACGGTACCCTCCATTTCAGTGTGCTCGACGGCTGGTGGGTGGAAGGATATGTGCCGGGCGCCGGCTGGGCGCTCCCCCAGGAGAGGACCTATCAGAACCAGGACCTGCAGGATGAAATGGATGTGGAGATGATCTATTCCATCCTGGAGAACGAGATCATTCCCCTGTATTACGATCGTAACAAAGAGGAGGTGGCGGAAGGCTGGATCAGGATGATCAAAAAGAACCTCCTGCAGGTGGCTCCCAATTTCACGATGTACCGGATGATGCAGGACTATTACGACCGGTATTACCTGAAGATGTTCGAGCGGAGCAAACTACTGCGCAAAAGCCGCTTTGAGCAGGCCCGCCTGCTGGCGCTCTGGAAATATCAGGTGTACAGCAAGATGGAGAAGATCAGGGTGCTCTCCAGTGAGTTCAGCGGCGATGGTGAATACCGTGTGGGAGAGGAATATACCGGATCCATTGTGCTCGACCTGGATGAGATCCTGCCGGAGTGGATACAGGTAGAGCTGGTGGTGACCGACAGGGATAAGAGCGGTAATACGGTGCTGGTCTTCAAACAGCCGTTCGATCTCGCAGGACAGGAAGGCTCAGAGGCCCGCTATACCATCCGGGTAGAGCCTACCAAACCCGGTTATTTCTTTTACGATGTGCGTATCGTGCCTACCCATCCGCTGCTGCCGCATCCGCAGGATGTCAATATGGTGATGTGGATCTGAAGCACTTAACGGACAGGCCTGGGCCGGTACCTTTTCAGTACGACAGCGGTCCTGGCCGGCAGATATAGCTTCACATAGAAAGGATCGGAAGAGTACCATTTCCCGAACTTCAGGGCAGGATAGGTCAGGGAGTCGTCAATACGCCCCTGACCGCCGAAAGCGGAAGCATCTGTATTGAGGACGATACGGTAATTGCCGCTGCCGACAGGGATGCCATAGTCCGTGAAGGAGACCACAGGGTTAAAATTAAAGACAAAAAGCAGGTCCTTCCGGGAAAAAGCCAGCACCTGGTCTTTTTCGTTGGCGCTGATGAGGAAGGGGAAGAGCAGATCGTAGATCTTCTCTTCACGCAGGAGGCGGATCATAGCCCGGTCGAAATCGCCCAGCTCGTGATAGTGGAGGTCGCTGTTCTGCAGCAGGCTCCACTGGCGTCGGGCATACTGGTATGACCAGTTGTTTCCCTCGCGCGGGAAGTCGATCCATTCGGGATGGCCGAACTCGTTCCCCATAAAATTGAGGTATCCTCCTCCGGCGGTGGCGGCAGTGATCAGCCGTATCATCTTATGCAGGGCCAGTCCCCGGTCGATGACCAGGTGGTGGTCCTGTTTGCTCATATGGAAATACATCTCCTTGTCCATCAGCCGGAAAGCAATGGTCTTGTCGCCTACCAGAGCCTGGTCATGTGATTCGGCATAGGAGATGGTCTTCTCGTCCTGGCGGTGGTTGCTCAGCTCGTGATAGATCTGGCTGACATTCCACTGTTCGTCGGGGTATTCCTTGATCAGTTTGATCCAGAAATCGGGCACGCCCATAGCAAGACGATAATCAAAGCCGATCCCTCCTTCCTGTACGGGGATCCCCAGCCCCGGCATGCCGCTCATCTCTTCGGCAATGGTCAGCGCCCGGGGGTTGACTTGATGGACCAACTCGTTGGCCAGGGTGAGATAGAGGATGGCATCTTCGTCCTGCTCGCCGTTGTAATAGTTCTCATAGGAGGTGAAATCCCTCCCCAGGCCGTGGTCGAGGTAAAGCATGGAGGTCACCCCGTCGAACCGGAACCCGTCGAACCGGTATTCCTCCTGCCAGTATTTCAGGTTGGAGAGGAGGAAGTGCAGCACTTCGTGTTTTCCGTAATTAAAGCAGAGGGAGTCCCAGGCTGGGTGCTCGCCGCGGGGCCCTTCGTGAAAATACTGGCTGCGGGTGCCGTCGAAGAGGGCCAGCCCTTCCACCTCGTTGCGTACGGCATGAGAATGCACGATATCCATAATCACACGGATGCCGTACTCATGTGCTTTGTCGATGAGGGACCGCAGGTCGTCGGGAGTGCCGAAACGTGAAGAGGCTGCAAAAAAGCTGGACACATGGTATCCGAACGAGCCGTAATAGGGGTGTTCCTGGATGGCCATCAGCTGGATGGTATTATAGCCGCTCTCAGCAATGTAAGGCAGCAAACGGTCCCGGAACTCGGCGTAGGTGGATATCTTTTCCTCTTCCCCGCTCATGCCGATATGGGCTTCATAGATAAAAGGAGCTTCCTCCGCTGAAGGAGGATCTTTGATCTTCATCTCATAAGGATCGGGGGGATCCCATACCTGGGCGTTGAACAATTTGGTCTCCTCATCCTGTACCACGCGGGTGGCATACGAGGGAATGCGTTCTCCCCGCTGGTCGTCCCAATGGACCGAGAGATGAAAAAGATCAAGATGTTTGAGCCGGTCGTGAGGCAGGCGCAGCTCCCATACTCCCTCAGCCACAGCTTTTAGCCGGAACTCCGGCTGTTCCTGCCACCGGGAGCCCTCACACAGCAGGTAGATGCGGTCGACATTGGGAGCCCATTCACGGAAAACCCATGTTTTCTTTTTCTTGTGAAGGCCGAAATAATGATGCCCGTTGGCAAAATCCTTTAGCTTTTTGCCTGACGTCAACACTTCCCTTACCTGCCTGTATTTGTTGATCCTCCCCAGGATGACCTTCTCATAAGGTCTGAGCCAGGGATCCTTTTGAACATATTCGGGGGTTTTCATCTGCCGCTGACAATGGTACATACGAAAATAACAAAATAATCGGCATAACAGACGGTAGAAAATTATAACTTTGCGCAGCATTTTTCGAATGGGGGCCATATGATCGTATATCACTCTTTGGAAGAGATCCGTATTAAAAAACCGGTTGTGAGCATCGGTGTTTTTGACGGCGTTCACGTCGGCCACAGGTATCTCTTCGACCGCATGAGACAGGAGGCACGTCGCAGGGACGGGGAGACCCTCGTCATCACGTTCTGGCCTCACCCCCGCATTGTGCTGAACCATCACCCCGAAAAGATCAGGTATCTCTCTACCCTCCAGGGGAAAGAGGAGTTGCTGGAGGAGTGTGGCATCGATCATCTGCTGGTGCTGGAGTTCACGGAGGAGATACGCAACCTGGATGCCCGTGCTTTTGTAGAGAAGGTGCTGGTGGAGAAGATCGGGGTGGATACCCTGGTGATGGGCTTCGATCATGTCTTTGGTCGCGACCGCCAGGGAGATTATGAGCATGTATCCCTGCTGGGAAAGGAACTGGGATTTCGTGTGGTGAGGGTCGAAGCGATGAAAGTGGACGGGAAAACCGTCAGCTCTTCCCTGATCCGGGATATTCTGTGGCAGGGGGATGTGGCAGGGGCCGTGAAATACCTGGGATACCATTATTTCATCCTGGGCCGCATCGTCGGAGGGAAAAGGATCGGACGTAGCATGGGGTTCCCCACAGCCAACATCCGGCCGGATGATGAGCACAAGCTGATCCCGGCCGACGGTGTCTATGCCGTGAAGGTGCTGATATCGGGAAAAGAATTCGGCGGCATGCTCAATATCGGTATACGCCCGACGGTGAACAACGGCTTCCCCGAAAAGACCATCGAGGTACATGTTTTCGATTTCCACGGGGATATATACGGACAGGACGTCGTTGTGACCTTCATCGACCGCATCCGCGATGAGAAAAAATTTGACAACATCGAGGAACTGGCACTCCGTCTGGAAGAAGATAAAAAGAAGGCATTGGAACTGTTGAAGGAAGGATGAACCCCGCCTTCGCTGTGTTTCGACCCGTCCGAACGGTCTCGGTTGGGTGGGCAAGCTCAGAAACCAGCTACGGCGGGTAAAGGATGAAGGATGATCGATGATCGTTGATCGAATAACTACCAACCACCAACTACTAACTACTAACTCGATACTAAAAACTCCCAACTCGTAACTCCACCCTCCACATGCCGCAAATCATTGATTTGCGAGCATCCCCGCCCGGCTGACGCCAGTCGGACGGGCTCGAAAAATCAAAGATTTTTCGGGACTCCAAACTTACTAAGGCATAACGCAAAAAGTTTGTATTTTTGTAAATTATCATCAAAACCGAAGTATAATGAATGTAACTGAGACAATAGTATCGACCCTCCCTTACAAAGTAAAAGATCTTTCCCTGGCCCCATTCGGCCGGAAGGAGATCGAACTGGCGGAGAAAGAGATGCCGGGGCTCATGGCCCTGCGGGAAAAATATGCCGGAGAGAAGCCTCTGAAGGGGGCCCGTATCACCGGGTCCCTGCACATGACCATCCAGACGGCCGTCCTGATCAAGACCCTGGTGGAGTTGGGGGCGGATGTGCGCTGGGCCAGCTGTAACATCTTTTCCACCCAGGACCATGCG
The DNA here is from genome assembly GCA_027028505.1 of Bacteroidales bacterium. Classification (GTDB taxonomy): domain Bacteria; phylum Bacteroidota; class Bacteroidia; order Bacteroidales; family VadinHA17; genus DRPN01. The sequence continues at coordinate 6,090 of JALVJE010000095.1, forward strand.
GCGGCAGCCATGGCCGACATGGGAGTTCCGGTCTTTGCCTGGAAAGGAGAAACCCTTGAGGAGTACTGGTGGAGCACGGTGCAGGCCCTTTCTTTCCCCGAAGGCAAAGGGCCTCATCTGGTCGTGGACGACGGTGGCGATGCCACCCTGATCATTCACAAGGGATATGCTGTGGAGGAGAACCCGGCCCTGCTGGATGAGAAAGGCTCCAACAGAGAGGAGCAGATCATCCTGGATACCCTTCGCAGGGTATACGAAGAAGATCCTACGAAATGGCACCGCCTGGTCGAAGAGTGGAAAGGTGTTTCCGAAGAGACAACTACCGGTGTGCACCGTCTGTACCAGATGAAAGAGAGAGGAGAGCTGCTGGCCCCTGCCATCAATGTGAACGATTCGGTGACCAAATCGAAATTCGACAATCTTTACGGGTGCCGTGAGTCGCTGGCAGATGGCATCAAACGGGCCACGGACATCATGCTGGCCGGCAAGGTGGTGGTGGTGTGCGGTTACGGTGATGTGGGCAAAGGATCGGCCCAGTCGATGCGCAACTTTGGCGCACGCGTGATCATCACTGAGATCGATCCCATCTGTGCCCTGCAGGCGGCCATGGAAGGATATGAGGTGAAAACGATCGAAGAGGCGCTGGATATTGCCGATATCTTTGTCACGGCTACCGGCAACAGGGATATCATCACCATCGATCACATGGCCCGCATGAAAGACCAGGCGATCGTATGTAACATAGGTCACTTCGACAATGAGATCCAGGTGGATGAGCTGGAGAACTATCCCGGCATCCGCAAGGAGAATATCAAGCCGCAGGTGGATCAGTACCATTTCCCCGATGGCCACTCCATCATTCTGCTGGCCGAAGGACGTCTGGTGAACCTGGGTTGCGCCACGGGTCATCCCTCCTTTGTGATGAGCAACTCATTCTCCAACCAGACCCTTGCCCAGATCGAGCTGTGGAAAAATGATTATGCGATCGACGTGTACCGTCTTCCCAAGCACCTGGACGAAGAGGTGGCACGACTGCATCTGCCGCAGCTGGGTGTGAGCCTGACAAAACTGACCAAGGAACAGGCCGATTACATCGGGGTACCGGTGGAAGGACCTTACAAGCCTGATCATTACAGATATTAGGAACTGCTACAAAGATCAAAAAACCACGCAATTTGCGTGGTTTTTTAATCCCAGATTACGCATTAGGAAGCTAAAAAATAGCTGAACTAATGCGTTAGCTGGGGTTAACCCCGATCTAGGAGTTTACGGTTTTGGTGAATAACCAAAACCGATGAAATCCTTAATCGATCAGAAATGAAAAGCGCTTGCGATTTTCTATTGCTGATTTTGGGTTAATTATAAACATGCACCATTTGTCCGTCGAAAGAGGTGCGGTACAGCTTCAAAGGATAACGGGACGGACTGTCGGAAGTGGGATACCCGTAATTGGGGAGAACATATTTGGAATGACATTCCGGACATTCGGGGGTGATGTCTCCCGTATTCTTCAGGACCACTGCCTGGTCAAGCGCCTCTTCAAAAGGACAGGTCCGGTCAAAAGCAAAGAACTCGGATTCCGAAGCACGATAAACAATGATGCCGTGTCCCCCGTATCCGGCAGAAGCCGATCCCGCATAGGAAGAAGTTATGACCACGGCGTTCCCTGCAACCGTCAGATCATTGAACATGGGATCGCTGAGGTTGATGGTAAAATCCACGAATACATCCGGTATCCGTTCGTTCTCCTTTGTCTTACAGGAGGAGGGCACCAGTACCGGCAGAATCATTAAGATAAAAATGATTATCTTTGGATATGTGAATGGGTAGATCTTCATTCTGCCTTTGTTTTTAGACCGCAAAGCTAATGAAATTTTCCTGTAAAAACCGGATCCTTTTTCTGCTGGTGGTGTTCCTGCTGTCACTGCCGGCAGCTGCCCAGTCTCCCAAGGGGAAAAGTCTGTCGTCTAAACAGAAAAAAACAGTAACCCGGAAAAAAGATTCCAAACCTGCCAAAACCGGTCTCTTTGGCAAGAACACTAGAGGGAAACAGACCAAAGGGAAGGTCCCAAAACAGGTCAAAGAGGCGGAAAAGAAAAAGAAACAGCGGAAAAAAGCTTATGAAAAAGCACGGAAAAAGGAGATAAAAAGGCGTTATAAAATGCAGACGCCCGAGACCCAGAAGAGAATGAAGCAGACACGAAAAGAGGCCGATCATTATAATAGCGGGGGGAAACAGAATATCTGGCAGAAAATGTTCGGAGGCAATAAGAAGAAAAAGGACAAGAAGAAGAAAAATAAAAAAAAGTGAGTCACCATGAAAGGAGATCTGGGAACCATTCTGTATATCGTATTTCTGATCCTCATCTCCGTAGCCGGGGTCTTTAAGAAAAAGAAAAAGGTCGATACTGCGGAACTTAACAGGAGAAAAGCGCAACAGCAGGCGGCAACTGACAATGCCGCGAAGGAGAGGGAGAGGATCATTACGGGCAATCCCCTGGTGGATGCCTTGTTGAATCCCCCGGAGGAGCCGGAGGCGCAGATGGAAGAAGAGATACCTGCCTACGAGGAGATAATGGAGGAGCAGCCGGAAAATGAGGAGCCGGAAGTGTTCCTGCCTCCTGAGGAAGAAGGGAGGAGCGTCTTTACTGCGAAAAAAGAAGAAAAAAAACAACCTGTGGACAAAAACCGTATTGTGGCCGATCAGCCCGACTGGCAGAAATTTATGGATGAGCAGAACGCGGAATACACACCTGATATTATGGAGGATTTTGATCCGGTCAAAGCGGTGATCTATTCCGAGATCATGGAGAGAAAATATTTTTGATCTGACGGGATTTTCTCTGCGGAGGTGCCGGCATCCTGAAAGAGAAAAACAGGACAAAAAAGGTGTTTAGTATCTGAAATCCTTTGAATTAAAGAAAAAATATTTTTATCTTTGTACCGTAAATAACGGCGCAAGTGAAAAAAGAGTTCCCTGCATTGTGGAATTCTTTTTGTTTTTACCTGTTGTACAAAAAATCTGGAATATGGGAGAAGTATCTTACATTACTGAAGAAGGATTGCGTAAACTGAAGGAAGAGCTGGATCATCTCACGCGTGTGGAGCGTCCTGCCATCTCACGGCAGATCGCCGAGGCCCGTGACAAGGGAGACCTTTCGGAAAATGCCGAGTATGATGCGGCCAAGGAAGCACAGGGGATGCTGGAGATGAAGATCGCCAAACTGGAGAACCTCATCGCCAACGCCCGGGTGATCGATGAATCAAAGATAGACACTTCGACCGTGCAGATGATGAACCGGGTGAAACTTAAGAACCTGAACAACGGGCAGATGATGGAGTACACCCTGGTGTCGGAGACGGAAGCCGACCTGAAGACCGGCAAGCTCTCCATCCAGACACCTATTGCCAAAGCCCTCATCGGCAAAAAAGCCGGCGAGCAGGTGGAGGTGGCGGTGCCTTCCGGTACCATTTCGCTGGAGATCGTCGAGATATCCATATAAAAGAACCTGTCATGAGCACAATATTTTCTATGATCGTCCAAGGGGAGATCCCTTCTTACAAGATCGCAGAGGATGACCGTTATTATGCTTTTCTTGATATCCATCCCCTGGCCAAAGGACACACGCTGGTGATCCCCAAACAGGAGACCGACTATCTTTTTGACCTGGAGGATGACCTCCTGGCGGGGATGATGGTTTTCTCCAAGAAGGTGGCCCGGGCCATTGAGAAAGTGGTGCCCTGCCGCCGCATAGGCGTGGCCGTGCTGGGACTGGAGGTGCCGCATGCCCACATCCATCTTATCCCCATCAATTCGGAAGCTGATATCAGCTTTTCCCGCCCCAAGCTGAAACTCTCCGAAGAGGAGTTCAGAGAGCTGGCGGAAAAGATAAGCAGGGAAGTGGAGCTGTAGCCCATACCCCCATACCATCTGAGAATGATGGGAAAATGGGAGCGATGAAGCGATGAAGTGATGAAGAGATGAAGCGATAATGCGAATAATAACTCCAAACTCCAACCTCCACATGCCGCAAATCATTGATTTGCGAGCATCCTCGAAAAATCAAAGATTTTTCGGGACTCCAGACTCTGGATTTCATCAGGGGAAGTTGATTGTCTGGATCCCAGGGAGACGGATGATAAAGCCCTAAATCGACTTGTTTCCAGGACCCCTACCTATTGATCTGCGATCCTGTCCTTGTTCTTCCGGATAAATTCTTTCCAGCTTGCGGAGTTACCGCTTTTGCGGAGACCCTGGTTCTCATAATAATGACATACGGCTGCAGCCAGGGCATCGCTGGCATCCAGTTGTTTCGGCATATCCCTGAAACGGATGATGTGGACAAGCATGGCCGACACCTGTTCTTTGGAGGCGTTCCCCTCTCCGGTGATGGCCATCTTGATCTTGCGGGGAGCATATTCGAAGACGGGCACTTCGCGGTAGAGGCCGGCAGCGATGGCGGCGCCCTGAGCGCGTCCCAGCTTGAGCATCGACTGTACGTTCTTCCCGTAAAAAGGGGCCTCGATGGCCAGCTCATCGGGATGATATTCATCCACCAGACCCAGCACACGCTGGAAGATATGTTTCAGTTTCAGAAAGTGGGAATCATATTTCCGCAGGTCGATCACCCCGATGGCAGCGACGGTCAGCACCTTGCCCCTCACCTCGAGGATGGCATAGCCGGTGTAGTTGGTGCCGGGGTCTACGCCCAGAATGATCTTTTCCTGCTCGGCCATAAAATATCTGTTATAAAGCGCCTATCTCCTGCTGCAAGCCTCTCCAGACCGGTTGTTTTACGTAAACTTTTTTCTGGCCGGGGTTAGGGAAGGTCCCTGTCTCGATGTATATGATCGCATCCCGCAAACGAGGCTCACGGCGGTCGCTGAAAGCATACTGCAGACCGTCCTCGGCATAGTCGTCGGCCGGGATGCCGTCAAAATAGTCCCCCTCGCCATTGGCATTGACCAGCTTGAAGCTGACGGGTACGAAGACATACTTGTCATAGATCCAGGAGTGCATGCCTACGGGCTTGCCGTAGGTACGGTCGCCCACCAGTGACACGGTCATGAAAGGCTTGAGACCGTTGATGATCACCTCGCTGGCCGAGGCGCTGCCCCGGCTGGTGATATAAATAATGCGGTTGAGCGAGAGGGCCTGGTCCTCCTCGACGAAGGGGATGTCCTCATTCTGGTCACTGCGCTTGTCGTTGTGCTCCAGACGGCAGAGTGTGTTCCCTTTGTTGGCATTGCCGGCGATGAGACTGCCCAGTTTCTGGGCTACGTTGAGGCTGCCCCCACCGTTGTACCGCAGATCGACGATCAGATCGGTGGCGTTGACCGACCTGAAAAAGGCAAAAGCGCTGTCCAGCTCAGCCTTGGCCGGGTCGATGAACGTCTGGAAGACCAGATGCCCGACCACCTCGTTATTTATATGCAGGGTGTCGGCCAGCAGCACCGCATTGATCTTAATGGTATCCTTGACAGCCGTTACGGATACCGTACTGCTGTCGGGGGTCACAAAAGTGAGTTTTTTCTGTATGCCGGGAACGGGATCTCCCATCAGCGGGCTCAGATCCTCGCCGGGGGACAACACATGATCGTCGACAGCCGTCAGCTGCCATCCACGCCGCACCCCCTCGGGATAGAGCGGAGAATCTTTGAAGACAAAAGAGATCCAGATCCTGCCTGCCTCATCATAACCGTAACCGAAACCAAAACCCAGATATTCCCCGGCTCCGAAATAACTCTCGAAAAGGGATTTCTCCGCCACAAAACTCCATTTGTCCAGCTCTTTATACCGCAAAGCCTCGAGAAGATCTTCCGGACCTTTGTAATCATTCACATCCACCTCCGGCATCTTGTCATACCACAGGTACCAATCCTGCATGATCTTGTAGAGCTGGTCCCGGGCTTTTTCTTCGACCGTGGGCCGGTCAGGAGGAACAGGTTCCTCTTTTTTACAGGAAAAAAGGATAGTGATGAAAAGCAGTATCACAAAGGCGATACTCATTGAGAAAAAGCGGGAAGAAAGTTTCATGACAGTTCTGTTTAGTATCGTAACGTTTTTTTTCCACTATAATTTTGTACAAATATACCACCAATGATCAACACCAGGCCGATCACTGTGGTAAGATAGATCTTTTCTCCCGTCAGGTGACGGAGAAAGAAGAGCGACAAAAAAGGTGCCAGATAGACCAGGTTGCTGATCGTGGCGGTATTTTTGGCCAGGTGAAGGGCTTTCAGCCACAGCAGGAAAGTGAAACCCATCTCGAAAAAACCGGCGTAAACCCCTGCAGCGACAGCGTTGGCAGGGGGGAGGAACCGGTTTTTTGTGAAAAGCAGATATAGGGTAATGTAAAGGAAAGCAAAGAAGAAGTTGGAGAAAAGGCGGATCACCTCCTCCCTTGTGTCTTTCATGTGAAGGATCCAGAAGAGAGCCCAGATCACGGAGCTTCCTGCTGCCAGCACCACGCCGGTGATGTCGGTATTGTGAAACCCCAGCAGATCGCCCTGTGAAGAGACGAAAACGATCCCGGCGAAGCTGATGAGCAGGGCCAGGTAGCTCCTGCCGGTGATCTTTTGCCCGAGCATGACCGCTGAGAGGAAGACCAGCACCAGCGGCCAGATCATGTTGAGGGGCTGGGCTACCTGTCCCGGCAGGCGGGAGTAGGCCTCAAAAAGGATCAGGTAATATCCGAACGGGCTGAGGAGCCCCAGCAGGGCTGAATGCCACAGGTCGCTGCCGGATTGCCGGAAGATCAGGGAGCTTTTGCCGGTGAAGAGGATGATCCCGAGGAAGACCGCCAGTGAGGTGAGGTTGGCCCAGAACAGCAGGGTGGCAGGCGTGGTCTCCCGCAGTCCCAGCTTGAAGGCAGAGGGGATGGTGGCCCAGAAAAAAATGGCCACAGAGGCATACAGGAACGCTTTTTTCTGAGCCTTTTCCATAGACAGGGGGTCAGGAGATCATCTCAAAGCCTGTGTAAGGCACGAGCGCCGCCGGGATACGGATCCCCTCGGGGGTCTGGTTGTTCTCCAGTAGGGCTGCGATGATGCGGGGCAGGGCCAGGGCGCTGCCGTTGAGGGTGTGGGCCAGACGGGTTTTCTTGCTGCCTTTTTCGCGGAAACGCAGCTTCATGCGGTTGGCCTGGTACGATTCGAAATTGGAGACCGAGCTTACCTCCAGCCATTTTTTCTGGGCAGCGGCATATACCTCGAAATCATAGGTGAGGGCAGAGGTGAAAGAGAGATCGCCGCCACAGAGCTGCACGATGCGATAGGGCAGCTCCAGCTTTTGCACCAGACCTTCCACATGTTTCACCATCTCTTCCAGGGTGTCATACGACCGGTCGGGGTGCTGGATCTGCACGATCTCCACCTTGTCGAACTGATGCACCCTGTTGAGGCCCCTTACGTCTTTGCCGTAGGAGCCTGCCTCCCGGCGGAAACAGGGGGTATAGGCCGTATTTTTTACGGGCAGCTCCTCTGCGTCAAGGATCACGTCACGGTAAATGTTGGTCACCGGCACCTCGGCGGTGGGGATGAGGTAATAGGGATCGGTGGACAGCTGGTACATCTGGCCCTCCTTGTCGGGCAGCTGGCCTGTGGCATAGGCGGAGGCCTCGTTGACCATAAGGGGGGGCAGCACTTCGCGGTAGCCGGCCCGGACCGCCTCGTCGAGGAAAAAACTGATCAGGGCCCGCACCAGCCGTGCTCCCTGCCCTGTGAAGACAGGAAAACCTGCTCCCGTGAGCTTGTTGCCCAGATCAAAATCAATAAGGGCATGTTTTTTACCCAGATCCCAGTGGGGCAAAGCCTCACCGGGCAGCCCGGGGATCTCTCCGCCTTCTCTTACGATCACATTGTCTTCGTCGCTGTTCCCAGGAGGTACGGACGGATGCGGCACATTGGGGAGGGTGACCAGCAACTCGTTCAGTTTCTCTTCCGTTTCATGCAGCTCGTTGTGGAGCGTTTTGATCTCCTCTTTGAGGCGGGCTACCGCCTCCCTGGCTGCGTTGGCCTCGTCGATCTTCTTCTCCTTGAAAAGAGCACCTATCTCTTTCGACCGCCTGTTCAGTTCCGATTGTTTACTGTCGGTCTCTGTCTGGATCGCGCGGCGGCGTTCATCTGTCGCCAGGATCCGGCCGACAATCTCTTCGGCATCAAAATTCTTGACCTTCAGACGGCGTATGACCTCTTCGCTGTTCTCCCGGATCTGTTTTAATGTGAGCATGATGATAGGTGTATTAAAGGGTGCAATTTAAAAAAAACTCCCGGAACATGTGCCGTATCAGGCCACGTCCCGGGAGAAAAAAAATGAAAATAAGTTTATTTTCCCGCTTCTTCCTTGGGGATGACAGAGACATAGGACCTGTTGTTGTGTCTCTTCCTGAATTCCACGATGCCATCGGTAAGGGCGAAGAGGGTATGGTCATTGCCCATGCCTACGTTCAGCCCGGGGTGATGGCGTGTGCCCCGCTGGCGTACGATGATGTTCCCGGCTTTGGCATATTGCCCACCGAAAAGTTTTACGCCCAGTCTTTTGCTTTCGGATTCGCGTCCGTTTCTGGAACTACCTGCTCCTTTTTTGTGTGCCATAGCAGTAAATATTAAATATTATTTTTCTTCTTTTTTATCATCGCTCTTTTTGGCTGCCGGCTTTTTGGCCTTGGAGGCCGTGCTTTTGGCTTTGGCTGTAGTGGTTTTTTTAGCAGCAGCCCCGGTCGTTTTTTTGGTTGTTCCGGTTTTTGCTTCTGCTTTCTTAGCTGTTTCCGTCTTTTTGGGAGCGGCCTTGGCCTTCGGAGCCGCTTTGGCAGGTGCCTTGGCTTCGGCAGCAGGAGCTTCTTTCTTAGCTTCAGCTTTCTTCTCTTCGGCTTTTTTAGCAGCAGCTTTGGGAGCAGCCTTGCCTTTTCCGATGGCATCTATCCTGATCTCAGTCAGATACTGACGATGACCGTTGAGCTTCTGATATCCTTTTCTTCTTTTTTTCTTGAATACTTTGACCTTGTCCCCTTTCAGGTGGGAGATCACAGTGGCTTTCACCTGATAGTCTTTCACCACGGGAGTGCCTACCACGGTTTTTCCGTCCTCTTCTATCAGCAGGACCTGGTCCAGCACGATCTTATCCCCTTCCTTGTTCTGAAGACGGTGTACGAAAATATTTTCGTCTTTCTCCACTTTAAATTGTTGCCCGGCAACTTCAACGATAGCAAACATATCTGATCCGTTAAAAAATGTAACTTATTTTGGGACTGCAAAAATATAAAATTTAACTTACATTCAAATATTTTCATCAAATATTTATTTCATCTGTAAGCGGTGACGAAAATAATAAGGGAATCATTATATTTGTATTCGCAGAGAGGGGAAGATCTGATATATAATACCAAGGTATGGCCAGAATACAACTGAATGTTTTAGGGCTCTCATACAGCCAGACACAGTCGGGGGCGTATGCCCTGGTGCTGACGGAGCAGAATGGTGAGCGAAGGATCCCCATCATTATCGGGGGGTGTGAGGCCCAGGCGATCGCCATTGCGCTGGAGAACCTTCAGCCGCCCCGGCCGTTGACCCATGATCTTTTTTACAATTTTGCCAGGACCTTTGAGATCAAACTCAAGGAAGTGGAGATCTACAAACTTGAAGAAGGCGTGTTTTACAGCAAGCTGATCTGCAGTCAGGGAGGCAAAGAGGTAGTCATCGATGCCCGTACCTCCGATGCCATCGCTCTGGCGGTGAGATTCGTGTGCCCGATCTATACCACCGAAGAGATCATGGCCCAGGCCAGTATGGTGATGGACTCGTCGGAAACGGGCGACGACCTGGACCTGAGTGAAGAAGATAAACCGGCCGTTTCCCCCACACAGGAATACAGCCGTTTTTCATTGCGTGAGCTCAAAAGCATGCTTGACCAGGCCGTCCGCGATGAAGATTATGAGAAAGCTTCCCTGATCAGGGATGAGATAAAACGCCGTGAACAACAAAGCCAATGATCTTCAGCTTCTTCCGGCACTGTTGTCCCGGTAATATTTTTCCGGTATCTTTCTTAAAATCAAATGTATGAGGAGTCTGCTTATTATTTTCCTTATTTTTTTACTGTTTTCGCCTGCCTTAAAGGCGGCCCCGGCCCTTCCTGCGGAGAACCGGGATACGGTGGTTACGGATACGGCACAGACTTTGCCTGCTGCCACGGCAGGTGACAGCGGAGAGAAAGCTTCGCTGATCCAGGGCAATTCAAAACAGGTGATCTCTTCGGATATGGGCAGCGGTTTTTCCCTCATATCGCTGCTGCGGGGCTTACTGGGCATGGCTGTCCTGATCCTGATCTCCTGGGCCTTCAGCACCAACCGCAAGGCGATCGCCTGGAAGGTGGTCTTTACCGGCCTGCTTATCCAGGTGCTGCTGGCGGTGAGTATCCTGTATGTGCCGGCGATACGCCTGATCTTCGAATATACCGGAAAGATCTTTGTCAAGATCCTGGATTTTACCAATGAGGGTACCACCTTTCTTTTCGGGAGCCTGACCGATACACAAAAGTTCGGGACGATCTTTGCCATCCAGATCCTTCCGACGATCATCTTCTTCTCGGCCCTCACCTCCCTGCTCTTTTACTGGGGGATCATACAGATCATTGTGTACGGGCTGGCCTGGGCGATGACCAAGGCCCTGAAGCTGTCGGGTGCCGAAAGCCTCTCGGTGGCCGGTAACATTTTCCTGGGACAGACCGAGTCACCGCTGATGATCAAAGAGTACATTCCTTTCATGAACAAATCGGAGATCCTGCTGGTGATGATCGGGGGTATGGCGACGCTGGCCGGGGGGGTGCTGGCCGCCTATATAGGTTTCCTGGGCGGGTCCGACCCCGTACAGCGGCTCATCTTTGCCAAGCACCTGCTGGCGGCCTCCGTTATGGCGGCGCCGGGAGCAGTGGTGGTCTCCAAGATCCTGGTGCCCCAGACCGAGGAGATCAGCTCCAACATACAGATCACCAAAGAGAAAGTGGGCAACAACGTGCTGGATGCGATCTCCAATGGCACCATTCAGGGGCTCAAGCTGGCGGCCAATGTGGCGGCCATGCTGCTGGTTTTCCTGGCCTTCATCGCCTTTATCAACTATATCCTGCTGAAAGTGGGCGCCTGGACCCATCTTAATGTCACCATCGACCGTATCACGGCCCACCGTTATCACGACCTCTCCCTGCAGTTTCTCCTGGGTTATCTCATGGCCCCCCTGATGTGGCTCATCGGCGTGGCCAAGCAGGACATTGCCCTGGTGGGACAACTCCTCGGCGAGAAGATCATCATGACCGAGTTCGTGGGATACATCAGCCTGGCAAAAATGAAAGCCGATGCTGTTTTCTCGGATCCAAAATCTGTTATCATGGCTACTTATATGTTGTGCGGTTTTGCCAACTTTGCCTCCATTGGGATACAGATCGGCGGTATAGGATCGCTGGCGCCCAACAAGCGTTCGCTGCTGGCACGCTACGGCATGCGGGCCCTGCTGGGAGGATCGGTGGCTTCCCTGATGTCCGCCACCATCATTGGAATGATCCTGGGATAGATCCTTGCTGTTATGGAAAAAAAGAAGATCATCGTGCTCGGATCGGGACTTGTGGGCAGTGCCATAGCTGCTGATCTGGCGCGGTACTACGAGGTGACGGCGGTGGACATGCGGGAAGAGGCTCTGACGGCCGTGGCAAAGAAAGGCGTGATACCTCTGCAGAAAGACCTGGCAGCACCGGGAGCGGTCGCTGAAACCGTCGGACCTTACGACCTCGTCGTGGGTGCGGTACCGGGGTTCATGGGATACCGGACCGTTCAGGAAGTGATACGCGCCGGGAAAAACATGGTGGACATCTCTTTTTTCCCGGAAGATCCTTTCACCCTGGATGAGGAAGCCCGCGACAAAGGGGTGAGCGTTGTTATCGATGCTGGCGTGGCGCCGGGGATGAGCAATATCTTCCTGGGATATTATGATGCCATCATGGAGGTCGACCGCTATGTATGTTATGTGGGAGGATTACCGGTCGTCCGGGAATGGCCCTGGGAATACAAAGCCGTCTTCTCACCCATTGACGTGATCGAAGAATATATCCGGCCGGCCCGGTACAGGGAAAACGGTCATCTGGTCGTCCGTCCGGCCCTCTCGGATACCGAGCTGATCGACTTCGAGGGCATCGGCACGCTGGAGGCCTGGAACTCCGACGGGCTGCGGACCCTGCTCAAAACGGTCCGGGTTCCCAATATGATCGAAAAGACCCTGCGCTATCCCGGTACTGTCGAATATATCCGCGTGCTGCGGGAGAGTGGTTTCTTCTCCTATGATCCGGTGGAGGTGAACGGGAAAAAGATCCGTCCCATCGACATGACCGCCCGGCTGCTTTTTCCCAAATGGAAACTCAAACCGGGAGAGGAAGATCTTACCATTATGCGGGTGGAGGTGTACGGAAAAAAGGAAGGGGAAGAACACTCCTTTATATATACCCTCCTCGACCGGTATGACCGTGGGGAGGGTGTGATCTCCATGGCCCGTACCACCGGCTATACGTGTACCGCTCTGGCCCGGCTGATGCTCGATGGCCGGATCCCGGAGCAGGGAATTATTCCGCCGGAACAGGTGGCACGAAACGGGGAAAGTTTTAACTTTATCCTCGAACATCTCCAGGAACGGGATGTTATCTATCATTTGAAAACCAATTAATTCAGAGAATATGAAAAAGCTCCTTCTGCTGTTTTTTTCTGTGGCCGCGGCCTGGTCGATTCAGGCTAAAGACCTTACCCTGGTCTCTCCCGACGGTCATCTTCACATGGTGATCCGTACAAACGGGGAACTTTCTTTTGTGATCAGTCGTGACGGCCAAGAGATCGTTTCGTCCCCCGCACTCTCCCTGGAACTGGGGGACAGAACCCTTCCCATGAAGAATGACCGGATACGGAAAACCCTGCGCACAAAAAAAGATGAGGTGCTGCATCCCGTGGTGCCCGTGAAGAACAGTGCGGTGCGCAACAGGTACAATGGTGTGGTCCTGCAATATAAAGGGGGATATGATGTGGAGTTCCGGCTGTTCGATGACGGGGCGGCCTATCGTTATGTGACCCGTTTCCCGGATTCGGTGACGGTGAAGAAGGAGACGGTACGGTTCGTCTTTCCTGACAGCACCTGGTCCTATTTCCCGCGGGAAGAAAGTTTCTTCTCACACAATGAACGATTGTATGTGCATCTTGCCGTGGAAGACATATTGCCGGGTGACCTGGCCAGCCTGCCGGCCCTCTTTGAGGTACCGGGAGGGGTGAAGGTATTGCTTACCGAGTCGGACCTGAGGGATTATCCCGGTATGTGGATCACCGGTGCCGAAGGAGGAGGCATTGCCGGCACTTTTCCTTATTATCCGCTGAAAACACAACAGAAAGGCGACCGGAACGTCAAGCCTGTGGAGCGCGCGGATTATATGGCACGCACAGCGGGCGACCGCTCCTTCCCCTGGCGGGTCCTGGCCATCGCTCCCCGGGCCAAAGATCTGCTGGAAAATGAGATCGTCTTCCGTCTGGCTTCTCCCTGCAGGCTCGACGATGTCTCCTGGATCAAACCGGGCCTGGTGGCCTGGGACTGGTGGAATGCTTTGAACATCTACGGGGTGGATTTCAGATCGGGGGTCAACACAAAAACCTACAAGTATTTCATCGATTTTGCCTCGGAATATCACATCCCTTACATCATCCTGGATGAAGGCTGGTACAAGCTGGGCAACCTGCTGGACATCAATCCCGATGTGGACCTTCCGGAACTTTTCCGGTATGCCAAAGAAAAAAATGTAGGGATCATCCTGTGGGTGGTGTGGAAGACCCTCGATGATCAGATGGAAGAGGCCCTCGACAAGTTTGCAGAATGGGGCGTCAAAGGGATCAAGGTGGATTTCATGCAGCGGGATGATCAGTGGATGGTCGATTATTACCGCCGGGTGGCTGAAGAGGCGGCCCGAAGACACATGCTGGTGGATTTTCATGGGGCTTACAAGCCTGCCGGCCTGCGGCGGGAATATCCCAATGTGATCAGCCGGGAAGGCGTAAAAGGATTGGAGAACTGCAAGTGGAGTGACCTGATCACCCCGCAGCACAACTGTAACCTGCCCTTTATCCGTATGGTGCCCGGGCCCATGGACTACACCCCCGGTGCCATGGTCAATGCACACAAAAAGAACTACTTTATCTCCTGGGACCGGCCCATGAGTATGACCACGCGTGTGCAGCAGATGGCCATGTATGTGGTGTATGAGAGTCCGTTGCAGATGCTGGCCGACAATCCCGCCAACTACAGGAAGAACAAAGAATGTCTGGAGTTCATGGCTCAGATACCCACCACCTGGGATGAGACCCATGCCCTGGCAGGGGAGGTGGGTGCCTATGTGGCCGTGGCACGCCGGAAAGGTGACAAATGGTATGTGGGAGCAATGAATGGTGAGAAACCAAGGGACCTCACCCTCGATCTCTCCTTCCTGCCGCAGGGCCAATGGCAGGTGACCCTTTTCGAGGACGGAGTCAACGCACCCCGTTATGCTCAGGACTACCGAAAAAGAGTGATCACCCTCTCCGGCAGGTCCCTGAAGATCCACATGGATACGGGAGGCGGCTGGGTGGCTGTGTTTGAAAAACAGTAAAAATTTCCGGATATGAAACCTTACCGGATAACCGGCATCCTGATCATCCTGCTCCTGGCGGGGGCCTCCCGGCTCTTTGCACAGATACCGGATGCACGGGTGCTGAAAGCTGAAAAGTTCCTGGATGAGCTCGTGGCCGGGAAATACCGGGAGGCTGCCAGCGCTTTCGACTCGGTGGTAGCTGCCCGTCTGCCGGCGCCCCTGCTGCAGCAGGTGTGGGAAAGCCTGCAGGAACAGGTGGGGAAATTCAAGGCTTATGAGCATTATACCGTTGCCCGCTCCGATCCTTATTTTATGGTCCTGCTGACCTGTCGTTTTGAAAAGAACGTACTGCTCGACCTGAAGCTGGTATATAATGACGACGGCCGGATCAGCGGCATCTTTTTCCTGCCCTCCAAACAGGTACCTTACCATCTGCCTTCCTATGTGGATACGACCCTTTTCCACCGGGAGCCACTCCTCGTCGAGACCGACACTTTTCGTCTGCGGGGGGAACTGACCACCCCCAATGAGCCCCGGATCTATCCCGTGGTGGTGATGGTGCAGGGCTCCGGCCCCAGCGATCTGGACGAAAGCATCGGGCCCAACAAGATCTTCCGGGACATAGCTTATGGGCTCTCCTCCAATGGTATAGCCGTGATCCGCTTTGACAAACGTACCTATGAATATGCAAAAGACCTGGACGTCGATACGATCACGGTGTGGAGCGAGACCATTGCGGATGCCGTGTCGGCGGTGGAGCTGGCGGAGAAGATCCCCGGTGCCGACGGCGTCTTCCTCCTGGGACACTCCCTCGGGGCCTACCTCGCCCCCCGCATCGCCAGCCAGGTAAAAGGTCTCGCCGGGCTTGTACTGCTCGCCGGCAATACACGTCCTCTTGAAAAACTTATCCTGGAACAGATGGAGTATCTTTTCTCGCTGGACACCCTCACGGGTGTGGAGCAAGCCCAACTGGACACCCTGCGGAAACAGGTGGAAAGGATCGAAAAGGGGAAGATCTCCCCGGAGACCCCCTCCTCTGAGTTGCCCCTCTCCCTGAACGCCCGTTACTGGCTCGCCCTGAAAAATTATGACCCCGTAAGAACAGCCCGGCAACTGGGCCTGCCCATGCTGATCATGCAGGGAGGAAGGGACTACCAGGTGACCACCGTGGATTTCGGAGAATGGAAACACGGCCTGGCCGACCGGAACAATGTGGATTTCAGGTTCTATCCCTCCCTGAACCACCTGTTCATCCCCGGGGAGGGGAAGAGCCGGCCTGTGGAATACTATCAACCGGGACATGTCTCCGGTAAGGTGATACAGGATATCGCGGAATGGATCAAAACCGTTGCCAAAAAAGAACCGTGAGGAAGATGATACTTTTCGACTCATTGACTCTTTGACTTTTTGACTATTCGACTTTTAACTTTTAGACTTTAAATTTTCAGCCCATGCAGCAATATCTGGATCTGTGTGATCACGTACTGAAGACGGGGGTCCGGAAACATGACCGGACCGGGACAGGCACGATCAGTGTCTTTGGTTATCAGATGCGGTTCGACCTGTCTGAGGGGTTTCCCCTGCTGACGACAAAGAAGTTGCATTACCGCTCGATCCTCTATGAGTTGCTGTGGTTCCTGCGGGGGGATACCAATATCAGATACCTGAACGACCACGGGGTGACCATCTGGGATGAGTGGGCTGCCGAAGATGGCGACCTGGGACATATTTACGGTTACCAGTGGCGGTCGTGGCCCACACCTGACGGGAAAGGCATCGACCAGATCTCCAAAGTGGTGGAATCGATCAGGAACAACCCCGACTCGCGGCGTCACATCGTCAGCGCATGGAACGTGAGCGAACTGGATAAGATGGCGCTGCCTCCCTGTCACATCCTGTTCCAGTTCTATGTGGCGGACGGGAGACTCTCCTGCCAGCTCTACCAGCGCAGTGCCGACATATTCCTGGGCGTGCCTTTCAACATCGCCTCCTACTCCCTCCTGCTGCTGATGATGGCGCAGGTGACGGGACTTCAGCCGGGAGAGTTCATCCATACCCTCGGCGATGCCCACATCTATCTGAACCACATCGACCAGGTAAAGCTGCAACTCACCCGCAAGCCTTACCCCCTGCCCACCATGCGACTCAACCCTGAGAAGAAAAATATTTTTGACTTCGTGTATGAGGATTTTACCCTGGAGAACTACCAGGCCCACCCGCATATCAGGGGGGAGATATCCGTATAGGAAGGCAAAAGGCAAAAGTAATAAGGCAAAAGTAATCCGACTTCGTCCCGATGAATCGGGACTACGTCGGACGAAGAAAGGCAAAAGGAAGGATGAAGGATGAAGGATGAACGACGAATGATGCTGGAGCGTCAGCGGAAGTCCCGGTTACCGGGAATCGATGAACTACGAACCCAGAACTACGAACTATGAACTACCAACCCCGAACCATCAACTACTAACTCGATACTCAAAACCCGAAACTCGATACTGATCCATGAAAACCATATCCATAATCGTCGCTGTGGCGGAGAACGGGGCCATAGGCAGGGACAACCAACTGTTGTGGCACATCTCCGATGATCTGAAAAGGTTCAAGCGGATCACCTCGGGCCATCCGGTGATCATGGGGAAGAAAACCTATGAATCGTTGCCGGTGCGTCCCCTGCCCGGCCGGATGAACATCGTGCTCACCGACGTGCCGGGCGAGCAGATAGAGGGGTGCGTCATGGCTTATTCCATCCCCGAAGCCGTAGAAAAATGTCCGGAAGGGGAGGAGTGCTTCGTGATGGGAGGAGGATCGGTGTACCGCCAGTTCCTGCCCCTGGCCGACAAATTATACATCACCCGGGTGCATCAGGCCTTTGAGGCCGACACTTTTTTCCCGGAGATCGATCCGGCGGAATGGGAACCGGTCTCTGCCGAGAAGGTGACCGGTGATGAGAGCGTTCCTTTTGATTACGAGTACCTGATCTACCACAGAAAAGGGAAAAACATCTGATACCGGCTCCGGAGAACCTCCGGGGAGGATCTTTCGTAATTTTCTGATACGTGGTCTGTTACCTGCCTCTCCGGGTAACGATCTTCAAAAAAGATCGTTCACGTTTAACCCAGATTACGCATTAGGAAGCTAAAAAATAGCTGAACTAATGCGTTAGCTGGGGTTAACCCCGATCTAGGAGTTCACGGTTTTGGTGAATAACCAAAACCGATGAAATCCTTAATCGATCAGCAATGAAAAGCGCTTGCGATTTTCTATTGCTGATTTTGGGTTTAAACCTTTTCGGATTTAAAGCATCTAAACAATGAACTCCGGAAAAAATATCCGGGAGAAAGGAAAATGTTAACTTAAAAATATGAAGCTATGAAAACGAGAAAATGGATCTTTTTGATCACACTGATCGCAGGGACGACATTGTTCTTCACCTCTTGTCAGAAAAGCGATACAGGCAGTATGGCAAAACTCAGTGATGATGAGGTAGCTACTGCCCGGGACAATACATTGATGGAGAATCTGCTGGACGATGCCATGGACGCTGCCGATCAGGCTGTCATGATGGTGGATGGCTGGATCTATAACAACGACGGTTCCACCCTCAAGTCCGCCACGGTGGATACCTGTCCCAAAGTGACCGTAGACCATCCCGATTCCACCCGCTGGCCCAAAGTGATCACCATCGATTACGGCGATCTCTGCACCGGCTTTTACGGTCATACGCGCAGTGGCAAGATCGTGATCACCATCTGGGGAAGGTACATGAACCCCGGTTCCAAGCGCGTGGTCGAACTGGTCAACTACTATGTCAACGGCATCCATGTGGAAGGTACCCGTACCGTGATGAACGAAGGACGGAACAATGCCGGTAACCTGGTCTTCTCCGTCGAGCTGAAGAACGGGAAGATCACTAAAAACGACACAACCATCATGACACGCGAATATGTGCGGTTCAGGGAGTGGGTGAACGGTGAGAAAACCCGCAACAGATGGGATGATGTCTTCTTCATCACCGGCGAATCACAGGGTGTCAATTTCAGGGGACACTCCTATCACAAGACCATTATCAACCCGCTGGAATGGGCCCGCACCTGCCGCTTCATCAAAAGCGGAACGGTCTCTATCCGCATCGATGACAAGCCTCCTTTCACACTCGATTACGGTGACGGTACCTGCGATAACCTCGCCACTATCACCCGCGGTGATGTGACGAAAGAGATACAGTTGCAGTATCATCCACGGAAAAAACATTAGAACCTGGTAAAAACTTTTAAAAAAGTACGTAAAAAGCCATCCGATCCGGATGGCTTTTTTTGTCTGGTACACAGTGTATTGTGTCGTGCTGCTTATTGTCGCAACTACGTAGTGAACTACGTAGCTGACTACGTAGATGTTTTGTGACAGGGTGATCGTCAGGTGGTTACAGGTGTGTATTTTGCAGAGGTTGTCTGCAGGATGTTTAACCCAGATTACGCATTAGGAAGCTGAAAATTAGCTGAACCAATGCGTTAGCTGGGGTTAACCCCGATCCAGGAGTTCACGGTTTTGGTGTAAGCCAAAGCCGATGAAATCCTTAATCGATCAGCAATGAAAAGCGCTTGCGATTTTCTATTGCTGATTCTGGGTTTAAAAAAGGTTATTTTCCGTTTCTCAGTGACCGAATAAAAGTTTTTGTAACCTTCTCAATATCAGAATTGTCATTTAACGATCGCACATAAGCGCTTCCTACAATGGCGCCATCGAGCCACCGGCAGGCCTGTGTGAAGGTGATGTGGTTGGAGATCCCGAAACCGGCCACGAGGGGTGTGCGCAGTCCCATCTCATGCAGCCGGCGGAAGTAAGCGAGCTGTTCGTCGGAGAAGGTGTCTTTGGCGCCGGTGGTGGCGCGGGAGGAGACCACGTAAAGAAAGCCCTCCCCATGTTCATCCAGAAAACGTACACGCTCCTCAGGCGTCTGGGGAGTGACCAGGAAGATATTTTTCAGACCGTATTCACGGAAGAGCGGCTGGTATTTCTGCAGGTACTCCTCTGCCGGCAGATCGGGGAGGATAGCGCCGTCGATGCCCCGGGCGGCTGCATCGCGGCAGAAGGCTTCCATGCCATAGCGCAGGACAGGGTTGAGATAGCTCATCAGCAGCAGAGGGGTTTGTGTGGCGGAGCGAATCCCCTCCAGCTGGGTCAGGATCCTGCGCAGCGAAATGCCGTTGGCGAGAGCCCGGCTGTTGGTGGCCTGGATCACGGGGCCGTCGGCCACCGGATCGGAGAAAGGCACGCCGATCTCGATCATGTCTGCGCCATGGGCGGAGAGGGCCCGGATCACCGGTACCGTATCCTCCAGAGCCGGATAACCGGCCGTGAAGTAGATGGAGAGGATGTTGCCTTCCTTTTTGCTGAATAATTGATCTATTCTGTTCATTTGAGTTGGGATTCAATTGTCATACAGTGGTCATTCGGTAGTCATACGATGGTCATTAGTTCGCTGCTTTGCCCGCCGAAGTCCAGGCAAGCCTGAACGAAGGCTGGGCGCTCACGAAATTTACTCGCTTCGCTCATGAAATTTACCCCGACTACGTCGGGATGAAATTAAGTAGAAATTAGCTCGCTGACGCTCGTGTAATTTGCTCCCTCCGGTCGCGAAATAAAGTAGTAATTAAATAGTTAATCATAAATCATCATTCATACTTGTCCGTCCGTAGTCACAATAATTGTGACGAAGGCGGAAATCAAAATTCAAAATTCGTTATTCGGTGTTCAATATTCGTCACTCGTCCCCGTGCGACCGGTCGGTCGTCCCCGTCCGAATGGACATTCGTCCGGGCGGACGGGCGGGGATCATCCTTCCCCTATCCCATTCTTTTCAATATCGTTTCCATATCCTTATCTCCTCTACCCGACAGGTTGATGATGATGTTCTCTTCCGGTTTGAAGGAGAGTTTGTCAAGGAGGGCGAGGGCGTGGCCTGATTCGAGGGCGGGGATGATACCTTCGAGGCGTGCCAGCAGCAGGGTGGCGGCCAGCGCTTCATCATCATTGACGGTATGGAACGCTGCCCTGCCGGTAACGAAGAGGTGGCTCAAAAGCGGTCCTAAGCCGGGATAGTCAAGGCCGGCGGAGACGGAGTAGGGCTCGGTGATCTGGCCGTCGTCGTCCTGGATGACGTACGACTTGCAGCCGTGGAGGATGCCGGTCTTTCCCAGGGCGATGGTGGCGGCTGTCTCACCGCTCTCTACGCCTTTGCCACCTGCTTCGGCAGCTATGAGGCGTACGCGATCATTATCGAGATAATGGTAGAAAGCGCCGGCGGCGTTGCTGCCCCCTCCCACGCAGGCCAGGATGGCGTCCGGCTCACGGCGGTCTGTCAGCTCCGGGAACTGCCACAGCAGCTCTTCGCTGATGACCGACTGCAGGCGGGCCACCAGGTCGGGGTAGGGATGAGGCCCTACCGCCGAGCCGATGAGGTAGTAGGTCTCCCCGGGGTGAGAGATCCAGTCGCGCAGGGCCTCGTTAACAGCATCCTTGAGGGTCTGGTTGCCGGAGGTGACAGGCACCACGGTAGCGCCGAGCAGCTTCATACGTTCCACGTTGGGCCGCTGGCGCTGCACGTCGAGCGCACCCATATATATCGTGCAATGCATACCCATGCGGGCACATACCGTAGCTGTGGCCACGCCGTGCTGGCCTGCGCCCGTCTCGGCGATGATGCGTTCCTTGCCCAGTCGCCGCGCCAGCAGGATCTGGCCCAGGGCGTTGTTGATCTTGTGGGCGCCGGTATGCGTC
Source organism: Bacteroidales bacterium (assembly GCA_027028505.1). Taxonomy (GTDB): domain Bacteria; phylum Bacteroidota; class Bacteroidia; order Bacteroidales; family VadinHA17; genus DRPN01. The sequence goes on from JALVJE010000095.1 coordinate 27,502, forward strand.
AGGTCCTCCCGTTTGAGGAAAATGTGGGTGCCATAATGCTGCGAGAGCCGTTCGGCAGGGTAGAGCGGTGTGGGACGTCCGGCATACTCCTTCAGCAGCCGGTAATATTCGGCGAGAAAGGCTGGGTCTTCCAGGATCTCCAGGTAGTGGTCCTGCAACTCTTTCACATTGGGCCAGAGCATTTCCGGCACGTAAGCACCGCCGAACTCCCCGTAGAAACCGCCGGGGCCGGGATGTAATGTCGTTGGGTTCATGATCTCAGTTTTTCCAGAAAAGTTTTCAGTTTATCCACATCTTTCATCCCCGGGGCTGTCTCGAAGCGGCTGTTGAGGTCGAGGCCGTGGAGGCCGGGCAGCCGCAGGGCGGGCAGCTCGTCGAGGATCTCCATGTCAATGCCGCCACTGAGGAACCAGGGGATGTCCAGGGGGTAGTCCTCGAGGAGGCTGTGCTGCCACCCACGGCCGCTGCCGCCGCGTTGGGGCGAGCGGCTGTCAAAGAGAAAAAGGTCCGCCGCACCGCGGTAGCTCTCCAGCTCCTGCCAGTCGGGAAGGCCGGCGACGCCGAAAGCTTTGATGATCTCTGCTCCTGTCTCTTCTTTGATGCGGCGGCAGTATTCGGGGGTCTCGTCGCCATGGAGCTGGGCGATCTGCAGACCGTATTTTTTCACTCGTGAGGCCACCGTGCAGGGGTTGTCATCGACAAAGACGCCCACTTTCCTGGTTTGCGGCGGCACGGCCTCCACGGCCTCGCGGGACAGAGGCAGGGCATAGCGGGGCGACCCTGAGTAAAAGATGAAGCCTATGTAATCAATGCCCAGGGCTGTGACCGCCCGGATGTTGGCAGGATCTCTCATCCCGCACACTTTGATCTTCAGTGTTTTCATGTCTGTGGTATTTTTTCGATGAAATCCCGGCAGGCCTCACCGGGATCTTTTTCTTTCATGAAAGTCTCGCCGATGAGAAAGCCCCGGTAGCCATGCTCCCGCAGGAAACGGATGCTTTCGGGGTCCTGCAGGCCGCTCTCCGCCACCTTCACCCGGTCGCCGGGGATGATGGAGGCAGCCTCCACGGCCCGGCCCAGGGATACTTCAAAAGTTCTGAGATCACGGTTGTTCACACCCACCAGGACCGGCGCTTCCGGCATTTTGATCAGCTCCAGAAGCTCGTGGATCTCGAAGAGCACCTCCATCTGCAGTTCTCCGGCCAGACGGGTGAATGTTTTGATCTTCTCTTTCTCCAGGACAGCAGCGATCAGGAGGATGACGTCGGCGCCGAGAGAGCGGGCTTCGACGATCTGGTATTCGTCGATGATAAAGTCTTTGCGCAGCAGGGGCAGGGAGGTGTGGTCGCGGGCCTCTTCCAGATCACGGTCGCTGCCTCTAAAGAAAGGAGTGTCAGTGAGTACGGAGATACCAGCGGCGCCGGCGACCTCGTATCCTGTCACGATCTCAGCCACCCGGGCATCTTCATGGATCACCCCTTTTGAGGGAGAGGAGCGTTTGAATTCGGCGATGATGCCGGAGCTGGCAGGGGTGAGCAGGCGCTCCGTCAGGGAGACTAGAGTACGGTCGAACGCAGCTCTTTTTTCCAGGTGACGGTAAGGTACCTCCTTCTTGCGGCGCCACACCTCTTTTTCTTTTTGTTGCAGGATCTTTTTCAGGATGCTCATGACTGTAAGGTTATCAGTTTTTCCAGAACTTTGTATGCCTGTCCGCTCATCAGGGATCTTTCGGCTTTTTCGTAAGCTTCTTCCAGCGAGAGCTCCGGAAAGTAACACTGCAGGGCTACGGCGCTGTTGACCAGGACGGTGTTGGTCTGTGCGGGGGTCCCTTCGCCGCGCAGTACGTTCAGGAACAGGGAAACATTCTCTTCCACGTCCTTACCTCCGGCGAGATCTTCGGGCCGGTTTTCCGGCAGGGAGAAAAACTCTGCGTTGAGGGTGGTCTCTCCGGCGGCGTTCAGCAGACGTGCCGGGGCGGTGAGGCTGATCTCGTCGTAGCCGTCGAGGCTGTGGACGATGGCATAGTCGGTGCCGGTGCCGGCATATACGCCCCCGTAGAGGTCCTGCACGTCGCGGCTGAAGACCCCCACGAGCTGGCTCTGCGGACGGGCGGGGTTGACCATGGGGCCGAGGATGTTGAAGAAGGTCCTTACCCCCAGCGCTTTCCGCACCGGCGCGACTTGTTTGAGGGCGGGATGAAAGAGGGGGGCGTGGAGATAGCAGAGGCCGGTGCTCTCCAGTTCCTTCTTCAGCTTGTCCGTGTCGGCCGAAAAGCGGTAGCCCAGCTCCTGCATCACATCCGAGGAGCCGGCGGCCGAGGTGGCGGCAGCGTTGCCGTGTTTGACGACCCTGGCGCCGGCGCCGGCACAGACGAAAGCCGTGAGGGTGGAGATGTTGAAGGTGTTGCGGCCGTCGCCACCGGTACCGCATACGTCGAGGGTGCGCAGACCGTCCAGGTCCACCGGCACGGCCAAGGAGAGCAGTGCCTGCCTGAAACCTGCCAGCTCCCCGGCAGTGACGGGACGCATGATGTAAGCGGTCAGGAAAGCGGAGATCTGAGCGTCCGTATATTGGCCGGTGCCTATGCCGGTCATCACTTCACGGGCCTCATGGGTGCTAAGGATCTCTCCCTGAGAGAGTCGTTCAAGAATTTTTTTCATGGTTCAGTCTTTTACGATCCAGTTTTCTATCATCTTATAGCCATATTCTGTCATGACCGATTCGGGGTGGAACTGCAGCCCTCTGACGTCCATTTCCCTGTGTGATATGCCCATGACCTGTCCCTCGCTGTCCTCGCTGGTGACGGTCATCTCTGCCGGCAGGCTGTCACGGTCTACCACCCACGAGTGGTACCGTCCGGCCAGGAAGGTCTCCGGCACCTCCGAGAACAACGGGTCTTCGGCGAGGATGTGTATCTCCGACCGTATGCCGTGGTAGGGCTCTTCGAGGTTGATGAGCCTGCCCCCGAACGCTTCGGCGATGGCCTGGTGGCCCAGGCAGATGCCCAGGATGCTTTTCTCTTCCGCCCAGCGGCGGATGATGGCAGGTGTGTTGCCCGCCTCCTCCGGAATGCCGGGGCCGGGCGAGATGACGATCTTGTCATACCCAGCCAGCGCTTCGGGCTCCACCTCATCGTTGCGGAACACATCCACCTGCTCCCCGGTGATCTCCCGCAGGTAATGCACCAGGTTGTAGGTGAAGGAATCGTAATTGTCAATAACTACTATTTTTCTCATAGTTCACAGTTCATAGTTCACAGTTCATAGTTCACAGTTCATAGTTCACAGTTCAAAGTTCGTCGATCATAGTTCATCGATCATAGTTCCATATTTTCCGCCATGGTGATCGCTTTTTTGAGGGCGGCCAGTTTGTTGTTCACTTCCTGGAGCTCATTTTCCTCCTGTGACCGGGAGACCACGCCGGCGCCGGCCTGGTAAAAAAGGGTGTTTTCTTTGCTGAGGAAAGAGCGTATCATGATCGCATGGTTGAGGTCGCCGTTGGTGTGGATAAAACCCAGCGCCCCGCCGTAAAAGCCGCGGGCCTCCTTCTCGAGGTTGTCGATAAGTTCCATGGCGCGGTACTTGGGAGCGCCGGTGAGGGTGCCGGCAGGGAAGGTGGCGCCGAACATCTCCAGGCTCCCGGCATCATCTTCAAGATGTGCCGACACGGTGGAGACCATGTGGATCACATGGGAGTAGAACTGGATCTCCCGGAATTTCTCCACCTGCACATCGGAGCCATAGCGACTCAGGTCGTTGCGGGCCAGGTCGACCAGCATGATGTGCTCGGCGTTCTCTTTCTCGTCGCGTGCGAGCTCCAGCGCCCTCTTTTTGTCTTCCTCGTCGTTGCCGGTGCGGCGGAAAGTGCCGGCGATGGGATTGATATAGGCTCTCCCGCCGGCGATCCTGATGTGGGTCTCGGGGGAGGAGCCGAAGATACGGTAATTGCCGTAATCAAAATAAAAAAGATAGGGAGAGGGGTTGACCGACCGCAGGGCCCGGTAAAGGTTAAAATCATCCCCCCGGTAGGACTGCTCATAGCGGCGCGAGAGGACGATCTGGAAAACATCACCGCGGTAACAGTGTTTCTTCCCTTCCCTGACCATCGACAGAAAATCCTCATCGGAGAGATGGGACCGTTCCTTTCCCACGGAGCGGAATGTCCCGGCAGAGACCGCCATTTTATGGATGAACATCTCTATCTTTTCCAGCCCGGTGGTATCCCCCTCGAAAAGATTTTCTGCGATGATCATGGTGTTGTTGAAATGGTTGATGGTGATCACATAGCGGTAGAGGCTGTAGCGCAGGTCGGGGATCCGGCTTTTCTCTGCTGCGGGAGTGCTGAGACGTATCGTCTCGAAATACTGCACCGCGTCATAGGAGGTATATCCGAAAAAAGCGTTGGCCGGAACCGGCGTGGTCTCCACGAAATCAAACCGTTCCATGAAGCTTTTCAGCACGGGTGCCAGCGATCCTTCCAGAACATGCTTTTTTTTATACAGGTCCCTGATCTCTTCCTGTACAGAGAAATCCTGTACGGTGATGGAGGCGACCGGCTCCAGGCATATGATGGAGAGACTGTCCTCGCTGCTGTGGTAGTCGGAGCTCTCCAGTAGGAGGGCACCGGGGTATATCTCCCGCAGCTTGAGGTAGATAGCCACCGGCGTGGTCGTGTCCGAGAGGACCTGTTTCATAACGGTGCGTATGGTGAATTTTTCCATGTTCATTCGTGTTTTCTTCCTGTTTTTCCAAACAAAAAAGGCTTACCGCAACGGTAAGCCTTCAGTTCTGTGCATGCAGCTTCCTCTTTACGGTAAGATCCTCTTATCGTAAAGCCACCACCAGCATGTATTGAATTTCTGCATCATTTTCATCGGTTGTTGCTGACAAAAATAGAAAAAAAATGAATAATCCAAATGTCAGGCCACTTTTAATTTCCGCAGGTTGACCCCTTCGAGTTTTTCTTTGGCATACTTGAGGGTGATGGTCAGCTTTTTCTTGTTGGTTCCCGGCACCTTGAACATGGCATCCATCATGATCGTCTCGCAGATGGAGCGCAGTCCGCGGGCCCCCAGGCGGAATTCTATGGCTTTGTCGACGATGTAGTCGAGCACGGCTTTGTCGAAGGTAAGCTCTATGCCGTCCATCTGGAACAGTTTGATGTACTGTTTGATGATGGCGTTCTTGGGCTCGGTGAGTATGCGGCGCAGAGCTTTCCTGTCGAGGGGGTGCAGGTAGGTCAGCACCGGCAGGCGGCCAATGATCTCGGGGATGAGGCCGTATGCTTTAAGGTCTTGTGGGGCGATGTACTGCAGCAGATTATCCTTGTCGATATGCTCGCGGTTTTTGGAGGCGCCGAAGCCCACCACCTGGGTGTTGAGGCGCTGAGCGATCTTTTTCTCTATGCCGTCGAAGGCACCGCCGCAGATAAAGAGGATATTCTTGGTATCCACGGGGATCATTTTCTGTTCGGGGTGTTTGCGGCCTCCCTGGGGGGGTACGTTGACCACTGCTCCTTCGAGCAGCTTGAGCAGTCCCTGCTGCACTCCTTCGCCCGACACGTCGCGGGTGATGGAGGGGTTGTCGCCCTTGCGGGCGATCTTGTCGATCTCGTCGATGAAGACAATGCCTTTCTCGGCGGCCGCCACATCGTAATCGGCAGCCTGCAGCAGGCGCGTCAGGAGGCTCTCGATATCCTCTCCTACGTAGCCGGCCTCAGTGAGTACCGTGGCATCGACGATGGTGAAGGGCACGTGCAGCATCCGGGCGATGGTGCGGGCCAGCAGGGTCTTGCCCGTGCCTGTCTCCCCGACCAGGATGATGTTCGACTTCTCGATCTCAGTGTCATCGTCGGCGGGCGGCTGCAAAAGACGCTTGTAGTGGTTGTACACCGCCACCGAGATGTATTTCTTGGCTTCCTCCTGGCCGATGACATATTCATCGAGGAATTTTTTGATCTCTACCGGCTTCAGGAGTTGTATGTCATTGACATTGAAATTGCTGCGGCCTTTCAGCTCCTCCTGTAGGATGCCATAGGCCTGCTCGATACAGTGGTCACAGATGTATCCGCTTATCCCCGAAATGAGGAGGTTGGTATCTTTTTTTTCACGTCCGCAGAAAGAACATCGTTCCATGGGACCTGCGTTTTTTTTCATAGTAAATATATAAAAAATCAATGAGGGTTAAAAGCACTCTCATCAGGTGTTAAAAGGAATGGTAAGGGAACAAAATTATTTTTTCCCGTTGTTACGCACCAGTACCTCATCGATCATGCCGTATTTTTTGGCTTCTTCTGCGGTCATCCAGAAATCCCTGTCGGAATCTTTGGCCACTTTCTTGATGGGGTTCCCGGAATGGTCGGCGATGATCTGGTAGAGCTCCTGCCGCAGCTTGACGATCTCGCGGGTGGTGATCTCAATGTCGGAGGCGGGGCCCTGGACGCCGCCCATAGGCTGGTGGATCATCACGCGTGAATGTTTCAGCGCCGAGCGTTTGCCTTTGGTGCCGGCACAGAGCAGGATGGCGCCCATGGAGGCGGCCATGCCTGTGCAGATCGTAGCCACATCACATCCGATATACTGCATGGTGTCATAGATCCCCAGACCGGCATAGACCGACCCGCCGGGGGTGTTGAGATAGATCTGGATGTCTTTCCCGGGATCGGCCGATTCCAGGTAAAGAAGCTGTGCTTCCACGATGTTGGCTACGTAATCGTCGATGGCCAGACCCAGGAAAATGATCCGGTCCATCATCAACCGTGAGAAAACATCCATGGAGGCCACATTGAGCTGACGTTCCTCAATGATCGTCGGAGAGATGTAATTGTTGTACACCTGGGCATACTTTTCCAGTCCGAGGGAGTTGATCCCCAGATGTTTGGTGGCATATTTCCTGAAATCGTCCTGTATGTTCATTGTTGTGTTGTTTTAGGGTTATCCACAAAGGTAAGAACTATTTCTTTTCTTTTTCTTTTTTGTCCTCTTCCACGAGTTTGTAGAATTTCTCGCGGGAGATCTCTTTCTCGTCCAGCTTGATCTGGCTTTTCAGGTAGTCGAAAACCTTGTTGTTGAGTATGGCCGAGACGATGCGGTTGTATTCATCCTCTTTTTTCAGGATATCTTCGGCATACTGTGCGATCTGTTCGTCGGGGAGATATCCCAGTCCATACTGGCGGAACTGCTCACGTGTTACGGCCATGGCGTATTCCTTGATTTCCTCCTGGGTGACCTGGATCTCTGCCATTGCAGCGATCTTGTCGCGGATGATCTGCCAGCGCAGGTCTTCGAGGAAGAGGTCAAACTCTTTGTCGATCTGTTCAGGGGTGAATTTATCCTTGTTGGCAGCCAGCAGCCAGCGCTTCAGGAATTCCTCGGGCAGAGGGATCTCAATGAGCGAAAGCAATTTCTTCCGTACATCTGTCTGGTATTTCGAGTTGCTCTCGCCGTCGAGCTGGTACTGCAGGGATTCTTTGATCTTTTCCACGAACTCCTCGTGCGTCTTCACCACATCCTTGCCGAACATCTTGTCGTAGGTCTCCTGGTTCTCTTCCGCTTTCTGAAAACGGCGGATGTCTTTGATCTCGAAGAGAAAATGGGGTTTTACGTTTTCCATCTCTTCTTTGGATACCTTGAGGGTGTTGAGGCGTTCTTCCTCGTCGGGCAGGGCATGGGCGATCTCCAGCAGCACTTTATCCCCTTTTTTCTTTCCCAGCAGCGCCTTTTTCGTCTTCTCGTCCTTTACGGCCGGCATATTGATGACGGCGTTGTCCACATGGATGCCGTTGTCCACAGGCTCACCGTTCTCACCGGTCTCGGTGAGGGTGCCTTCCAGCATATCCTCTTCACCCACCTCTTCGACGCTGGTCATCTGCCCCAGCTGGGAGAGGTAGCTGTCGATGGTCTGCTGCAGGATCTCATCATCGATCTTTATCTTATAATAAGGAACCTTGATCCTTTTGGTGAGATTGATCTCGGGATCAGGTGCCAGGCCCAGATCGACATAAAAACGGAATGTGGTATCCTTTTCCCAGTCAAATTCATCTTTCTTCTCTTCGTTGGGCAGGGGTTCTCCCAGCACATTGAGCTTGTTGTTACGGATATATTCTGTGACGGACTCGTTGAGTATCTTGTTGACCTCATCCACCAGTACCGGTGTGCCATACATTTTTTTGATCAGCCCGAAAGGCACCTTGCCGGGGCGAAACCCGTCGAGACGTGCATTTTTCCGGTAATCACGGAGGATCTTTGTCACCCGTTCTTCATAATCCTCAGGCGTGATCTCCACGTTCAGTACCACGTTCAGATCATCCCTGTTTTCCTGTGAAATGTTCATTTTATTGTATAAATTGTTTTGTTAAAAAAACCGCCCGGAAGCGGTTCGTGCATATTCTTTTTTGTCTGTGCGGATGAAGGGACTCGAACCCCCACGCCCGAAGGCATCAGATCCTAAGTCTGACGCGTCTACCAATTCCGCCACATCCGCAAAATTGCCGCAAAGATACGAAAATTTTCCGGGATGACCATGCCATTCCTCCAGGATCGGCATGAGGCCGGCGTGGTTCGATGTGCATGATTTTTTATATTTTTATGCAACGACGAACCAAAAACCCTGCGTACCATGAGAAAAAGAGTCTGGCTGTATTTACCGTTCTTGCTCCTGCTGGCGGGAGGCGGTTGTAACACACGGGGCAGCAAGGCCCGTGAAGTGAAAAAGATCAAGGAAGAGAAAAGCAAAGAGGTGTATATCAATACGGATCATCTGGAAAAGTTGTGGGTGTCTCCCCCGGAGCTGAAGATCCCGGAGAGTGTGCTGTATGATGCGAAGAGGAATGTGATCTATGTCTCGAATGTCGACGGAAAGCCTTCGAAGCATGACGGCAGGGGGTTCATCTCGTTGCTGGGCCCCGACGGGAAGGTGATCGAACAGGAATGGGTGAAAGGACTGGATGCGCCGAAAGGCCTGGGGATCTACGGGGACAATTTATATGTCTCTGACATCAATGCCCTGGTGGTGATCAGCATCCCTGAAAAAAAGATCCTGACCCGGTATACCGATCCCAAAGCTGTTTTCCTCAACGATGTAGTGGTGGCTCCTGACGGAACGGTCTATGTGTCGGATATGGGGGCTTCGGCCATATACCGGCTGCAGGGCGATCGTTTTGAAAAATGGGTCGTCG
>JALVJE010000096.1 GCA_027028505.1 Bacteroidales bacterium
ACGGCTTTGCCCAGCAACTGGTATATCAGCTGCTCGCCTCACCGGAAGGGAAAAAAGCGGTGAAAGCCTTTAAGGAGAAGACCCGGGAAGATATCCGGAAGAATATCGAATATCTCCGTAGCAGGGGTTTTCTGGCCGAAGAGTTCTACCGGAACTCCGAACCGAAAGGGATCTTTGCCATCGCCAACAAATCGTATGACGAGCTGATGGAGAAGAAGATCGGCAGCGTGCCCCTCGATTTCTTCACGAAGGATGAGAAAGAAAAGGCAAAAAAATATGCCCGAATCTGCGTATCCGTCCCGCATGAAAAACTGAAAGAGTTTTTTGACAGATTCTGAAAAAAATACCTATTTAAATAGGTATTAAAATAGGTAATTAAATAGGTATATAAATACCTATTTTAGAAGTACCTAGAGTGCCTGAAGTGCCTAAAGTTAAAAGTTATTTGGCGGCTTCGCAGCCGAAATTAGCTCGCTGGTGCTCGCGAAATTAACTCGCTATCGCTCGTGAAATTTATACCAGACAGCATTAAATTAAGGTGCAGGGTGCAGGGTGCAGGGTGCTGAGTGGATTGCTCTATGCCCTATGCACTACACTTTACGCTTATCTCTCATCGCTGGTTCCTGCCTTTTGACTGTTCGACCTTCGATCTGCCTCATTCTTCAACCCCGCTGGGGTTGTAGTGTAGGGGAGGCTTTTTGGTACCGCAGGCGTAACTGCGGCTACTATATTATGACCCCTCCCTTGCTCCGCCGTAGCGGCTACGCGAAGGCGAGGCGGGGTCAGCTCTTTCATCTCTCATTGCTCATTTCTCATCGCTGGTCCCTGAGTAGTCGAAGACGTCCCGAAGGGTGGTCCCTGAGTAGTCGAAGACGTACCGAAGGGTGGTCCCTGAGTAGCCGAAGGCGTATCGAAGGATTCAATAATGGTATGTGATCTCTTTGCGGTAGGCAGACCCGGGGATGTTGAGGGTGAGGATAAAGGTGACGCTGTGGCTCCCCGGCGATTGCAGGGAGGTGATATCGAAAGCGCGGGCCTCATGGATGAAAGCTTCGCACAGGTCTCCGTGTGAATCATGTGACAGTGTGAGTGTATTCAGGGGTCCCATGGTGGGGAGGAGGCTCAGGAAAAAGTCATGCTGTTTGCAACCACCTCCGTAATTCACCTCCGCTACCAGACAGTTTCCGTTGATGAATACAGAGTCAACCCCAAAAGCATCTGACGGCAATTTGTTCGACCATTCTTTCATGCTCTGGCATGCTGCTTCCCGTATGCTGTCAATGCGGACGGTCCTGCCCACCATGCAGTATGATCCCACACTGTCGAGCTCGGTGTACCACACCTCCACATGTTGCCCGTCATAAAAATGAAAAGAAGTGTCGGCCATCTCCACGGGCTCAAGTTTCTCTCCCGAGAGCATCTCAATGATCCATCCGCAGCCATCCAGTCCGCTGTAATCCCTGACGACCCCTGCATGGGGGTCAGGTTCCGGGGGATTGTTTTTGTCACAGCCGCCCAGGGACAACAGCAGTACAACAGCGAAGAATATGAACAGGATCTTATTTTTCATTTTTTATGACTTCGTGGATCATCTTTTTTCTTTCGTCAGCCGGGCGGGATGTTCGCAGATCTCGATCTGAGGCATGTGGGGTGTGGAGTTATTTTCGCTTTATCTCTTCATCGCATCATCGCTCCTTACTCCCTACTTCCTACTCCTTACTCTTCCCACTTTTCCGACTTTTTGACTTTTCGACCTACGACCTACCTCTTTCTTCAACCCCGCTGGGGTTGTAGTGTAGGGGAGGCTTTTTGGTACCGCAGGCGTGACTGCGGCTACTATATTTTGACCCCTCCGGGGTCTCATATCTCCCTACTCAACACCGGTTCCTGAGTAGCCGAAGGCGTACCGAAGGACTCATCTCTCATTGCTCATCGCTGGCTCTTTTCAATTTTTCCACTTTTCGACCTTCGTCCCTCCTTTTGCCTTTTGCCTTTCTTTGTCCTCCGTAGTCCCGATTCATCGGGACGAAGGAGGATTACTTTTGCCTTTTCATCCTTCTTCCACCGGATCGCTCACTCTTCCTATGAACAGGACGGCATTGGTATATTTTTCTTTGATCACGAACAGGAAAGGCCGGTCGAGCATGAAGGTAGCCCCCGGGCCGGCTGAGGTGACGCGTATCTCCACCGAGGTGACGGCGGCGGCTTCGGTACCTTCCTCATCCAGCTTGATGAAGGTCTTGTGCTTCACCTCCGAAATGTAAAGGTCGGCATCGGGGTTGATCCCTGAGAAATCTGCATTGCCGGAAAAAGCTACCCCCAGTCCCAGATCGGTGAGCGGGTCGTTGAGCTTCTTCTTGTAGCTGAAGGTGAATTTCGGCACGAAGAGGGTCAGGTCGCGGAGGGTGTCGAGCTTGCTCATCCATTGTTCCCAGTTTTCGGGGGTGAGGGCTTCCACGATATCGCTGAGATCTTTCTCCGGCAGGGGCAGCAGAAAGACCATGCTGTAGTTGCCCCGGCCGTATGGCAACTCAACCGCGGTGAACAGGTCGTTGGAGGTGAAAAGGAAATCACCTGTCTGGGTCATGGTAGGCACTTCCGTCCGCTGGTCGGGGGTGATAAAGAAAGGACGGTTCTCTGTCCGGGCCTTGTCAAATTTGTATCTCCACATCCCTTTGAAATAGACGGCATTGATCAGGAACATCACCGACATGGGATCGATGTCGTCCACGATCTCCGGGATCCTGTGGTGGGTCTTTTCATCCACCCATCCGTTGATGATGTCTTTGCTGGCGGGATCGGAGAAATTGAGCGGACGCACTTCGGCATCATAATATTTTTTATTGATATCCAGGAAAGCATCTTCCACATGGAAAGTGTTGCGGTACCAGATCGAGTTGGCGATCTCCATGATCACGCGGGGATCCACCTCCAGCAGCGCTTTGGTAAGATCGTGGTTGGCTTTGTTGAGGTCTGCATCCGGCAGTTCTCCGGTATGTAAAACCTTCTCAAAAGCCTCCCGGGTCGTCCCGCCGGCACCGTTGTATGTCATCGAAAGCGCCAGTTGGATGCTCAGCGGGGAGATCATCAGGTTCTTTTCTTCGGTTTCATGTTGGTAAATATTCCGGAACAGATCGAAACCGAAACGGTTGGAAGCATTGATGAGCGTTCTGGTGGCAGCATCCACCTCGATGGGTTTGGGATCCTGTGCACCTTGCGGAAAGGGTTCCTTGCCGCAGGAAGAGGTAAAGAGGAGGATTAAGCTGGTGAAGATCAATGTGTTGGTTTTCATGTTTCCTGCCTTTTTTATGATGGATGGCCGGTATATGAAGTACCCGGCCTCTGAAAAATAAACAAATAGCGTGCCATGTATGAACATGCCTTTTCCGGTGATGAAAGTATTTAGATCAGTTATAAAATATGCCTTTGACGCAACCAAAAGCCTTCTGATATCATCATTTCATCGGTTAGGTTCTTTGGAAGATTGTGTAGTGATGTAATTTCCGGTCTTTATTTTTCGTATTAATTTTTGCAATTTGCAGGATTAATACGGAACAGTTTGAACAGGGAATACCGGGATATCATTCGGAAAAGTCTGGAGGGGGATCAGCGGGCGCAGAAAGCGCTGTATGATGCCCTTGCAGGGCGGATGTATGGTATCTGTCTGCGGTATGCCGGCAATGAGGCGGAAGCCCGGGACATCCTTCAGGAAGGCTTCATACGGGTGTTCCAGAGCCTGGAGCGTTTTCGTTTCGAGGGCTCTTTTGAAGGATGGGTACGGCGTATCATCGTCAATACGGCCCTGGAGCGTCTGCGGAAGGAGGATCATCTGACCTCCTCGATCGAGGATGTCGATTTTCAGGACCCTCCGGGACGGGATGATGTGGAGGCCGGCCTTTCGGCCCAGGACCTGCTGGCCCTGATCCGTGAGCTCTCCCCCCGCTACCGCATGGTGTTCAACCTGTATGCCATCGAAGGGTACTCCCACAAAGAGATCAGTGAGATGCTCGATATATCGGAAGGTACATCCAAGTCCAATCTTTCAAGAGCACGTACCATTTTACAGGAACGACTTAAGAAACTGGACAAACCGGTTGATCAGTCAGAGAATGGAAAGAGAAGATAGACACGGAAATGTCGATGAGGTCTTCAGGGAAAGATTAAGTGAACTTAATGTTACCCCGCCGGCCGACATCTGGAAAACAGTAAGATCTGCTATTCCCGGGAGGAAGAAGGTAAGATACATCACTGTTTTCCGGCTGGCAGCCGCAACCCTACTGCTTTTTATTCTTACCGGTTCTCTATGGCTGATCTACCTGAACAAACCTTCCGACAGGGATCTGGCTGATCAGCCGGTTTTTTCAGTAAAAAATAAGACATCCCGGCCTGCAGTCGGGGAGGAAAGCAAGGTGGCCCCGCTACAGCAGGCTGACCATGCCACAGCACAAACAGTCCAAAAGGAGGCTGCTGCCGTTCCTTCACGGGAGGTGGCGCAGGGAGGTGTCGCGACTCAAATTCAGAATGTGCCGGAGAAGGGCAATCCAGAGCCTGGTCCTGCCCATACAAGTACAAGATTGCAAAAAGCGATCGTTGTTGACCGGTTTCCCGGAGAGACCCTTCCCACCGACGCCCTGATCCTTACTACACCAGAGACACGTACCGGGAACATCGGCTATTCTGCGGCGATCCTCAATACGCCTCAGCAGTCCCTTGATCTGGGGCC
>JALVJE010000097.1 GCA_027028505.1 Bacteroidales bacterium
TCACTAGCAGGTCAGGGGATCAGGTGCAGGGCTGCGGCCACCAGCTCTGCCACATCCCGGTTTTTCAGGGTATTTTCAGCCTGTTCATAGCGGATACCGTCACTGAGCATGGTCATGCAGTAAGGACAGGCGGTGACGAGGGTGGCAGCGCCGGTGGTGAGGGCTTCGCGTGTACGTACACGGAAGACCTGTTCCTCTCCTTTCTGCTCCCGGAACAGTTGTCCTCCTCCGCCACCACAGCAGAGGGCTTTTCCCCGGTTGCGGGGCATCTCCTTTACTTCAAATCCCAGGCTCTGCAGCACCTGCCGCGGCGCCCGGTATTCGCCGTTGACACGTCCCAGATAACAGGGATCGTGGTAGGTGACGGTTTGTCTCTCCTGAGATGGGGCCGGCAGGGTCATACGCCCCCGGCGGATCATCGCTTCCAGGAACTGCGTATGATGGATCACCTCCGGCGTCGCTCCCAGCGAGGGATACTCGTTCCTGAAGAGATTGTAAACATGCGGGTCGCAGGTGAGGATCTTTTGTACCTGGTACTGCTGAAAGATCTCAATGTTCTGCAGGGCCTGCATCACAAAGAGCATCTCGTTGCCGGTGCGCCGGGCAAAGTCGCCTGAAGAGAGTTCCTCCTCGCCCAGGACGGCATAGTCCACCTCCAGATATTCCAGGATACGCACCATATCCCGCAGCACTTTCCGGTAGCGGCTGTCAAAGGCTCCGGCGCTGCCTGTCCACAGCAGGTATTCCGGTGTTTTGCCCTCCGCCTGCTTCTCTGCCATGCGCGGTACTTCCACCTTTTCTTTTCTCCCCTTTTTCAGCAGGTATAGCTCCTCCGCCCACACCATCCGGTCGCTGGCGGGCATCTTCCAGAGGGCGCCGTTGTTCTCGATGTTGGCATAGACCGTATTCCACTCCGGCGGGGCGCTGCCCTCCTCCAGCACGCGGTACCGCCGCATGCCCAGGAGCAGCTCCGGTTGATGGATGTTCAGGGGACATTCCCACACACAGGCATAGCACATCGTGCAGGTCCACAGTTCCTCATCAGTGATATAGCTCCCCAGCAAAGCTTTGCCGTCCTCCTTTTCTCCCCTGACCAGCAGGGGCCCTTTCTCATCCATCCGGGCACGGGTGTCCATCATCACCTTCCGCGGCGAAAGGAGTCCTCCCGTCAGGTTGACGGGGCAGACGGAGGTGCAGCGCCCACACTGGGTACAGGTGAGAGAATCCAGGTAGTTCTTGCGCGTGATCTCCTCCACATCCAGGATACCGAAACGCGCCGGTGCCTCCTCCGGTGATCCGCCGGCGGGGATCTCCTCCCCTGCGAGCATGCTCTTCACCTCCTGCGTCACCTCTGCCATATCCGGAAGCTTCCCCAGGGGCCAGGGACGGGCCAGGAACACGTTGGGGATCGACAGATAGACATGAAAATGTTTCGAGTAAGGCAGGTAGTTGGCAAAGAAGAAGATGGTCAGGATATGGATCCACCAGCAGACACGGTAGCCGGTCATCAGGGCCGGTCCGTCCGCTGCCGCCGGGAGGAGGAAAGCGACCTGCTCCGAGAACGGGTAGCTGCCCGTGGTCCCGCCACCGGCCACGAAGAAGACATTCATCCCCGTGAGGGTGATCATCAGCAGGAAGATCAGCCAGAGGGTGATGTTGGCGTCGCGATGGGAGCGGCGGGTGATCTCAGGCCCGTCAAAACGCTGCACACGGAAGATATTGCGGCGCGCCAGGAAAACAAGCACGATGAGGCCGATCAGCGGAGCCGACACATCTATGACCGCGCTGAGCAGATCGTAGATGTTGCCCCATCCCGCAAAGCTTTTCTCCGCGCCGGTGATACCGTCCGTGACCATCTCCAGGGAGCCCAGCAGGATGAGCAGGAAGCCCCAGAATACCAGGGCATGTAAAAAACCGATCACGGGGCGCTGCAGGATCTTCGTCTGGGCAAAGGCCACCTTCAGCGTCAGCCACAGCCTTTTGCCGATGTCCCGCACCGGGAAGGCCGGCCGCAGCAACCTGAAATAACGGTAATAGTGCCTTGTGGTCCACACCAGCCCTGCCAGGGTGAGGAGGAGGAAGAAGAGGAATATGGTTGAAGAAGGGGGCATGTTTCAGGTTTCAGGTTCCAGGTTCCAGGTTCCAGGTTTCAGGGTCCAGGACTCTTTGACTTTTCAGACTTTTCAGACTTTTCGACATATTGTTATTGCTCATTACCTATTTCTCGCTGCTTTTCTCTTCTTAACCTCTTCGATCAGGCGGGGTAAAACTTCCAGGGCATCTCCCACGATGCCATAGTCGGCGGCCTCGAAGATGGGGGCATCGGGATCTTTGTTAACAGCAGCGATCACCTTGCTGCCGCTCACGCCGGCGAGGTGTTGTATGGCTCCGGAGATGCCGAAGGCAAAGTACAGGTCGGGAGCGATGATCTTCCCTGTCTGGCCGGCATGCTCTTCGGGAGGACGCCATCCCTCGTCGGAGACCGGACGGGTGCAGGCTACGGCCCCTCCGAGGAGGCCGGCCAGCTCTTCCAGGAGACGGAAATTTTCCGCGTTCTGCATGCCGCGGCCTCCTGAAATAACGATATCGGCATCGGTGAGCATGATCCTGCCCTCATGCCGCTCCAGAGAAAGCCGGTCGGTAACGGGCTGAGGCAGACCTGCAAAAGAGACCTTTTCCGGCTCCACCGCCTCGCCCAGGATCTCTTCTTTCCAGGCATTGGGAGCCAGGGTGATCACTTTCTTCTCTGTGGAGATCTCCACACTGGCAAACACTTTCCCCGAGAAGATCATCTTCCGCACGGTAAAAGGATCATAATTCTCCGGCAGGCCCGTGACGGCAGAGACATATCCGGCCTGCAGACGCGCAGCAGCGAGGGGCGCCAGGGCTTTGCCGGCAGGACTATAAGAAAAAAGGAGATGGGTAACACCCTTTTCGGAAACGACCTGTTCGATGAGAGCCGTATAAAGCTTGTGATCCAGTACCTCAAAACGGGGATCGTCCGCCACCAGCACCCGGTGTGCACCGTATTTTCCCGGCAGGAGAAGCTCCTCATCGGAGAGAGCCCCCGTCACCAGCACGATAGTCTGCGTGTTCAGATCCTCAGCCATGCGCCGGCCATAAGAGATCAGTTCCCGCGCGTGCTTGGGGAAATGTCCGTTGTGGTTGTCCGCAAAGATGAGTAATGACATGATGTGAGTTGTGAGTTGTGAGTATCGAGTTGTGAGTATCGAGTTAATAGTTCATGGTTCAGAGTTCAGAGTTCATAGTTCATAGTTCATAGTTCATAGTTATTCGAGCATCGAGCTTCAAGTATCGAGCTTCTAAAATCTGATCACCTTCGCTTCCTGTTCCAGCAGGTCGAGGATCTTTTCCGGCTCATCGGCCGGGACCATTTTGCAGGGTGGTTTCGGCGGGGGCATTTCAAAACGCACCGTCCGCGTGAGGGGCTTGCTCTGTGCCGGCGTCACCACGGTTATGGGCATCCTGCGGGCCATCATGATACCGCGCATCGAGGGCATGCGCGGCTCGCGGGCGATGCCTTTCTGCACCACGGCCAGCACGGGGGCATCCATCCTCACCTGCTCGCGGCCTCCTTCCAGATCCCTGGTAAAGAGGATCTCTCCCTCTTTCACCTCCACGTACGACACCGCTGCCACCGAAGGGATATCTGCCAGTCCGGCCGTAAGAAGCCCTGTGGCCGCCCCGTTGTAGTCACTCGACTCCACGCCGGCCAGCACCAGGTCATACGCATGTTCTTTAAGGTACTCTGCCAGGAGGGTAGCAGCCTCCCAGGCATCCTGCGGATCCCTGTCTATCCGTACCGCCTCGCCGGCGCCCATAGCCAGGGCCTTGCGCAATACCGCATCGTGGGTGGCAGGGCCGGCATGCAGCACTGTGACCTTCTCCACCCCTGAGGCAGGATCTTCCTTCAGCTCCAGGGCACGGGTGAGGGCCAGCTCATCCCAGGGGTTGATCACCAGCGGCACCTGGCTCAGCTCCGGTAAGCCTTCCTCCGTGAGACGCACCCGTACGGTCGTGTCGGGAACCACCGAAAGCAATATAACGATCTCCATAGCTTTTCCTTTTTCCTGCCTCAAAAATATAATTTAATCCCAGATTACGCATTAGGAAGCTAAGAAATAGCTGAACTAATGCGTTAGCTGGGATTAACCCCGATCTAGGAGTTCACGGTTTTGGTGAATAGCCAAAACCGATGAACTCCTTAATCGATCAGCAATGAAAAGCGCTTGCGATTTTCTATTGCTGATTTTAGGGTTAATGGATACAAAAAGGATGTTCCGGATCATAATTTCTTCCCCTTCACCCTTCGAGCCCCGGCAAGCCATCGGCCGCCAGAGGCTTGCCGACGGCGCTGCCGGGATCTTCGCTTCGCTCCGACTTCAAGCTTCGAGCTTCGAGCTTCGAGCATAAAAAAACCTCCCGCAGGAGGTTTTTTATATTACGCCTGGGCTGTGGGCCCGCCGAAGTTCATCGGCATCACGGGACCGCCACCCTGCACATCCTTGATCTTGCCATGGACCGACTCGTACTTGGCAATGTTGTCCTGCAGTGCCAGCAGCAGCCTTTTGGCATGCTCGGGGGTCAGGATGATACGTGACTGCACCTTGGCTTTGGGCACACCGGGCATCACCCGGACGAAGTCGAGCACGAACTCGGCGCTGGAGTGGGTGATGATGGCCAGGTTGGAATAGATCCCCTGGGCCACATCCTCACTCAGTTCAACATTGATCTGGTTCTGTTTTTTCTTGTCATCCATGGCTTATGGTATTAGTTGGTTTCTTCCTCTTCTCCGGCTGTCTCCTCTTCTCTCTTCTCTCTGTCGGCCATCAGCGCTTCGTACTCTTCCTTCGATCCCACGATCAGTTTGTTGTACTTACGCACGCCTGTACCGGCAGGGATCAGATGACCCACGATAACGTTCTCCTTCAGGCCCTCCAGATGGTCCACTTTGCCGCTGATAGCAGCTTCGTTGAGCACCTTGGTGGTCTCCTGGAAGGAGGCAGCCGAGATAAAGCTCTTGGTCTGCAGGGCAGCGCGGGTGATACCCTGCAACACCTGGCTCGAGGTGGCGGGGATGGCATCGCGTGCTTCGACGAGCTTCATATCGCGGCGTTTCAGGATCGAGTTCTCATCCCGCAGCTCGCGGGCCGTAATGATCTGGCCTGCTTTGAGGTGCTCGGAATCACCCGGATCGATCACCACTTTTTTGTTGTAGATCCAGTCGTTCTCATCACGGAACTCGTTCTTGTCGACGATCTGTTTCTCGAGGAATTTGGTATCTCCCGGGTCGGCAATGATCACCTTGCGCATCATCTGACGCACAATGATCTCGAAGTGTTTGTCGTTGATCTTCACACCCTGCAGACGGTATACCTCCTGCACCTCGTTGACGATGTATTCCTGCACCTCCGTCGGCCCTTTGATGGCCAGGATATCCTCGGGGGTGATGGCTCCGTCGGAGAGAGGTGTGCCGGCACGCACATAATCGTTCTCCTGTACCAGGATCTGCTTGGACAGGGGCACCAGGTATTTCTTCACCTCGCCGGTACGTGACTTGACAATGATCTCGCGGTTACCGCGTTTGATCTTCCCGAAAGAGACTTCTCCGTCGATCTCGGAGACCACGGCGGGGTTGGAAGGGTTACGGGCCTCGAACAGCTCGGTGACCCGGGGCAGACCGCCCGTGATATCGCCCGATTTACCTACGGCACGCGGTATCTTCACCAACACGTCGCCGGCGACCACCTTGTCACCTTCTTCCTGCATGATATGGGCACCCACCGGCAGGTTGTAGGATTTCTCCTCGCCTGTCTTCGTATTCACGATCTTCACCATCGGGTTCTTCGTCTTGTCACGTGTCTCAATGATCACCTTCTCGCGGAACCCGGTCTGTTCATCGATCTCAGCATGGAAAGTCTGTCCCTCCACAAGGTTCTCAAAATGCACTTCCCCTTCGATCTCAGAGATGATGACAGCATTGTAGGGGTCCCACTCGCAGATGAGATCGCCTTTTTTCACCTTGTCACCCGGTTTGAAATAGAGGGTAGACCCGTAAGGGATGGCATGGGTGGAAAGTGCTATGTCGGTATTGACATCAACCACTTTCAGTTCTCCAAGGCGGCCGATAACGATCCTCACTTTCTTACCCGTTTCATCTTTTTTCTCCACAGCACGCAGATCGTCGATCACCAGCTTGCCGTCATATTTGGCGATGATGCTTGAGTCGGCAGTGATGTTGGAGGCAGTACCACCCACGTGGAAGGTACGCAGCGTCAGCTGTGTCCCCGGCTCACCGATCGACTGTGCGGCAATAACACCTACAGCTTCGCCGATCTGTACCATCTTGCCGGTGGCCAGGTTACGGCCGTAACACTTGGCACATACGCCCCGTTTGGATTCGCAGGTAAGCACCGACCGTATCTCTACCTGCTCAATGGGAGAATCTTCGATCTTTTGGGCGATCTCTTCGGTGATCTCCTCGCCGGCGCTGATGATCAGCTCGCCTGTCTGGGGATGATATACATCGTGAACGGTGGTACGTCCCAGGATCCGGTCATAAAGGGTCTCGACGACCTCTTCGTTCTTTTTGATGGCGGTAGCCACCAGACCACGCAGGGTACCACAGTCCTCTTCGTTGATCACCACATCCTGCGACACATCTACCAGACGACGCGTCAGATAACCGGCATCAGCCGTTTTCAGGGCCGTATCGGCAAGACCTTTACGGGCACCGTGGGTAGAGATGAAATACTCCAAAACAGAAAGGCCTTCCTTGAAGTTGGAGAGGATCGGGTTCTCGATGATCTCCGAGCCGGTAGCACCCGATTTCTGGGGCTTGGCCATCAGACCACGCATACCCGAGAGCTGACGGATCTGCTCTTTGGATCCCCGGGCCCCGGAGTCCAGCATCATGTAAACCGGATTGAAACCGTTCTTGTCCGTGGAAAGACGTTTCATCAACGCCTGCGTCAGCTTGGCATTGGTATGGGTCCAGATATCGATGATCTGGTTGTAACGCTCGTTGTTGGTGATGAACCCCATGTTGTAGTTGTTCAGCACCTCCTCCACCTGCTGATATCCTTCCTCGATGAATTTTGCTTTTTCTTCCGGGACGATGACATCTCCCAGGTTGAAGGAGAGACCGCCGCGGAAAGCCATCTCATAGCCCATGGACTTGATATCATCCAGAAATTTGGCAGCTTTGGCCGTACCGGTCTTCTTCAGCACCGTTCCGATGATGTCACGCAGGGATTTCTTTGTCAGCACTGTGTTGATGAAACCCATTTCCCGGGGCACCACCTCATTGAAGAGCACGCGGCCCACGGTGGTCTCCACGATCTTCTTCACCGGCTGACCGTTCTCCATATCATCTACCCGCACCCTGATGACCGCGTGCAGATCAACTTTTTTCTCATTGTAGGCGATGATCACCTCTTCGGGGGAGTAGAAGCTCATCCCCTCTCCCGGCACCTTCTCTTTGGCTGTGCTTTTCTTGGCTTTGGTGATATAATACAGGCCAAGGACCATGTCCTGTGAAGGCACCGTGATAGGTGCTCCGTTGGCAGGGTTCAGAATATTGTGCGATGCCAGCATGAGGAGCTGTGCCTCGAGGATGGCTGCATTGCCCAGGGGCAGGTGGACAGCCATCTGGTCACCGTCAAAGTCGGCATTGAACCCCGTACATGCCAGGGGATGCAGCTGTATGGCTTTCCCCTCGATCAGCTTGGGCTGGAAGGCCTGGATCCCCAGACGGTGCAGCGTGGGAGCACGGTTGAGGAGCACAGGATGGCCCTTCAGCACATTCTCCAGGATATCCCACACCACGGGGTCCTTGCGGTCGACGATCTTCTTGGCCGACTTCACGGTCTTGACGATGCCCCTTTCGATCAGCTTGCGGATGATGAAAGGCTTGTACAGCTCGGCAGCCATGTCCTTGGGCAGGCCGCACTCGTGCATCTGCAGCTCGGGACCTACGACGATCACCGAACGGGCCGAGTAGTCGACACGTTTCCCCAGGAGGTTCTGACGGAAACGCCCCTGCTTGCCTTTGAGGCTGTCGCTAAGCGATTTCAGAGGACGGTTGTTCTCCGTCTTCACCACATTGGATTTGCGGGAGTTATCAAAGAGAGAGTCGACAGCTTCCTGCAGCATCCTTTTCTCGTTGCGGAGGATCACCTCGGGAGCTTTGATCTCGATAAGTCTTTTCAGCCGGTTGTTGCGGATGATCACACGCCGGTAGAGGTCGTTGAGGTCGGAGGTGGCAAAGCGTCCTCCGTCGAGGGGCACCAGCGGCCGCAGGTCGGGCGGGATGACCGGCACCACCTTGATGATCATCCACTCGGGACGGTTGATGTTCCTGGAAGCACGGAAAGCCTCCACCACCTGCAGGCGCTTGAGGGCCTCGTTCTTCCGCTGCTGGGAAGTCTCGTGATTGGCTTTGTCACGCAGGGTGAAGGAGAGATCATCCAGATCGAGACGCGAGAGCAGCTTGTACAGCGCTACGCCTCCCATGTCGGCAATGAACTTGTCCGGATGGTCATCCTCAAGATACTGGTTCTCTTTCGGCAGAGTATCCAGGATGTTGAGATATTCTTCCTCGGTGAGGAAATCCATGTATTTGATCCCTTCTTTCTCCATGATCCCGGGATTGATCACCACATACCGTTCGTAATAGATGATCGAATCCAGTTTCTTGGTGGGCAGGCCCAGCAGATAACCGATCTTATTGGGCATGGAACGGAAATACCAGATATGTGCCACCGGCACGACCAGGTTGATGTGCCCCATGCGTTCCCTTCTCACTTTCTTCTCGGTCACCTCCACACCACAACGGTCACAAACGATCCCTTTGTAACGGATCCCTTTGTATTTCCCGCAGTGACATTCATAGTCCCTTACCGGTCCGAAGATCCTCTCACAGAAGAGACCGTCACGCTCGGGCTTGTAGGTCCGGTAGTTGATGGTCTCGGGTTTGAGCACTTCACCGTGCGATTGTTCCAGGATCTCTTCGGGAGAAGAGAGACCGATGGTCACCCTGGAAAAATCGGAACTGACTTTTGTATCTTTTCTAAATGACATATTTGAAAAATGTTATTATTTACAAATCCTGTTCTACACCAAAGCAAACCTGTGCTTACTCCAGCTTAACACTGAGGGCCAGGCCTTTGAGCTCATGCAGAAGCACGTTGAGCGACTCGGGAATGCCGGGCGTCGGCATGTTCTCCCCTTTGACGATGGCCTCGTAGGTACGGGCACGTCCCTGGACGTCGTCCGATTTAACGGTCATCACCTCCTGGAGGATATTGGCAGCCCCGAAAGCTTCGAGGGCCCATACCTCCATCTCTCCGAAACGCTGACCGCCGAACTGTGCTTTACCGCCCAGCGGCTGCTGTGTGATCAGCGAATAAGGACCGATGGAACGGGCATGCATCTTATCGTCGACAAGGTGGCCCAGCTTGAGCATATAGATGATCCCCACGGTGGCGGGCTGGTCGAAACGCTCGCCGGTGCCGCCGTCATACAGATGGGTCACGCCGTAGTCGGGCAGCCCTGCTTTTTTGGTATATTCGGTGATCTGCTCCAGGGTAGCACCGTCAAAGATGGGTGAAGAGAACTTCACGCCCAGCTTCTCGCCGGCCCAGCCCAGAACGGTCTCGTAGATCTGTCCCAGGTTCATACGCGAAGGCACCCCCAGCGGGTTAAGGACGATGTCCACCGGTGTACCGTCTTCGAGGAAAGGCATGTCCTCGGCCCGCACGATACGGGCCACAATACCCTTGTTCCCATGACGGCCGGCCATTTTGTCCCCCACCTTGATCTTACGCTTCTGAGCTATGTATACCTTCGCCAGCTTGATGATGCCTGCAGGCAGTTCATCACCGATGCTCTGGTTGTACTTCAGACGTTTGTAGTAGCCGTCGATCTCCTTGTACTTGGAGAGATAGTTGTGCAGGATCGTCTTGATCTGCTCATTCTTCTTCTTGTCCGTCGTCCACTTGTTGGGGTTGACGTTCAGGAAATCGATGGTCTGGAGCTGCCGCAGGGTGAACTTGGTCCCTTTGGGGATGAGGTCCTCGTTGTAGTTGTTCTTCACCCCCTGCGAAGCCTTGCCGTTCACCAGCACAAAAAGCTTGTCGATAAGCTTGTTGCGCAGTTCTTCCGCTTTCTGCCGGAACTCCTGTTCCAGTTTCTCGAGGATGGGCTTGTCGAGCGAGCGTTTGTTGCGTTCTTTGTTGGCCCGGGCAAAAAGTTTCTTGTCGATCACAACCCCTGACAGGGAAGGACCGGCTTTCAGGGAAGCATCTTTCACGTCGCCTGCTTTGTCGCCGAAGATGGCACGCAGCAACTTCTCTTCGGGAGAGGGATCGGATTCCCCCTTCGGGGTGATCTTACCGATGAGGATATCTCCCGGTTTCACATGGGCGCCGATACGTATCAGGCCGTTCTCGTCCAGGTTCTTCGTAGCTTCCTCGCTCACATTGGGGATATCGGAGGTCAGCTCCTCAAGCCCTCTCTTGGTATCGCGCACCTCCAGCACATATTCGTCGATATGTATGGAGGTGAAGATATCATTGCGCACCACGTTCTCGGAGATCACGATGGCATCCTCAAAGTTGTAACCTTTCCAGGGCATGAAAGCCACTTTCAGGTTACGGCCGAGGGCCAGCTCTCCGTCTACGGTACCATATCCTTCGGTGATCACCTGTCCTTTGACCACCTTTTCCCCCTTCCGTACAATGGGTTTGATATTGACGGTGGTGTTCTGGTTGGTCTTGCGGAACTTGGTCAGGTGGTATTCCTTGACATCATCGTCAAAGCTTATGAATTTCTCCTCCTCACTGCGTGAGTAACGGATAACGATCTTCTCGGAATCGACATATTCGACGATACCGTCGCCTTCGGCTATGAAGAGCATCCTGGAGTCATGTGCCACTACTTCCTCAATGCCCGTTCCGACGATGGGGGCTTCGGGACGCAGGAGCGGCACAGCCTGACGCATCATGTTGGAGCCCATCAGGGCCCTGTTGGCGTCATCATGCTCGAGGAAGGGGATCAGCGAAGCGGCCACCGACGCGATCTGGTTGGGAGCCACGTCCATGAGGTCCACTTTTGTAGCATCCTCAAAGGGGAAGTCCCCTTCATAACGGGCCTTCACACGCTGGTTAATAAATTTTCCTTCATCGTCGTACGGCGCGTTGGCCTGGGCGATGACCTTGTTCTCTTCCTCTTCGGCGCTGAGATAGACCACGGCATCATTGCTCAGGTCCACATGGCCCACCTCCACCTTGCGGTAGGGGGTCTCGATGAATCCCAGCTCGTTGATCTTGGCATATACACAAAGGGACGAGATCAGTCCGATGTTGGGACCTTCCGGTGTCTCGATGGGGCACAGGCGGCCGTAGTGCGTGTAATGCACGTCACGCACCTCGAAACCGGCACGTTCTCTGGAGAGACCTCCCGGTCCCAGGGCGGAGAGACGGCGTTTGTGGGTCATCTCGGCCAGCGGGTTGGTCTGGTCCATGAACTGCGACAGCTGGTTGGTGCCGAAGAACGAGTTGATCACCGACGAGAGCGTCTTGGAGTTGATCAGGTCGGTAGGGGTGAACACCTCGTTGTCACGCACGTTCATGCGTTCGCGTGTGGTACGGGCCATACGGGCCAGCCCCACGCCAAACTGGTTGTAGAGCTGTTCGCCTACGGTACGCACACGGCGGTTGCTCAGGTGGTCGATATCGTCCACATCCGTCTTCGAATTGATCAGCTTGATCAGGTGCTTGATGATCTCCACGATGTCGGAGGGTGTCAGCACCTGCTGGTCCAGCGGGGTGTTAAGGTTCAGCTTTTTGTTGAGCTTGTAACGGCCCACCTGGCCCAGGTCATATCTTTTGTCGGAAAGGAAGAGGTTGTTGATCACCTCACGGGCGGTCTGTTCGTCCGGCGGCTCAGCATTACGCAACTGCCGGTAGATATGCAGGACAGCCTCTTTTTCAGAGTTACAGGGGTCTTTCTGCAAGGTGTTGAAGATGATCTCGTAGTCGGTGACATCCTTGTCGTCCTTATGCAGGAGGATGGTACCGGGGTTGGCATCGATGATCAGATCGATATGGTCTTTCTCCAGTACTGTCTCACGCTCGAGCACCACCTCGTTACGTTCGATGGAGACCACCTCGCCGGTATCTTCGTCGACGAAGTCTTCCACCCATGATTTCAGCACACGGGCGGCCAGCTTACGGCCGAGCACCCTTTTCAGGCTGGCCTTGGAGACCTTGATCTCTTCAGAGAGGCCGAAGATCTCGAGAATATCCTTGTCACTCTCAAAACCGAACGTTCTCAGCAGGGTGGTGACAGGTAATTTTTTCTTCCGGTCGATGTATGCGTACATCACGTTGTTGATGTCCGTGGCAAATTCGATCCACGATCCTTTGAACGGGATGACACGGGCGGAATAGAGCTTGGTGCCGTTGGCATGCAGGCTCTGGCCGAAGAAAACGCCCGGCGAACGGTGCAGCTGCGAGACCACAACACGCTCTGCCCCGTTGATGATGAAGGTGCCCCGCTCGGTCATGTAAGGCACGGTGCCCAGGTAGACATCCTGCTCGACGGTCTCAAAGTCGACATGCTCGGGGTCGTTGCAGGAGAGCTTGAGACGGGCTTTCAGCGGCACACTGTAGGTGAGGCCCCGCTCCAGACACTCCTCTATGGTGTAACGCGGAGGATCCACACTGTAATCCTTGAACTCCAGCTTGAAATTGTTCCGGGTGTCGGAAATGGGAAAGTTTTCGTTGAAAACCTGGTAAAGTTTTTCCTTTTTCCGCTCTTCGGCCGTAGAATCAATGCAGAAAAACTCGTGAAAGCTTTTCAGCTGTATCTCCAGAAAATCGGGATAATCCAGCTGATCCTTGATGGTGGAAAAACTTATACGTTTTTTAGGGGTTGTTGCCGGCATCGCAAAAAATATATTATAAAGAACATTAATATTATACAATAGCAAAGAGGCTTAGGATCCCCACGAGGAGGATCCTAAACCCCAAACAAGAAGAATTGTTCGCTTCTATTTAACCTCAACTTCTGCTCCAGCTTCTTCCAATTGTGCTTTAACTGCTTCAGCCTCTTCTTTGGAAACGCCTTCTTTTACCGGAGCGGGAGCGGAATCAACCACACCTTTGGCCTCTTTCAGTCCGAGACCGGTCAGTTCTTTCACCAGCTTAACGACCTGCAGTTTGGCTCCGCCGGGAGCTTTGAGGATCACGTCAAAACTGGTTTTCTCTTCGGCAGCACCACCTTCGCCACCACCGGCAGGAC
>JALVJE010000098.1 GCA_027028505.1 Bacteroidales bacterium
CACCAGGATTATTCGTTGAACAGCCGGATCCTCGTTATTGAATATCCGGATTCGCTTATTTTCACAAATGCCGGCAGTTTTATCCCCGGATCGGTCGAAAAGGTCATCGAACAGGATGCTCCGCAAAAATTCTACCGCAATAAATTTCTTGTCGAAGCGATGGTAAACCTTAATATGATCGACACGATCGGCAGTGGTATCAAAAAAATGTTTTTGACACAAAAACAAAGGTTTTTCCCGCTTCCTTCGTATGAACTGAGTGAATCAGATGTTAGCGTAAAGATATTTGGGAAAGTGATCGATGAAAATTACACCCGTTTTTTAATAAACCATGCCAATATTGATATTGAAACGGCAATTCTTTTGGATAAAGTCCAGAAAAAGGAAAAGATTTCATTGAACCATTCCAAGAAATTGCGTAAACTCGGATTTGTCGAAGGCAGATATCCCAACATTTATGTATCCGGGAAAATTTCGGATATTAGCAACAATAAAACAACCTACATAAAAAACCGTGGATTCGGTAAAATATATTACAAGGATTTGATCGTTGAATACCTAAACAAATTCAAGGTAGCCACAAGAAAAGATTTTGACAACCTGTTGATGGATAAATTACCGGATATCCTCAGCCCAGAACAAAAGAAAAACAAGATCAGAAATATTCTGTATGAAATGTCATCAAAAGATAAGACGATCTTCAACGACGGATCTGACAGAAAACCTGCCTGGAAATTATCTTCTAAAAAATGATCTTTTCAGGGGATTTAGAAGTACTTTTAGAAGAAAATATTTACAATATGTTATTGCACAACATATTAGGATCAACTGAACAGTATATTTTAATATATAAATTAGTAGTAAACCGGAAGAAGTAAATTTGAAAAAATATAAATAAGAAATTTATCATGAAACCTTTTCACGCGATCGCCGTACCGCACAGGGATATTCTCGAAGGCAGGCTCCAGATGGATGTTTTTGCTGCAGATCTGTATGCGGTAAGCCAAAACAAAGGTCCTGACGAATACAAAGATCCCGATATCTTTTTTGGCAAAACATATCTGACCGAAGGCTTAAAAAATCTGCTTACCACAGTGGAAAAACGGCTAAAGGGCGATGGCAGCGATCCTGTCATCCAGCTCCACACCCCGTTTGGTGGTGGTAAAACACACTCTTTGATCGCCATGTATCATAAGAGTAAAGAATGGAAAGCCCGCACTGTTGTTTTGGTTGGAACTGAGCTGAGCGGCAATGATACGCTATGGGGTGAAATAGAGAAACAGCTCACCGGCAAAGTTTCGCTGATGAGAGGATATGTATCTCCGGGCAAACAAAAACTCAAGGCTTTGTTCGGGTCACATCAGCCTCTCTTGATCTTGATGGATGAAGTGCTTCAGTATGTTACCAAAGCAGCCGGCGTAAGTGTCGGGGAGAATAACCTTGCAGCGCAAACCATTGCCTTTATGCAGGAACTTACCGAAACCGTTGCTTCATTGGGAAACGTTGCCATGGTAATCACTTTGCCTTCGAGCATACCGGAGCATTACGATGAAAGTTCGGAAAAGCTTTTTACCATGCTGGAGCATATTTCACGCCGCGTGGAAAAAAACTTTATTCCCGTCAATGAAAATGAGATCAACCTCGTGATACGCCGCCGTCTTTTTTCGGACATCAATGACAAGGAGGCCGGCAAGATCATAAAGGATTATGTGGATTTTATTGAAAAGGAAAATATTTTACCGGTTGACACCAAACCTTCGGAATACAAAGAACTGTTTAAAAAGTCTTATCCTTTTCTCCCCGAAGTTATTGACATTTTGTATCATCGCTGGGGCACGTTCCCTCATTTCCAGCGAACCCGCGGTGTTTTGCGTCTACTTTCCCTGGTGATATACTCCGTAAAAGACAAGAACCTGCCTTATATCTCTCTTGCCGATTTCGATCTGTCAGATCAGGAACTACGTCAGGAATTACTGACCCATATAGGCTCCGAATTCAACAGCGTTATTGCGGCGGATATTACGGATCATAACGCCGGGGCAAAAAGAGTGAACCAGAAGCTGGGACAATCCTACCAGGGACTGCGATTGGGAGAAAGAGCAGCTACAACCATTTTTATGTATTCTTTTTCGGGAGGAAGTATAAAAGGCTCAACCCTGAATGAGATCAAACGTTCCGCTTCGGCTTTAGGGAATCCGGCATCCGTGATCGGGGATACCGTTGGTTTGCTTGAAAAGGAATTGTTTTACCTGCAAACCGTTGACAACAAATACTATTTTTCCAATCAACCCAACCTGAACAGGATCCTGATCACATATATGGACAACATCCGTGGTTCTGAAGTAACGGAGGCTGAAAAAGAGTTGATCAAAGAAAACATTCGCCTCGGTTCGTTAAATGCCATTCTGTGGGAAAAAGATCCTGCGAACATAGCCGATGACTCATCCCTTAAACTTATCTTCCTGCCTGAAAAAGACGACGACCTGATAAACAAAATAATAAGCAATAGAGGCCACACACCCAGGGTAAACAGAAACACCCTTATCTTCGTATATCCGTCGGAATTTGAAAGATCGTCGTTTATTGCTTTACTGAAAAGAAGAATTGCTTACGGACTGATCAAAGATGATAAAAACCTGAATCTCTCCGATGAACAGAAAAGAACTGTATTGAATGAATATAAGAAAGCTGTGGAGAACAGCATTGAGGCACTGCGAAAATATTATAAGCTGGTAGCCCTCCCCACGCGTGATGGGTTTAAAGAGATCGACCTTGGCGTTCCGACATATGGCGCTAGAAATTCATTGACAGAGGAGATCTATAACAAGTTAAAAATGGAAGGTGAGATATTGGAGAAACTGGCCCCATTGGCCTTAAAAACAAAATATCTGAATGGGAAAGATCATGTATCGACCCGGCAAATTTATCTGTCGTCGCTGAATACGCCCGGTGAGATCCGTCTTGTCGACAAAACGGTTTTAATTAACTGCATCAAGGACGGCGTACAGAAAGGGATGTTCGGACTGGGTGAAATAAAAGACGACGAAATTGTTTTACACTATTTTAAACAATTTGCAGACGTGGCCCTTTCGGAAAATGAAATTTTGATCAACGAAGAGATCTGTAAAGAAAAATTAGAAAAAGTATCTTCTCCCCCAGGGCCTCCTTATGCTGAACCACCAAAAGAGAACCTGAAAAAGCCGAATATAACTGATACTACCGAACCATCAGAACTAAAATTTATTGAGATCCCCCTGGAGGTACCCAAAGGGAAAGTTTCAAGTTTAATGGGAATAATGAACTATCTTCAATCCAAATTTGACACGTTAGAAGTAAAAATTGTCGCCAAAAACGGTTCTATCACCAAACAGGAATATGAAGACAAGATCCAGGAAGCGATCAATCAAATAAAAAACATGTGATGCTATAAATATTTTAAATACCTCGTTAAAAGCTATATAAATTCCAGCTCAAACTGCCCTTCCTCTTATCGCTTCATCCTTCGTCCGCCATAGTCCCGATAAATCGGGACGAAGGCGGAGCTTCATCGGCCTTCCCACTATTCCAATATTCCATTCTTCCCTGCCTGCGGCAGGCAGGCATCTTTCCACTCTTCCCTCCCTCACGATTCCTCATGTCATTCCTTTTCACTATATTTGGATGAACAATAAAACAGGGAAGTCCTGAACTCGCTCAAACCACCGCCTGCTTCATGCAGATCATATCCTCGTGCAGACTCACAGGCTTTTGTATCCTCTCTGTTCTTTCAGTACCGGACGACGCCATCTCGCAGACGGATCGTGACAGCCTGTTCTCAGTCATCGGGGATGAAGGCCGCACCGTGCGGGACCGCCTCTCTGCCTATGCCGATCTGGTATATTTCTTTGAACATGAGGATCCGGCACAAGCGATACACCTGGGAAAAGAAGGACTGATACTGGCTGCTCCGGATTCCCTGTACGAAGACCTGGACAGGCTTTATGTAAACCTGGCATCCGTCTTCCGGTCGGCGGCACGACAGCATGCCCGCGAAAGGTCTGCGCTTGCCCGGTGGCTGATCATCAGCATCTCTTCCGGGATCTTCAGCGTGCTGCTCATTGTGTTTATCCTGTACTACATCCGGAAATCCAGGCAGATGGAACGGTTCAGGGACCGCCTGCAGCAACGCGCTGTGGAACTGGACATCCTCCGGTTCAATATCGCCCATTGCCATTCCCACAACATGCTCCCTTTCAACTATACCCTGGACCGGCAGGAGGTCAACTCTTTCCTGAGAAAAGCTTTAAGCGAACGGGAGCTTGACGTTTTCATGTTATTGCTGGAAGAAAAAACGAACAAATCCATTGCCAATGAGCTGTTCGTCTCTGTGAACACGGTCAAGTTCCATCTCCAGAACATCTACGTAAAGCTCAATGTGGGTAACCGTACCGATGCCATCCTCTCGGTAGGCCCGGAGTATAAAAACAGATTTGTCGAATTGGGATAAAGCTGCTACGCAGCTGAAATTAGTTCGCTTCGCGAACGAAATTACGCCGCCAGGGCGGCTGAAATTAGGTAGAAATTAGCTCACAACGTTCACGAAATTAAGTAGTAATTTATTCGCTACGCTCATGAAATTAGGTAGAAATTAGCTCCCTACGGTCGCGAAATTAAGTAGTAATTTATTAGGTGATCATAAATCAGCATTCAACCAATCAACCAATCAACCAATCATTCATTCATTCAATCATTCAATCATTCAATCATTCAATCATTCATCCATTTCCCCTCCTTACAGATTGGCAAAATCATATTCAATATTACCTTGTTTTACGAACAGTTTGAGATATCCGGCATGCGAACACCCATCCTGGAGAGCATCCAAGGTCAGGTAAGTGGTGTTCCCTAATTCTGCAACATCTTTTACATGATCGTGGCCGGTGATGACCATGTCAACTTGATATCTGACGCTCAGGTCCATCAAAACATACAATTCTTCGACCAGCGGATTGGTACTGCTCGTACGCCGGTTACGAAACAAATTGACGTGTGAAAAAATTACGCAGTGCCGGTAACCGGACCGTTCCGATCTCAGGATGGATTTTAACCAGTCGAGCTGGCTTCTTCCCAATGTGCCGCTGCCTGAATCCAGGCAGATGAACAGATCAGTTGCATTGGAAGTCTTGACCGTAAATAAATAGGTGGAAGATCCAAAAAGGGAAAAAAATTGTTTCCAGCCGTCAAAATACAGATCATGATTTCCGGCTATCGGGAAGGTCAACAGCGAATCTGTCGGTGGAAGGTGCTGTTTAAAGGTTTGGTAATCCTCTGCATGACCGGAAGTCAGATCTCCAACCATTACGGCAGCCACAGCCCGGGCGTTTATGGCATCGTTGAAAAAGGCATCCAGGTTTTTTGTCCCTCCTACATGGCTGTCACCCATAACGTACAGCAAATAATCATCGTCCGGAACGGTTATTTCCCGGTAAGGATGATCGTTGTTCCATTGCATGGACTGGTGAAACCTCGTGTTAACAGGATCATAGGCGCATACAAAGCCCTTCATATCAAGGTCGTTGTCACAGGAACCCAGGAGGATCCCCAACAAAACAAAGAATGCTGTTTTTTTTAATCTATGTTCCATAGCAAACCTGCTCTCAGGAAAAAACCAAAATAATTGGCAGCCAAATTAAAATTTCCGGCACTAAAGTACCAGGCTTCAGCGTAAAGTGTTAGTGGCTTCTGCAATTTGTATTTGCCATTCAGATAAACCATGGGATTGGTTTCCTGTCTGATCATAAAATGATCAATATCGGTTAAGGCTATACCAACGTTCCAGTGATGATCTTCCGGTTTCAGCTGGTATTGAAGATAATAAACCAGATTCCAGTTTTCATGGACTTTTTCACGGTCCTCTAAATCGTATTCCTCCCGGGCACTTTTGGAAAGACTGTAGGTCCTGAAACTCGTGCCCAGCCTGCCTGCAAAATGATTTCGTTTGATATTTACCAGAACCCCCCAGTTTGTTTCATGAACGAGATTGGAAAAAGGATTGTACATAAATAATCCCTGAATTTCCAAAGGAAATTTACTTATGGAAAATCCCTGGGTAAGGCTTAATACTGAACCTGTAAAAAAATTAGCAGAAGGACTTTTCAGATCAAACAAACAGCCTGCGCTCAAAGTGGTTTTCCGGTATGTATAGCCGCCCAGCACTCCTGTCCGGATAAACAAACCTCCGGATGTATTGACCGCCCCTGCATCAAAATATTCTGCGATCTGCCCCTGAGCCTTTAAAGCAAGGGTTGTGACAAGCCCGAAGAATGTTAGGATCAGATATTTCGAAATGCCTGTAATCACAATGATATTTAAATATTTAACCCAAAATCAGCAATAGAAAATCGTAAACGCTTTCTATTGCTGATCGATTAAGGACTTCATCGGTTTTGGCTATTCACCAAAACCATGAATTCCTAGATCGGGGTTATTCGCTACGCTCATGAGATCGCTGCGCTAAGTTAACCCCAGCTAACGTATTAGTTCAGCTAATTCTTAGCTTCCTAATGCGTAATCTGGGTTTAAAAATAATCATCACAAAATACAAAACATAAACCAAAAATCAGCATTCAAAATTTTCCGGTTCGACGTTCATCCTTCATCGTTCCTTTTGCCTGAAAAAGTTTGGAGTGTGGAGTCCCGAAAAATCAAAGATTTTTCGAGCCCGTCCGACTGGCGTCAGCCGGGCGGGGATCCTCGAAAAACTACGCAAATCAAGATTTGCTGTTTTTCGGGATGCCTGGAGTTTGGAGTGCCTGGAGTTATTTTTCGATTCTCAAATCACTACTGTCCGAGATAAATTTGAAATATGCTTGTATGATGTAGATAACTAACGCTTTCGAAGAAAATACAGGAATAATACCCCTACTAATTAAGCCAGTCACCCTGAGCTTGTCGAAGGGTCAGACTGGCGAAAGGATTGACCTCTTTACCAGCAGTCTATGCTTCGACCCGTCCGACTGGCGTTAGCCGGGCGGGCAAGCTCAGCATGACTGCTTAGATTTGGCTCTTCTTAATTTTTATCGGACACCAATGATTCTCAAATCATCGCTTCACTCCCTACTCCCTACTCCCTACTCACCTCTCATTTCTCATCTCTCATCTCTCATCTCTCCTTCTGCCTTATGCCTTTTTACTTCTGTCTTTTTTCATCCTCTCTTTCCCGCCTTCCGTAAAAACTACCCCCTGCGGGTAGGTGGTTTTTCAGGTATTCTCTTTTATTTAGGTATCACATCAGAACTTTCCTTTCCGGATCACTTAAACCAACCCAAAAACCACCCTATGAAAACCTCTACTTTTTTCTTTTTTCTTTTACTCCTTTTGCCGGCTGTCCTCACAGCACAAACTTCTTATACTTTCAACGGAACAGGCAACTGGAATGATGCTGCGATGTGGACCCCCAACGGCGTTCCCGGACCCGGGGATACGGCTATTGTCACCGCAGGCACAGTCACACTGACGGATACTGTCCATATCAGTGCTCTGTATATGAGTGGCGGGACCATCACGGGAGACAGTAACCTTACTGTCACCGGCTCTCTTGCATGGAGCGGCGGATATATCACTTTTACCACTACATCCCTTGAAGTAATACCAAATATAACCCTGACCGCATCAGCCAAATCAAGTATTAAGGGATATGTTAAAGCCGGCCGCAATTTTGTCAATGAAGGAGAAATATACTGGGGAGATGGTGGCTTGATTATCGGATACCAGAACTTTCACTATCACGTATACTTTTACAATTACGGAACCTTTTACAATGCGGGCAATTCGTCCATCACAGGTGGACAGAGTAGTCAAGAGAGACATTTTGTTAACTACGGAAAATATATCAAATCGGGAACAGGAGAGACTCGAATTAACATTGTCCAGTTTATAAACTATGGGGAGGTAACAGTGAATGCCGGCACACTTATTTTGCCCGCCGGCTATATTTCCGAAGAAAACGGATCCTATCAGGTGGACAAAGGTGCCCATCTCAGGGTCTGGGGCCCGAGAACATTTGCGGGTCCGGTACATTGTGACGGTCTTCTGAGTTTTACGGGACAATATACTTTTCACATTAAGGATACTTTCGATATCAAAGGGGAATTCAAACCTGAAGGTTATAGTTGGGTGTATTTTGATGCAGGTAGTACACCGCTCCTCGACTCCTGCATGGTCACCATCGGAAATCATGTTGTTTTCAGTACCGGTAAAAAAGAAGTCATTGACTCATTAAGAATTTTAAGTTCAGGGGCAGGAGTTACAACGTATGATTCACTTATCATAAGAAAATACGCCGATTTTAATAATAGAGCGTGGATCGGTGATGGTACCGGTTCGATAAATTTTGATAAAGATGCAAATATAAATGTGTCAGGAGATATTACTTTTCTGGGACAAATAAATAACTACGGCAATATTTTCTGGAATTCGGGAGATATTACTTTATACTATAAAAACGACGGGAACTTTACGATGATCAATAATTATGGTTTATTTATTGATAATACCGGTGTTCCTTCAAGTGTAAAGATGCCCACAGGAAACGGAACAGTAGTCCGTCATTTTAATAATTATGGCACATATTATAAGAAAGATCTGTCTTCCACTCTCTTTGCCAATGGCATTTCATTTATAAATAAGGAAACAGGGGTGCTGAAAGGCATTGGCACGATCACTTTTGAGGGTCCGGTAGAAAATCCCGGAATTGTTTCCCCCGGAGATTCCGTGGGGATATTGAATCTGACAGCCGATTATCCCTCCGATTCTACCACCGTCCTGAACATCGATATTGACGGGGCCGACCGGGATGAGTACGACCTCCTGAACATTGACGGAGCTGCCACCCTGAAGGGCACCCTGAACATCAACCTGCTGCATAATTATCTCCCGGAAGAAGGAGAGATCTTTGAGATCTTGAAAGCTGGTTCCCTGACGGACACCTTTGATGTGGTGAACGGGGAGGAGATCTGCAAATGCACCTATTTTGCCGTGCAGTACACCGACACCTCCGTCCGGCTGGAAGTGTATGGGATCGAGCCACCGCATGCAGCAATGGACACGCTCAGTATCCGGCAGGATGAGCCGGCAGAGATAAATGTGCTGGCCAACGATACGGACCCGTACGATGAACCGCTCACGATCCTTCTGGTGGGCGATCCTCTCCATGGCAGTGCGGTGATAAGCGGTGATAGCACCATCACTTATACACCCGAACCCGGTTATGTGGGCCCTGACACCATGATCTATGTGATCGAAAACAGACCGGGATGTATGGATTCTTCGCTGGTCATCGTGGATGTCCTCTCCACCACAGGCATCCGGGAGTTTCCGTACGACGCCTCAGGGAGCTTTCATATAGAGCAAAACCATCCCAATCCTTTCAGCACCTCCACCACCTTTGATTTCTCCCTGCCCGAAAAAGCCTTCACAGAGCTTCGTATCTACAACATCCACGGCCGGCTGATGGACGTGTTGCTGTCCAAAGAACTGCCTGCCGGAAGCTACAGCTATGAGTGGAATGCCCCCGGACTCGCCGCAGGGGTCTATCTCTACAAATTCTCCGCAGGGGAATACGGACATACGGGGAAGGTGTTGAAGAAGTAAAGGCGCAGCCCGCCCGGATGAACGCCTGCCTGGCGGCAGACAGGGAGTCATCCGTTCGGACGGGGGCGCAGGGTGCAGAGCACAGGGCACAGGGCGCAGGGCACAGGGCATAGGATGCCGGTTCTTGTCTCTTGTCTCCCGTCTCTAATCTCCTGGCGCTACGCTCTACGCTCTTAGCTCATGGCTCATTGCTCTTGACTCTTGGTTCTTGGATCTTGTTTCTTCATTTTTCCCCTGTCTCCAGTTGAATGGTTATTATTTCGAAACCTTTGGTGGTAACTGTGATCTCATGCTTTGCGAAGGGCATCCGTACCGGATCCCGTTCCAGCAGGTTGGTCTGAGACACGGATCTCAGCGGGAAGAAAGAATGCAGGACAGAGTGTCCGGTTTCCCCTTCCGGCTCCACCCACCGAATGATCACGCCCTCTCCCTCTTCCTGTCTTTTAATGGCCGTGACATTCAGCGGATCGCCTGAGACCCCGAAGAAGCTGAGTGTCTCCGGCAGCCGGGCCCCTTTGACAGGTACCGGGTCTACGACGGCTGTGAGGGGATGGTTGGCCTGCACGCCCTGCCGCCAGCCGTTTTTCCAGCCGGGGCGGTGGGAGGTGAAGGAAAACCTGAAAGCATGATCGCCGGTCTGAAGATATTCATTCCCTTCGCCGTGGCAGCTTTTTCTGCTGGCCAGGAGGATGGGCTGCAGGACGGTCTGCCCGTCTTCCGGCCGTAGTGGATCCTTGTAATCCCACGCCACCACGGAGGAGGAGAGCGTCACCCCTGCCCGGGGTCCCGAGGCTGAGATCCAGTTCAGAATACTGCGGGGATGCATCTCCGTACAGGGGGGGGTGTACCGCTCTCCGGCGGCTCCCCGGATCTCATCCCTACCCACACGCACCCTGCCATAGGGCACCTCATAGGTGACCGGAGCATCTTCCCCGGCCACGGGGAACAGCTCCCGGTATTCCCGGTACAGGGTTCCGTCCCAGTTCAACAGAGAGGTCCTGAAATCAATTCTTTTGATGTCCTTATAGATCCTGACCTCCTGCAGGACGGTGGCATGTCTGATCTGCTGCCGGTAACCGTACTGAAGATAGACAGGCCCCTGCTCTTCCAGCGTCCACCGGACGGGATGCCTTCCCGTCCGGTCCAGGAATATCTTCCCCGGCTGCTGTATGTCACCAAACTCCCCGGCGCCGTTCCCCACCGATTCCAGCAGCACCACCTCGCCGGCAAAATATTCTCCGGTATCCAGCAGGTTCACCTGCAGTTCCTTGTCATAGATCTGTCGCACCCCTCCCCTTCCGAATGTGATCCGGTAGAAAGCATTCTCCACAGGCCCGGCAATGGAACGGGCAGTATCTCCGGCGGCCGGTCGCTCTTTTTCAGGATGCAAATAAAAGGTCCGGTATCCTACGGACGGCACCTCCCCGGCCACAAAATTCAGAAGGGCTTCCCGCAGGGAGCCGTCGTCATAAAACACCTTCTCACTGAGCTGACAGGGGACAGATCGTCCCTCTGCATCCTCCATCCGTACACTGCGGGCAGCGCCCTTATCAAAGCCGACCTGTACGCTCACCGGGCCGGTCCGTGGCCAGGCGAGATCATTGAAAACGACCACGGGACGGCCTTGGGATCTTTTTGTCTTTATCTGTTGAGAGATATCCTGCAGCGCCGTGTTCAGGAGTTGCCGGGCAAGGGTCCGTGCCTGCTCAAACTTTTCCAGGAACAGATGGTCGGTGATGTCGCCATGTTTTCCGCCCCAGCCGTGATCCGGATATATCTTGGCCTCCCAGGCCCGGTTCAGCTGCGCCTCCGGGTATTTTGAGAATGACCCGGATAAAAGGGCAGCGATGGTAGAAAATTTCTCGGTTGCCGGCAAGAGGATGTCCCCTTCGCGGCTGGCCCGGAGGGCTTTCTCATGCGAGGGCCCGTGGATATAGAGCCACACGTCGGGCCTCTCGCCCAGCAGAGGTTGCATCCCGGTACCCGGCTGCAGGTCACTGAAGAAATCATCCATCAGCACCTGTTTCACCGGCGGCAGGACCAGGGGTCTGAGCGTACCGTCCTCAGCCACATAAGAATCCAGGGATTCCCATTGCCGGATCAAAGGACGGTAGTCATGTGCAGGACTCATATCCCAGTCAGACAAAAGGGGTATGGCCGGATGATCGTTCCGGCCGCGGACGTTGATCCAGTGCATGGCATACCCGGCAAGAAAAGAGGCTGCCTTAAAGAAATCCTGATTCAGCGCCGGATAAGCCAGTGTATAGTGTCCGGGCGAGAAGGTAGTGACGAAGCTGCTGTCGGGGGCATACCAACGATACACTCCCTGTTTCTGGCGGCTGATCACCAGATGCTCCACCCCCGCCTTTTTCATGATCTGCGGCATCTGCAGGGTCCGGCCCGGCACATCCACGTTCCAGTATGAGAGGGCGTGGTAACCAGGGAACTGTTTCTCCAACCACCTCTTACCCAGGTAGAACTGCCTGAGTAGCGACTCCCCGGAGTACATATCCTCATACGGCATGTTGTAGGAAGCACCCACAGAGATCCTGCCCTCGCGCAATAGTCTGGCCAGGTCCGCTTTTCGATCGGGATGGCGGGCCAGGTATTCCCGTACCATCAGGACATCCTCTATGTCAAACCGGTAAAGTGAGTCCTGCAGCGCATGATCGATCAACGGGGTAAGCAACATGGTATCCCGCTCGATGATGCATTTTTCGGGGCTATCCATCCAGGCAATATCCTGGTGGCTGGAGTTCATCAGGAAGATAGTGCCCTGTGAGGCCGCCGAGGCAGACAGTGTCTTCAGACGGCTGAACAGGGCAGGCTGATAGAAAGCCTGCACACCGAGGAACCATGTCCCGGGGCTCATCCAGGCAGCCGTCTGCTTTATGAGCATATTTTCTCCCAGCTGTGAGGAGGTGCCGGTGTACCCGAACCCGGGCATATGCAGGACCGATCTCCCTTCCAGCAAAAGATCCATGGCCCGGTCTTTGGCCAGGTCGGAAGATGGCAGGGAGAAGCGGCCGACGGTGCCGTCGGTCTCTTTCTTCAGCATCACTCCTCCTGCGGTATTATCATCCGTTTTCAATACGATCTTTTTTCCGCTCCAGGATCGCGGTGCTTTCAGTACCACCTGGGTGGTGTCGGGTCCTTTTTCGAACCACACATTCATCCAGTATTCATACCGTTGTTCATTCCGGAACCATCTCAGGGCATCGGGGGCCGTGAAGGTCATGTACCAGGCGGTGGAGTTCTCCGCAGCGCCCGTCACCCTGAGCCGCAAAGGCTTCCCGGGGGTGAGATATTTCTCCGGCAGGGTCATCCACATGTACCCGAAACCATCTCCGTGCTGGTCCCGCATCAGCGTGACGTACGACAGCCGGCTGCCGTCAGGGCCGTTCACCTCCCAGCGGGCAGGACCGCCGCCGGTAAAAGTAAAGAGTAACCGGTCGTTGACATACAGGTAAAAATGATGCACCCCGTGGTTCAGGTCCAGACCGGCCAGCCACAGTAAACCATTGCCGTTTCCGGGGATCCTGTCCGGCAGTGGCGCTGTCAGCCACTCCGCAGTCATCGTACCATCCGTAGCACGCACCAGCAGCGCCCGGGTGACCTCCTGCCGCAGGCTGTGATAATCGATCAGGGTACCTTTCACCGTCCCGGCATACCCCTCGGTAAAGCGCGCCGAGAGGGCCGCCAGGGCCTCTTTGGTTTGGGATATGCCGGCATCCTGTGCCTGGGCCAGAAAGCCTGATACTCCCAAAAGAAGCGTCAGCAACATGTTTTGGTATCCATGTCTCATAGCTAAATGATAAAAGGATTAAATCACTTCTTTTTTTTTCAAAAGTATAAAAAGGAAGTTAAAAGTTATGAGTTTCGGGTATCGGGTTTGGAGTATGAAGTGTAGAGTTGAAAGTTTATAGATCAGGCTATTCGCTTTATCTCATCATCGCTTCATCCTTTGTCCGCCATAGTCCCGATAAATCGGGACGAAGGCGGAGCTTCATCGGTTTTCCCAGTATTCCTTGTCTGCGGCAGGCATCTCTCCCTCCCTTCCTTATTCCAATATTTTTTATCTTTGAACGGTAATACCTTTCCGGAGACAGCCCCGGACAGCGCCCGGTATCTGCACACCTGATCCATATATCCTGACAAAATGAAAAATCTCTTCCTGCCTGCACTGCTCTTTGCTCTTCTTACCGCCCCCGACCTTTCCCAGGCCCAGGACCGCCGGGTGATCCCTCTGACAGACCGCTGGCACTTTACGGGCGGGGCGGTCGCGGGTACAGAGATTGATGATACGGTCTCCCTGCCCCATACCTGGAACGCCACCGACGCCCAGGAGGGTATCCCCTACTACCGCGGCGAAGGCACCTATGAGAAAACGTTCACCGCCCCCGCAGCCTGGCGTGACAAGCGTGTATTTATCCGTTTTGACGGCGTGATGACCACGGCGAAGGTCTTTTTGAACGACCACCTGCTGGGAGAGCACAAGGGGGGCTTTTCTGCTTTTGTCTTTGAACTGACACCGCATCTGGAATACGGAAAGGAAAATACCTTAAAGGTCATTGCCAACAATGCATACAACCCGGACATCCCTCCTCTCGTCGGGGATTTCAATCTGTACGGTGGTATTTACCGGCCCGTTCATCTGATCGTCGCCCCAAAGGTCTGCATCAGTCCCCTGGACTATGCCTCCCCGGGCATTTATCTGGTCCCCCTGCAGGTCTCCGGATCGTCGGCAGCACTCAACGTAAAAGTCAGGATCTCCAACGCCACCGGTCGTGAAGAGACCAGATCGGTCTCTCTCACCGTCCTGGA
The DNA here is from genome assembly GCA_027028505.1 of Bacteroidales bacterium. Classification (GTDB taxonomy): domain Bacteria; phylum Bacteroidota; class Bacteroidia; order Bacteroidales; family VadinHA17; genus DRPN01. Next base: position 14,455 of record JALVJE010000098.1, read on the forward strand.
TGCGGAGGATCACCCTGTCCTCTCGCTGGAGGAGGCTTATACGGCGCCGGCAGGAGAGAGCACGTGGTCGAAAAAGATCACCCTCCCCCACCCTCACCTGTGGAATGGCAGAAAAGATCCCTACCTGTACCACGTGCGTATCGGTCTTTTGCAGGACGGCCGCATCACCGACAGTGAGACCCAGCCGCTGGGACTGCGCTCTTTTCATGTGGATCCCGATAAAGGCTTTTTCCTTAACGGCACCCATCTGGCCCTGCACGGGGTGAGCCGTCACCAGGACCGCTACAACAAGGGCTCTGCCCTCTCATACGCCGATCACCGGCAGGACGTGGACCTGATCCTGGAGATGGGTGTCAACGCCCTGCGGCTGGCCCACTACCAGCAGGCCGGCGCCATGTACGACCTGGCCGACAGCAACGGTATCATTGTCTGGGCCGAGATCCCCTGGGTGGGCGCCCCGGCAGGCTTCCTCTCCGAGACGAACGGCTATGAGCCCACGGAGGCTTTCCGGGAAAACCTTAAGCAACAGCTGACCGAGCTCATCCGGCAGAACTTCAACCATCCTTCCATCCTCTTCTGGAGCCTCTTCAACGAGATCCAGAACCCGGAGGATGAGAGCCCGGTGCCCCTGATCCGGGAGCTGAACAAATTAGCAAAGAGCGAAGACCCTTCCCGGCTGACGGCAGGCGCCAGCATGCTCGATCCCGGGGAGAACATCCACGACATCACCGACGTCATCGCCTGGAACCGCTATTATGGCTGGTACTACGGGAAGCCTGAAGATATGGGCACCTTCCTCGACAAAACACACAAAGAGCATCCCCGTTTCTGCATCGGCATCAGTGAATACGGTGCCGGCGGCAGCATCCATCAGCATACCCGCAGGCTGAAACGCCCCGATCCGTTCGGCTCCCCCCACCCGGAAGAGTGGGAAAGCTATTACCACGAGGAGAATATGAAGGCCTTTGACACCCGTCCCTGGGTGTGGGGCACCTTCGTCTGGAACATGTTCGACTTCAGCTCAGCCTTCCGGCGCGAGGGAGATCATTACGGCATCAACGACAAAGGGCTGGTCACCTTTGACAGGAAAACCAAAAAGGATGCCTTTTACTTCTACAAAGCCATCTGGAGCGATGAGCCAGTATTGTATATCACTTCCCGCCGCTTTCTATTCAGGTATCATGAGCGGACAGACGTGAAGGTGTACAGTAACCTGCCGGAGGTGACCCTGCGGGTCAACGGGCAGATCATCGGCACCCGGATCCCTGCGAACGGTACGGCCGTCTGGGAAGAGGTGGCACTCAAAGAAGGGAACAATGCCATCCATGTGGAGGGCGAACATGACGGACAGACCCTCACGGACGACTGCGTATGGGTGCTGGACACAGCTTTTGGGATGCGGCAGGTGTCCCGAATATACAAGATCATGGAGCATCTCTGGCTGATCCTGACAATCGGGCTGGTGCTGCTCCTGTGGTTCCGGGTCAGAGGCTGGCGCAGAAAGCAACAAACGCCGAAATGGAAACGCATCGTGGCCCGGACCTTCTTTTTTGTGTTTCTGGTACTGGAAGTGCTCCTGCTGGTCATAAAGATCATCCTCAACAGCCAGATGGGGGCATAAGGTGATCCCGTATAATAATTATATTTGTTAAAGCAAAAAAGCAAATACATGAGCCAGACAGTGATCACAGGGGTGGAGGTCATCAAGCTCAACATCCCCTACAAAGAGCCTTTTGTTATCTCCCTGGGAGTCATTCCCGGTGCAACGAATGTGGTCATCCGCATCCACACCAGCGACGGCCTGACCGGCACCGGGGAGTGCGCTCCTTTTGTCACCATCGTGGGTGAGACCCAGGAAACGGTCTTTGCCTATGCCCGGCAGATCGGGCAGATGCTCAAAGGGAGGGATCCTTTTGCGCTGGAAGACCGTCTGGCAGAGATCGACCGGGCGGTGCAGGGCAACTACACCATGAAAAGCGGTTTTGACATGGCCCTGTACGATCTGCTGGCCCAAAAGGCCGGACTTCCCCTGTACCGCCTGCTGGGAGGCAGCAACAGCCGCGAGGTGTACACCGATATGACGATCAGCATCGGCACTCCCGAAAAAATGGCCAATGATGCCAGGGCCTTCAAAGAAGCCGGCTTCCCGGCCATCAAGCTCAAGCTGGGAACGACGACAGCGATGGATGTGGCCCGCGTGAAAGCGGTCCGCGAAGCAGTGGGCCCGGACTATCCCATCAGGATCGATGCCAACCAGGGCTGGGACCCGGTGACGGCCATCCGTACCCTGAACGAGTTGGCAAAATACAATATCGAGCATTGCGAAGAGCCCATCCCCCACTGGAACAACAAAGAGCTGGTCCGTGTGCGGGCCAACAGTCCCATCTCCATCATGGCCGACGAGTCGGTATTTGACCACCACGATGCTTTCCGTCTCGCCAGCATGGGAGCGTGTGATTATTTCAACATCAAGTTCTCCAAATCGGGAGGCATCAACAATACCCTGAAGATCATAGCCATCGCCGAAGCGGCAGGCATCAAATGCCAGGTGGGCTGCATGTCCGAGACCCGGTACGGGCTCACCGCCCTCATGCACGTCGTGGCAGCACGCAGCACGATCGTTCATTTCGATATGGACTCCTCGATGATGCTGGCCGACGATCCCGTGACCGGCGGCATTGAATACAAAGGTAACGGGAAATGGGTGCTGGGAGATGCCCCGGGCATCGGAGCAGATTTTGACGAAGATTATCTGAGAGATATGGAGCGTGTGACCGTTTAGTACAAGAAATAATTCAAGAAGCAGGATTGGCATACCATTACGACTATATCATTGAGGAGGCTCCCGGGCCCGTAACCCGCATCAACGGCAGGGAATATCTTTATTTTGCCGGCACCGGCTATTTTCAGCTCAACGCCCATCCGGAGGTCCTCCGGACTGCTTCCGAAGCTACTCTGAGATATGGTATCGGCAGCGCTACCTCCCGGTCCATCACCGGCACCACCCCTTTGCTGCTGGAACTGGAAAGGAAGGTCGCCGAATTCTTCGGCACCGAAGATGCCGTCTATCTCCCGTCAGGTTATCTGAGCAATATCGCCGGGATGAAAGCCCTGGCCGAAATGAACAGGTTCGATGTGATCTTCCTGGACGAAGGCTCTCATTACTCGCTGGCCGAAGCGGCCCTGACCACCAGCCGGCCTGTCATAACTTTCAGCCACAGAAGTGTTGAAGATCTGAAAACCAGGCTGGCCGGGGAGCTCAGTCCCGGCCAACGGCCTCTGATCGCCACCGACGGGTTGTTCCCCCTCCGGGCCCTGCCTGCGCCGCTCAGGGAATATGCGGATCTGGCCGGACAATATGACGGAGTGGTCTGGATCGATGACGCCCACGGGGTAGGGATCCGCGGCAGGAACGGCCGGGGCTCTTATGAGCATTACGGCCTGCTATCGGAACGGCTTTTCATGGGTGCCACCCTCTCCAAGGCTTTCGGAGCCTACGGAGGCATCATCCCCGGCGATGCGGCGTTCATTGCCAGGATAAAGGCCGGCAGTGTGATGACCGGCACCAACGCGCCCATGAACGCTGCCGTGGCAGCAGGGATCAAAGGAGTGGAGATCGTCGCCGCTCATCCTGAGATGCGCGAAAAACTGCGGGAGAACGCCCGGTATCTGAAAGAGGGGCTGCGCAGGATAGGAATACCTGCTGACGAGAACGACCTGCCGCTGGTGGCTTTTGCGCCGGGAGACGAGGCCACCCTCACCGCCATACACAGGTCACTGATGGAGCAGGGCATCTACATACAGCTTGCCAGGTATAAAGGCTCCGGCAGGTCGGGGATCCTGCGCATCGTCGTTTTCTCCACCCACGAAAGATCACAGATCGATACCCTGCTGGACAGGATGAAAACCATACTCCGTGATCATAAAGCTGTTGAACCGGACCGGAAATCCCCTTAGATCTGATCAATATAAACAATTTAAAGGAAATATATATGAAACTCTTTTACACACTCATGCTCCTTCTGTCATGGAGCGCGTTGCAGGCCCAGAGCGATTTTTTCAGGGATGAATGGATACCCAGGAATTTCACTCCTCCGGATTCAACCATGGATTATACGGACAATATAAGTGGAGATGCTGTTCTATTCACGGTGAATACAGATGATACCCTCAACCTGGTCCTGCCGACGATCACGGGAAACAACCTGCCAGCCTGGAGAGCCGGACTTTACAACAACTATCCTTTCAAAGAGCATGTCAAGCGACTGGGTATAAGAACCATGCGCATCCCCGGCGGGAACTGGAGCAACACCTGGCTGTGGGATGGCATCAACCATTGGGACAGCACCAATCAGAACGGTTACAGCGGCACTTTCAAACAATACAGCGACAGCAAGAACTACCTGGACGTGATCACCAGTGCTCCCGTTAAAACCTGGCCGTTGACAACCGACCAGTTGCTGGCAATATGCCGGCAGTGGGATGTGGAGCCACAGATCTGTATCAACTACGCTCTTGCCAGGTATATAGACGCAGCCGACGCCGTAGAGCAGGCAGCCCATTATGCTGCCGAATGGGTAAGATATGTGAAAGCCCATGGATACAAAGTAAGATACTGGGAGATAGGGAATGAACATTACGGTTCGTGGGAACCAGGATACCTTGTGGAAGGAGACACCCTCACCGGCGCCAAATACGGCAGGGATGCCTGTGTGTTCATCGATTCCATGAAAGCCGCCGACCCGTCTATCAAGATCGGTATCGCCGTCTATCCGGGAAAAGATTACTGGTCGATGCCCAACTACACCCCGGAGGTGCTGCAGGAAGCTGGCGACAAAGCGGACTACCTGATCACCCATGATTATTTCACCTGGGCCAAAGACCCGAACGATATCAGTTACAGTGAGATATTGAAGGCCCCGCCCAGGATAGAAGATGATTACAATATCGTTCAGGATCTGGTACGACAATATACCTCCAGGGATCATATCCCTATAGCCATGACCGAATACAACTACTTTGCCGGTCTCAAAGAGACCGAGGGTGTGGCGTTGCTCTTCTTCGCCCACGCCCTGGGAGAGTACATGAAGACCCCTTATGGGCTGGTTAATTACTGGGATATACAAAATGGCAGCGGTGAGGAGGATCATGGCATGTTCACCTACAATGAAACCGGCGTCGCCAATGACATCCCCCACCCCAGTTTTTTCCCTTATTACCTGCACCACAAGATGGTTGGCGATGTGCTCACCGCAGATTCCGGCAGTACCGACGGCACCTTCATATACTCAAGCCGTTTCTCCAACGATTATGCCGGCATCATAGTGATCAATGAAACCTCATCCCCCAAAAGCGTCACCATCAACATCCCCGGCTACACCCTGGGTGACACCGTTTATCGGTACGAGCTCTCCACGGATGATCTCTCTTCCCGGAAGGTTTGGATCAACGGCATAACATCCCCCGAAGGTGAGTTATACGGACCGAGAGATTATTATGCCGTTGCTCCTTACGGACAACCGGTCACCAACAACGTCATAGAAACCGGCGTGAAAAAATATTCGGTAAACTATTTTGTTGTACAACTGAAAGGTTATACAGCCGTTGCGGGACCCCGGAAAGAGGATGGGACGTTTTTAAAGATCTCGCCCAATCCTGCCAGCGGATCATTCACCCTCCGTTATCATCTGCCGGAAATGAGCCGAATAAAAATAAAACTATACAATGTTGCAGGTAAAGTGGTAAAGGTTCTGGAGGATGGTATATCACTCCCCGGGGATCATACCCGGCAGTATGATCTCAATAGCCTCACACCGGGGATCTATCTGCTGCAACTGGAAAGTGATCAGGGTGTCAGCACCCAAAAACTTATCATAAAATAACTTGCCAAAACCGGCAGGCCATGGACTACAAAAAAGACCTCCTGAAAAGAGAAAGATCCAGGACCTCGATGTTGCTGGGCTATGTGCTTTATGCCATTGCGATCCTGTGGATCATCATCCGCTGGCGTACCCATCATCCCTTCACCACCACCGACTGGATCTTCATCGTCCTGATGATCCAGAACGGCATCTCCCAGACCATCTACGGGCTGGGATATCCGATGGAGCGATTGTTCGGCAAGGCTTTTATTGAGATCGATGACGAGGCCATAAAGATCAAGCCCGGCGTCTTCGACAAAGAGCAGCAGATCGACTGGAACAGTATCAGCTCGATAGCATACAAACCGGCCAACTTTATCCTGACAAAAAAAGACGGCACCTCCCTGACCCTGCCCCTCTCCAGCCTGGAATATTCGGTCATTCAGGAGATCAAAGATGCGATCGCTGCCACAGCCAAAAGTAAAGACATCCAGGTAAGCATGAACTGATTCCCTTCTTATCTCCCGGTTCATAGTAGCATCCGAAAGACCACTGTAATACATTTTCAGAAAGAAAACAATGAAAATACTAAAAAGGATCTTCAAAAGGAACACACACAATTTTTTCTTCAAGCCATTGGCGGGTTTTGGGAGATCATTGAACAGACTTTATGAAAACAGAAACCATAACATACACAGCAACGGCGAACTCACTGTCCAGAAAAAGATCGCTTCCTTCCATCCGGGAGTGATGATCGACGGAGGGGCCAATGTCGGCCATTACAGCCTGATGTTCCGGCAATACAGTCCCGACTGTACGATCTATGCTTTTGAGCCGGTAGAGGCCACCTTCGTAAAACTGAAAGATCATATCGGGGCATTCCCGCAGATCATTCCTGTAAACAAAGGGCTCTACTCGGAGAATTGCACCAAAGAGATCCGTATTTTTCCTTCCGATACGCATTCCTCCCTGTTTGACATCCAGGGAATTCCTTATGAGACCACAGGGATGCAGACGATAGAGTTGGTCCGGGGAGATGATTTTCTCCGGGAGCAGCAGATCGATAAGGTCGATCTCCTCAAGCTGGACCTGGAAGGAGCGGAGTATGACGCCCTCCTCGGTTTTGAAGAGGCGCTGAAGCATAAAAAGATCAGGGCCGTCCAGTTCGAGTATGGCTATATCAACATCACCACCAAACACCTGCTCATCGATTTCTACAACCTTTTCGGTGATTACGGATACATTGTAGGCAAAATATTTCCTAAGATCGTTGAATTCAGGAAATATGATTTCAAGTACGAAGATTTCCTGGGACCTAATTTCATTGCTGTGGACAAAGAGGATAAGGAGCTGATCGAATGCCTGAGCAGGAAAAGGTGCCGGTAACTTTCTCTGTCAGTCTCAGCACTGCGGTTCCCCGGAACCTGTCGCCCCGCTGCAGGGGACGTCGCTCGTCACGGTAATGGGAAGAGAAGAACAGATCGCCGCCACCCGTAGAGAAGCCGGCCACGAGGAAAGAGATATGGTCGCCGTCCACCCAGGACCGGAAAATGCTTTTCCCGCCGCCATTCACCAGCACGCCTCTGCCCTGCCCGCCGATGAGGGCAGCCCAATAAATATTTTCTTTGGATGATCTGAAATCGTTAGATCCCAACGCGTTGGCATCATCCTTCCACGGGCCTGCCGGTTTGGCTCCGAAAGCCGGTTTTTGGTATGTCCCTGTGACGAAAGGCTCTGCCTCGCCATGTGTCCTGCCGATATGATCTTCCGGATAGATGCTCCACAGTCCTTTGCGGTCCCACGCCAGGTGCTCTGTCTCTCTTGTTACCAAAAAGACCATCCCCCACTGCCGCGGATTGATCTTAATGTCCGACACCAGATCGTATGACACGGACAGGGAACCTTCCGGAAGAAAACGGTAGCTCATCTTCCCATAGGCCTCATACCATGACACATGCAGCGTCACGGTGATGGTGTCGCCTTTTTTCTCCACCCGCAGGCTGTCAGTTTTGTGGTCCCGGCAAAGATCGTTCAGGGGTGGGATATCCAGCTTATAATCGGTGACACAGGGGCCCGTCTTCAGGGGCAGCATCATCAGTTCGGGTCCTCCCGTGACCACAGGCGCTCCCCCCACCGATGCCGTGACCATCCCGCTCTGCCGGTCCACCTGCCAGGCAAAACCCTCTCCGCGGATAAGCCAGGCTCCGGCCGTACTGTCCAGTGCCAGGGTTGTGCCCTGCACAGGAACATAAGGGACCTGCTCCGGGCCGGCGTTGCCGAAGGTGATCACGGTACGGTCCACCACCCGGTTTTGCGGCGACCGGGTTGTCAGCGTCATCCGGCCGCCTTCCCGGATGGCTGTCTGCGGATGGATCGCCAGGATCCCTGCCTGGCGGGGGGGCAGGGACAGGCTCTCCGTACCCGTTTCGCCCTGGACCTCCCAGGTGATGGTACACTCTTTCAGGTTGGTAAAGTCAAAATAATTTTCCACCAGCAACCTCACGGGCTCTCCTTTCTCCGGCACCTCCATATGCTTATTGACGAAACGCACCGGGGCATAGGTCTTCTTCATGTGATAATACTCCGGTTTTTCCCTCCGCCAACCGTCTATGACGCCCCACTCGCCATATCCTACGGCGCGGCCTTCGGGCAGGTAGAAGACGTCGTCTATCCCGGCCCATATAGCGCCTCCCAGGCCGCCGGCACTTTCCTGTACGCTCCGCCACATGGGGTAGAAACCCCGTCCCCAGGCATCGCGCACACCGGGGTCGGCAGCGATCTCCTGCCGGTTGTAACAGTTGATGTGGCAGTACTCCCCAAAGAGGAGAGGCCGTGGGAAGGTGTCGGCCACACGGGCCCCATCCGGGCCGGGATAATGGTACACCGCGATGGGCACATCACGGCTGCCGTAGTTGTTGTATCCCCCGTAGGCCTGGTCGTGGAAGGAGACGGGTCGTGTGGGATCGGTCGCCCGGTAAAAACGGAGCAGCCTTTCCCAGTTAGGTCCCCAGGCCGACTCGTTGGCCATCGACCAGATGACCACCGAAGGATGATCGCGGTAGAAGGCGATCACCTCGGCTGCCGTCTGCTGCAAGAAGTCATAGAGCGCCGGCGCCTGGGGGTCGTTTTTCTGCCAGGCAGCGTTGGCGCCATGTCCCACCCAGCAGAAAGGGTTCTCCAGCTCCACAAGCAGGCCCAGGCTGTCGCACCAGGCCACGAACTCTTCGGCCGGCGGGTAGTGGGAGGTGCGGATGTAGTTGACATTGCCCTCTTTGAAGATCTGCGCATCCAGGTGCCAGAGGGTGTCGTTGAGACTACGTCCCAGCAGGGGATGGGTCTCGTGGCGGTTCACACCATGCATCTTCAGAGGACGGCCGTTGAGGAAGAGACGGTTGCCCACCACTTCCAGGCGCCGGAAGCCCACCCGGCGTATAACACGCTCGGTGCCGCCGTCAGTAGTCACCTCCATCACCAGACGGTAGAGACGGGGATGCTCGGGGTCCCAGGTTGCCACCTCCTCCAGCGGGAAGGTAAAGGAATAAGAAAGAGGAGAACCGTCAGGGGAAAAAAGGAGATCCTTTTCCGGCTGTGGTAGAGTCACCTCCACACCCTGCGGATCAAAGAGACGGAAATGCATCTTCGCCCTACCTTTTTTTCCCCCTGTACGGTACAGTTTTCCTTTTACTACCAAATCTGTGCTCCGGAAGTCATCCTTCATCTCCGTCAGGATGACCGGATCACCGGCGTACACCGGCGGCAGAGCATACAGACGGATCTTACGCAGGATCCCTCCGAGGGAGTGGGCCGCATACTGGCTGCCTGACATGAGGGTATCGGCTTTCGTCTCTGCCGTGACAGCCATCACGATACGGTTCGTTTTCCCTGGTTTCAGCAGGGATGTCACGTCCAGCTCAAAAGGGGTCATGCCTCCCAGGTGGCTGCCGGCATAATGACCGTTGATCCACACCTGTGCCCTGCTGAAAACCGCATCACAGCGCAGCATCACTTTCTTTCCCTTCCAGGAAGAAGGCACCGAAAAATCCCGGGCATAGGCCGCAGCCCGGCCTGCCTCTACCGTGAAACCCTGCATCACCCACTCCCCCGGAACCCGGATCTCTTTCCAGTCCGCAGCGGAGGCACCGGCACGAATAAGCTCTTTGTGGAATACCGGATCGAACTGCCAGATACCGTTCAGGGAGAGAACAGGCCGGTCAAGCCCCTGCACCTGTGCAGGCACGGCCAGGTATTGGGCCCTGAGATAAAAAGAGGTACCGCAAAAAACAAGGATCCAGATGAAGAAACCGATGGTAAGACGACGCATAGTGTTCATTTTTTTCTGAAAGATATAAATCTTTGGAAATATAAAAACATCTTTCAGAATATTATCTTTACCTATCGTTTATACAAAACCCATGTACTTATGAGATCACATGAGATAGATTACGAGATCAAAGGCCACGATATCCAGTTCGTGGAGGTTGTGCTGGACCCCGGTGAGACGGTCATTGCCGAGGCCGGCAGCATGTTTTTTATGGACGAGGGCATATCCTTCGAGACACGTCTGGGTGATGGCAGCGAAGCCTCCTCGGGCCTGATGGGCAAGCTGCTCTCGGCAGCCATGCGGGGCATCGCGGGCGAGTCGATCTTCCTGACCCACTTCACCAACCAGGGCCGCGGGCGGCAACGGGTCGCCTTCTCGGCCCCCTACCCCGGCACCATCGTTCCCGTCGACCTGGCAGCGCTGGGCGGCGAGGTGATCCTCCAGAAGGATGCTTTCCTCTGTGCCGCTATGGGCACCCACATCACCATCGCCTTTAACAAGCGGCTGGGCGCTACTTTTTTCGGCGGCGAGGGCTTCATCCTGGAGAAACTAACGGGCGACGGTCTGGCCTTCGTCCACGCCGGCGGCACGGTGGTGGAACGTGAGCTGCACGGCGAGACGCTGCGCGTGGATACGGGTTGCCTCGTGGGCTTCGAGCCCTCGATAGACTATTCTATCGAGCAGTCGGGCAACCTCAAGTCGATGTTCTTCGGCGGCGAAGGCATCTTCCTGGCCACCCTCCGTGGAACCGGCAAGGTGTGGCTGCAGAGCATGCCCATACGCAAGCTCATACAGCAACTGTCCCCCGCCAGCCCCAACGCCGACAAAGGCTCCCGGTCGATACTGGGGGATCTCTTGGAAAGGTGAGGAGTTGCGGGTTGCGAGTTGAGAGTATCGAGTATCGAGTTGCGGGTTACGAGTATCGAGTTGCGGGTTGCGAGTATCGAGTATCGCTTCATCGCTTTATCGCTTCATCTCTTCATCGCTTCATCGCATCATCGCATCATCGCTTCATCGATATTTGTTAGCTGGTAGTTACCCCTTCAAAACCTGCATCACCATCTCCCGGCGCTGGCGGGAGACGGGCACGGTGGTGCCGTCCTTCATGCGGATATAGCCTCCGTCGCTTTTTACATAAGCCCCCACCTCCCGCAGGTTGACCAGGTGGCTCTGGTGCACGCGCAGGAAACCATAATCCGACAGGAGCTCCTCATATTCTTTCAGCGGGCGTGACACCAGGAGGGTGGTACCGTCGTCGAGGGAGATGTGCGTATAGTTCCCTTCGCCGCGGCAATGCAGGATGCGCTGCACCTCCACGAACTCAATCCTGTCGGCCAGTGGGAGGGCGATGCGTTTCTCCGCAGCGACCATATTCTTCAGGAGGTTCTCCATGCGCAGGTTCTCCTCGCGGGCGGCCAGCCTTTCGCCGGCTTTCTTCACCGCCGCCACCAGGGCCGGTATGTCCACCGGCTTGAGGAGATAGTCGAGGGCATTGAAACGGATCGCCCTGAGGGCATATTTGTCGTAGGCCGTTACGAAGATCACTTCGAAATCCCGCCTCGGCAGCCGTGCCAGCAGATCGAAGCCCGTCCCCTCCGTCAGCTCTATGTCCAGGAAGAGCAGGTGGATCTCACCCTTCAGGATCTCTTCCACCGCTGTCTCCAGGTTGTTCAGACTCTTCACCACCTCCACTTCGGGACAATAGGTGGCCAGCAGGTTTTCCAGGTTCTCACAGTTGCCCGGCTCGTCATCTACGATAAAAGCTTTCATTCTTTGCATGGTCATACCGGTATTTCCACCACCACACGTGTTCCCTGACCCTCACCGGCCTCCGCCAGGTCAGTTGCATGGACCCGTATGGGTGATGCATTGGACATGTTCAGGATCCGTATCCTCTCCCCGATCATTTTCATGGCTTTGCCGTTGCCTTTCCGGCTTTTGCTGCGGGCCCGGATGCCCTGGCCGTTGTCGGCGATCGTGATCCGCAATGTTCCGTCTTTTTTGGTAACACTGATGGTGATCTTCCCGCCCCGGGCGGGCACCATCCCGTGCAACACGGCGTTCTCAACATACGGTTGCAGCAGCATCCCGGGGATCTCCTCTTCTTCGGGCACCACCTCCGGCGCCACGTCGATGCTGTATTCAAAAGGAGTGCGCAGACTCTCCAGTTCCAGGTAGATCTTCAGGAGCTTCAGCTCCTCATCCAGGGAAACCAGCGGCCGGTCGGCATGATCAAGTACCATGCGCATCAGCGTGGCAAAACGGGCAAGGTAGAGATTGGCCTCCCGGATCCGGTTCTTATTGATCAGGTTCTGGATGGAGTTAAGGGCATTGAACAGAAAATGGGGATTCATCTGGGAGCGCAGGGCACGCAGCTCCAGCTCGGCCAGGCGGCGACGGGCCTCCTCCCGGCGCAGCATACGGCGGCTGCGATAACGCACCACCCCCCACGTGATCCCCCCGGAAAGGATCACAGCCACCAGGATGATCAGCAACAACCGGTACAGGGCTGAGCGGTCGGGAGGAGGAGGCCGCTTCGGAAGAGAAGCCAACACCCGGTCGATATTGTTATCATTGACATGATTGTTCACGATCACCCCGTCATCCCGGATCAGCATAAAAGTAAGCCGGTCCGTAAAGATCTTCATTTCATCATGGTATGTCGAATCTTTACCCACATAGTATACCCTGACAGGATCACCCAGGTGTATAGAATCCATATAGTTTTTCTGCTTGTGCGGAAAGAACAGAACTACCTTAAGATTTTTATCCAGACCGCTTTTCCGGATCGGTTTTTCCATCCAGTTATGGTAAAAATTGTTTATACTCAAAGAGGGAGAGGCAGTATTTATCACCGAAAACAGAATATATCCTTTTGCCTTTTTTTTCAATGACAACTTTGAAGCCGTATAGAGTCCCATATCCCTGATATTCTCACCGGGCTGCATTGCCATAAACAATTTCATAAATTTTTTCACCACCTCTCTCATATAAGGATCACTGCACGATCTGAGAAATTCTTCTGCATATTTTTTGAAAAGTTCAGTGTCTTCCTTGTGAAACCAAAAAAAATTCTGCAGTGCCTTAATATAATTGGAATACATCGGGTAACCCCGGAGCAGAATGCGGGACAGGCTCATCTCCTGCTCATTGTTCAGCATGGGGGGAGCCACTGTCGGGACCAGCACATTTCTCTTCCGGTATAAGAAATAACGGTCGCACCACTCGGAATACTCCCTGATAATATAATTCAGGTACAGGTAATCTACCAGCGGATCGATCCTTTCAAAAACAGGATCATCCCAGGGAATATGAATGCGCTGATAATATTTGGTAAAAAAACGGTATCCGTTAAGTTTCATGGTCAGATATTCATTGACATACCAATAGTCGATCTGTTTACGGAAAGCCCGTTTCCAAAAGGGAAGAAGATCTTTGCCGGAGCTCTGCCACAGCGCATCCAGGACTCTTTTTACCGAATCGGTCTGCCTATATAAGGAAGAATAATCCCCGTCTTTCCTATTAAGCATCTTTTGCAGCAACTCATAATGCTTTGGTACATCCATCCTTGCGAGTTTTGAATAAAAAACCGAAGGCTCCTTTCCTTTCCCGGAATACCTTTCCGAAGCATCTGATATATGTTCGTTTATGACCAGAGAATCGCCCGGCATCAAAAAGATCCGGTTCCCCGGGAGGCTGAAAGGCAGCGGATCCTTCAGAAAGAAGCGGTATATCCTGCTGCTGTCCGTATGCATAACCGGTTTGATACTGATCTCATGCTCCCATTGATGAGCCTTCAGCAGAGGCTCCTCCTCAGGAAAGGTATCTTTTTTGTATTCCACCTGCACATTTGCCGCGACCGGGAAAGAGGCGTCGGTAATGCGGGCTACTTTCCACAGATCTTCTTTGTAAAAAAACACCCATGGCAGTGAGATCCCTTTGGAAACAGCGAACCACGAGCTGTCAACAGGATCTGCATAATATTGTTTAGGATCACCGGTCAGGGTTTTAGCATATTGGAGCGTGCTGAACCAGATCGTGTCAGGAAAAGTATTATTATTATACAGGATCATTCTCCAAAGATCGAAATAAGGCATCAATGTAGATTCATACAGTAATGATGCATCATACACGATTTCCGTGAACGATTTAACAAATGAGGAGCGTTCTTTCAGTCCCTGCTCGAAAAAAGGAATGTTCAGGAAAAGCGTACTGTCAGGATACTGTACACTCACTCCATTTTTCCTTATTCTGCGAATAATTATTTTCACCGAATCTTTTCCGATATTGATCTTATCGGTTAGGTTGTCCTGATCAGGATACCAGGAATCGTACAATGAATATCCTTTTACCGGCCTGATCCCCCAATTAAATTCACCATACTCCATAATGCTTTTCTGCGCATAGATCATCCTCCGGATCTTTGCGGACAGGATGATGACCTTTTTATTCATTTTGAGGATCCTGCACCTGAAGGTGATCTTCAGAAGAGAGTCCGGCATCCAGATCGATCCCCGGAAAGACTCGTCTCCCGGAAGAAAAGGGATACGCCCCGAGCCCAGGTCACCGGTGAATTCCAGGTCGAACCAGTCGCCTGCTTTCAGCGAAGCCGTATCCGGCAGATCATGCTCCTGCGCCCCCAGGAAAAGAGCCTGCAGCAGGAACAGCAAGGTCAGTGTTGTGGCTTTCATCGTCTTAAAATTAAGATTAATACTTTTTATGCCACAATATCCGTATGAAAAAGCAGAATTTTTCCCGGCATTGTAAATCCGGCAGGTGCGGGTGTAAAAGAAGAGATGAGTTGGGAGTTGCGAGTTGCGAGTATCGAGTTACGAGTATCGAGTTGGGAGTTGCGAGTCCCGCAATTCTGGAAATCTCGATTTCCTTAGAATTGCGAGGATGCTCGCAGATCTACCTATTTAAATAGGTATTAAAATAGGTTTTTAAATAGGTAATTAAATACCTATTTTAGAAATGTCTAAAGTGCGCTAAAGTACCTAAGGTTAAAAGTTTGGAGTTGTGAATATCGAGTATCGAGTTGGGAGTATCGGGTTGCGGGTTGCGAGTATCGCTTCATCGCTTCCTGCCTGCCGGCAGGCAGGCATCGCTTTATCCTTCGTCCGCCGAAGTCCCGATAATCGGGACGAAGGCGGAGCTTTATCGATATTTGTTGGTAGTTCGTAATCCCCCAGTTCCTGGCATCAATGCTGTATGATCACTCTGCTGATCCCTGTTTTACGGTGGTTCGTCACCTGCAGGTAATAGATGCCTGATGGCAGGCCTGTCAGGTCCAGCTCCGTTCTCTGCCGGCCATCAGGGTACACCGCTCTGTATACTATCCTGCCCTGCCCGTCATAGAGGGTGATCACACCTTCACCTGTTCCGGGCAGCATGAGGGTGACACGGCCGTCCGTGGGGTTGGGCCAGACCGTCAGCCGCAGCAGTCCGGCCGCCGGGTGAGCAACGCCGCTGGCCTTGGCCATGAGGATGGCCTCCTTAGTGACCAGGAAATCCAGCCCGCTGATGACGTTGTTATCCACGGTGATGTTGACCGTATAGGTAGAATCCTGCGGCAGACCCGGTATGTCGACGATGATCTGATAGCTGCCGTCGGGCACGTTCTCAAACACATAATGCCCCTCATCGTCCGTATAGACCCATGCAACGATCTCGCCGGAAGATTTCTCCTTACGTATCAGGATCACCTTGATCTTCTTGACCGGCTCGCCTGTAACCGAGGAAACGGATTTGGTCGGTTCATCCCGGTAGATATCTCCTGCCACTTTCCCGGTACCGTCAAGTTGTTGTGGTATCTCCAGTAAGGTGATGTCCGTTCCGGTGATGGTATCCGCACTGACATATATAGTGTCGGCCGCTTCCCAGAACGCCACATCACCGTAATAGGTGCCTATGGCCCCCGGCCGTACCGTGGTGTCGGCATACACACAGACCAGGTAATTTCCGATAATGATATCATGAAAAACATAGTTGCCGGACTCATCCAGGATGACCGAGTCGGTCACCGGCGCCATGCCCGGCAGATCCAGGCGGTAAAGCAACACATAACCCGCAGACACAGGGGTTCCGGCCGTATCGGTCACCGTTCCGGCCAGGATATCGAACGTATCCAGCATCTCATTGACAATAACGGTGGAGACGACCAGCGTATCCCGGGTAAAATGCAGGGTATCCGCCTCTTCCAGGACGGTCCCCTCCCTGTACCAGGTATCAAAGGCATTGGGATACTGGCTGGAATTGGGCTTGATATGAAGGAAATAATCCCCGAAATCAATATTATAGAAAGCATAATGTCCGGCCCCGTCGATCCCTGTGATCTCCAGCAAAGCAGGCTCATCCGGGGGTGACACTTCATACAGATACACGAACCCGCTGGTCACGGGATCACCTGAGTGCAGCAGCACATCCCCCTCCATGACCGTGTTGGGGGAGAGTTTGGCCAGATAGATGTTCTCCGGATAAGAACCGGAGAGCTCACGGTTATCAATGCCTATGGTTCCCTGGAAGGAACCCGTTAGGTAGATGCTGCGTTTTCTGGCAGGCTGTATCATGTCCACCGTAGGCGGGAGGTTGTCGGGCGCCAGGTTCCTGACAGTATTGGTATAGGTCAGTGCCCCGTCGCCGGAGAACCCGAGGACATAGGCAGCGCTGTCAGCACCTCCCGGCAGGGTGTCCCCCGGCATGATCAGGCTGTCGCGGAAGGGGGCCGCGAGAAATATTTCATCCGAATCATTTATCAGGACCGAAGGGGTCGCCAGGAAATTGGCCGTGATACGCTGTGCCCAGGCAAAGCTTCCGTCCGGGGTATACTTTGCCAGGTACTGATCATTATCATGGCCCGGTTTGCGCAGGAGCGTGTCGCCATGATGCGGGAGATATAGGGTATCCCTGTTGTACCAACCCGTAAGGTAGATATTGTCCTGCGAGTCCAGGATCAGCCTGGCAATAATATCATCCTCACCTTCCACATCCCCTTTGGCAGACCCGCTCTTCACTCCATCATTGGTGACAGAGTAGGCCATAGACCACTGCGTATTTCCACTACCGTCGAACTTGAACAGGAACAGTGCCGGGCCGTAATCGGGATGGTACAGAGTCTCCGGGGTAAAAGTGATCGATCCCTCCGTGAAATTACCGGCAAGGTACATCTCTCCGGAGGTGGAATGCTCCAATTGGAGGATATCGACCGGGACAGACTCCTCCAGAACCCCATAACGGCACCAGAGGAATGATCCCGATGGATCATAATGTACCAGGAAGATATTGCGTACGGAAGGCACCGGCATCTCCACCGGGCCGAAAACAGGATTGACATTCGACTCATACGCCCCGGCCATGGTGACCGATCCGTCCTGTGAGATGTCCAGGTCGCCGGGGTAAAAATCTATGTAGTCCTCTCCCATCGAGTTATTAATCTTGTTGTTGATACCCCAGAGAGCATTCCCCCCGCTATCAAAGTAAAGCAGGAAATAGGAATTCAGTTTTTTGGGATTTCTCAGGAGAACATTTCCCGTATGGAGCGAGTCGCCTTCAAAATAGCCGCTTATCACCATATTGCCCATGTCGTTCCAGGCAACATGGAAAGGGTAATAAAAACTGGTATTGTCAAAAGGGAGAGGAGCCGTAAGACTGAAAATATCGCCGTTGGACCCCAGGACCAGATTGAACAGCTTTTCACGGCCCGGATCCACGGTATCCACCAGGGATGCCCTGCCATACATACTAAGTTTCAGATAGATGGAATCGCCGGTGAAGGTACCGACGATATGGGCCCTGCTCTCCTCGTCGATAAAGACATCCATCAGGGTCATAGAACCATCGGTATTCAGTTGTTGCTTCCACATGCCTTTATCATTACCATCCGTATTGAAACGCATGATAAAAAAGCTCTCTCCTCCGGTGTTTGTCAGATCATACGGGCCTATGTGGTAACTGGCTCCGCTGAACAATCCAGCGTGGCAAACTGTTCCGTCGGAGTATGTCAGCATAATATTCCTCAGATTGTCCTCGCCGCCGGATCCCAGCATCCACTCGCCACGCATCGGCTGGGCCATGGCAAGATATCCGGGAAGTAACAAAATGGCTGACAGGAAAAAGAACAGGGTAGATCTTTTCATAGTGGTTGGCTTTTGGTGTTCTCGAAATTAAGCATAAGTTACAAAAAATAATTTGATTCCGGGTCAGGGCCGCAGTCCCACGACCAGAATATCGTCCACCTGGGGGAGATCTCCCATCCACCTGAGCAACACCTCTTCCAGTATTTTTTTCTGTTCTGCCATGGGTTTCCGGTGTATATCCAGCAGCAACTGCTTGAAATGCCTAATCTTGAATTTTCCTCCGTCCTCTCCCCCGAACTGATCGGCATAGCCGTCGGAGAAGATGTAAAGGGTATCGCCTGGACGCATAGGAATGATGTGATTGGTAAAAGATGCTTTTTCATTGACCTGGATCCCTATGGGCATCTTGTCTCCTTTGTACTCCAGCAGCTCACCGTCGCGGATGAGCACAAGAGGATTGTAGGCGCCGGCATACTGGATCTCACCCTTATCATAGTCCAGGATGACCAGGGCCATGTCCATACCATCCTTGGCCTCGTCTATTTTACCCGTTTGTCCCAGCACTCCCTTGATATAATCCCGCAGCCTGTTCAGGATCAGGTTGGCCTGGAAGATCCTGTCCCTGTTCACGACCTCGCTGAGTAGGCTCACGCCCAGCATGCTCATGAAGGCGCCGGGGACGCCGTGGCCGGTACAATCGGCCGCCACCACGATCACCTTGTTATGTTCTTTGTACATCCAGTAAAAATCTCCCGAAACGATATCGCGGGGCCGGAAAAGGATGAAATAATCCTTCAGCATCCCCGACACGGCAGAGAGGTCGGGCAGGACGGCTGACTGGATGCGCCTGGCATAATGGATACTGTCCTTGATCTCCCTGTTCTGCAAGGCGATCTTGTCGCGCTGGGATTCCAGCTCTTCCTTCTGTTTTTCTATCTTTTCCGTCCGTAGCCGCACTTTCTCTTCCAGGATCCTCTTTTCCCTGATCAGCTGTTTTTCGCGGATCCTGATGATCTGAATGACCAGGAAGATTCCCAGCAGGATCATCAGACCCACAAACCAGGCGGTCTGCCAGAAAGGCGGGGATATACGGAAAGAGAAGGTGGCAGGATGTTCGTTCCAGACCCCGGCATAACTCCGGGCCTGTACCATGAAAGTATATTGCCCCGGTGGTATTTTCCGGTATGTCACCGTATTATCGGAAGTTTCCGGCGACCATTCCCGGTCAAAGCCTTTCAGAAAATAACGGTAGGAAACCTCCTCGGGGATGGTATACTGCAGTCCGATAAACTCAAAGGTAAGGTTGTTCCTGTTATAGGGGAGCATAAGGTTCACAGGCAGATGAGAGTGGGGGTCCAGGCTGTCGCAGTAGGGTGTAAAATCAACCTCTTTACCGAAAAGGAGTATTCTCCGGATGAAGGTCAGAGGCGGGGCAGTGGAACGAATTTCATAGGCAGGGTCGTAATGGGCCAGGCCGGACACCGTTCCGATCCAGAGATTGTGTTTCCCGTCTACCGCCACAGCGCCCTGGTTGGTCTCCAGTGGGATAAATCCGTCGAGCACACCGTAGGAACGTATTTTACCGGTGGAGAGATCGAGGCGGTCAAGTCCTTTTTCATGGCCTGTCCAGATCCTACCCAGACCATCGGAGATCACAAAGTAAAGGGTGTTGGAAGTCAATCCCTCCTTTTTCGTGAAGTTTCGGATGGTGTCGCGGCCGTTCTCCTGCATGATGCCCGAGAGCCCACCGTCGGTGGCCACCCAGACCGTACCTTTCTCATCGGCGGCGATATCCCTGCATTTGCTATAGGCCAGTCCGTCGTCAACGGTCCAGTGACGCCATTCGCCGGTGCGGAAAGTACAGGCATAAACCCCGTTGCCGGTGGCAGCCCACAGCCTGTCACCCCTGACCATGATCCCCCTGACATCCTCTTTCATGATGGGTGCTCCCCGGAAAGGATCGGAAAAATGAAGGTCTCTGAAACAGTATATACCCTGTTCCGTGGCACACCATATCCTGCCGCTGTCATCTTCCGCCAGATCGTAAATGATCTTCTGGTCCAGCACGGACGTATCACTGAACACCTCCACTCGTTCTTTCCCGACAAGCGAGAGGGTGGAAAAGCCTGCTGCCCAGACATTCCCTTGCCGGTCCTGCAGGATCGCCGTGACGGTAAAATCGGGCAAACCTTCCTTTTTGCCCCATTTTCCGAACTGCCTGCGGTTGTACATGGAGATGCCCGCATTGCTTCCCGCCCAAACATTCCCGTCGCGGTCCACCATCACCGAAAAGATATTGTTGCCCATGAGACCGTCGCTATCCCGGAAAACCTCAAAGGTGAATTTTGAGTATTTGGAGACCCCGCCAAGGGTACCGAACCACAGGTTGTGCTGGTTGTCCTCAAAGATCTTCAGTACATAATTATCGACCAGACCGTTCCTTTTGTCCAGATGCTGAAAAACATCCTTTCTCAACCGGTAAACACCGTTCTCGCTGGGACGGGCCCACAAGTTGCCACGGCTGTCCTCGAAAAGCTGCATGATGACCTGGCCGCCAATGCCGTTCTCCCGGTGCGTGACAAACCGTTTTCCGTCATACACCGACACGCCTCCCCGGTAGGTACCGCACCATACACGGTCCTTCGAATCGACCTTAATGGAGATCACAATATCGCTGCAGAGACCGTCGGCTGTGGTAAAATGAGAGAACTTATTTCCGTCATACCGGTAGATCCCCGACTCCTGGGTGGCGATCCAGTAGTTCCCCTCACTGTCCTGATCAATGCCCCAGATCACATCCTGCAGGTCGATGTTCCGGATGGAATCCCCGTCGAACACGGAGATCCCCTCCTGGGTACCGATCCACATCCTCCCCTTGTCATCCTCGTACATGCAGATGGCATTGTTATGTATCAGACCGTTCTTCCGGGTAAAGGTGACGATACTGTCATCGGAAGAGATCCTGGAGATCCCGTAATGGGTCCGTATCCATACATTACCCCGACGGTCCTCATGCAATCCCTCCACATGGTCATCCACAAGCCCCATAGCATGATCAAAGACCGTAAACTTTTCCCCGTCAAAACGGGCTACTCCGCCACCCTCGGTACCAAACCACATACGCTGCCGCGAATCGCTCATCAACTGGTTGATATAGTTCTCCGGGAGCCCGTCCGCAACGCTGAAATTCAGGAATTCCCGACCGTCAAAACGAGAGGCGCCTATCTGCGTGGCCAACCAGATGTATCCGTAGGAATCCTGTTCGATGTCAAAGACAGAGTTCTGCGGAAGTCCCTGATGGATGGTATAATTGTCAAAAGGGATCTGCTGTGCCTCCAGGACGAACGATACAGCAGAAAAAATAAATATAACGGCGTATGTCAGGGATCTGGACATATAAATCTAGGGTAAAGATAAGGAAACACCCCGGATGTGGTTACGGTTTTGAGGAAGAAATGTTTTATTTAGTTAAGAGTATCGAGTTACGAGTATCGAGTTGCGAGTATCGGGTATCGAGTTGCGAGTATCGGGTTGCGGGTATCGGGTATCGAGTTTCGAGTTTCGGGTTGCGAGTTCACAGTTCACAGTTCTTAGTTCACAGTTCTTAGTTCATAGTTCATAGTTCACAGTTCACAGTTCTTAGTTAGCCTGCAACTTGCACCCAGCACCCAGCCCCCCCGTCCGACTGGCGTCAGCCCCGTCCGAATGGACATTCGTC
>JALVJE010000099.1 GCA_027028505.1 Bacteroidales bacterium
ACCTCCACGCAGAGGGCACACCAGCAGCAGCGGCCGTGGTCGATGCGGGGACGGAGGCCCGAGTCGCCTTTCTTCCCTTCGATACCTTCGACAGGCACCATATCGATGGCCTGGTTCTGACAGATGGTAGAGCAGTTCCCGCAGCCTATACATTTTTCAATGTCGTTGAAGTGTAATCCCCGGTAGCGGTCGGCAGCCTCCAGCGGCACAAAAGGCACTTGTGTAAGGGTGTGGGGCTTGCGGCCGAACTGTTTCAGGGCGGTCAGCGGCTTGAGTGTTCCTTTCAGATCTAAAAAGCTCATATCTTTCTCTTCCTTGTTTTATCGTTCTATTTCGGGCGGGCAGGTGCCCAGACTGTTCATGATGGCAGAGACGTCGGCAATGTTCTCACCCACGAGCACATGCTCCAGGAGGGTGACGGCATGCACGTAGGCGGCACCGCGGAAATGCACGCGACGGGGTTTCTCCGTGCCGTCACTGGCGACATACATGCCTACTTCACCACGGATGGCTTCGGTGCGTTCATAAGCATCTCCTTGGGGCAGACGCCATTTCTGGGGGTTGGGGATCTTATTGTAGAACTCCCCTTTGGGCATTTGGTCGATCACCTGGCGGATGATGCGTATGGACTGGTGCATCTCACGGCGCCGTACGTTGGCACGGGCCCAGATGTCGCAACCATCCTCGGTGGGTACCTCAAAGTCCAGCTTGTCATACACCTCGTAAGGTTCGTCGATGCGTACGTCGTGTTTGATACCGCACCCCCGCAGCGGAGGGCCTACCACGCCATGCTCGATGGCTTTCTCCGGTTCGATGATCCCTACACCCTGTGTTCTCTTACGAAAAATGGCATTGTCGAACATCAGGTCTTCATAATCTTTCAGTCTTTGCTCCATGTAGTCCATGGTCTTGAGTACCTTCTCCTCAAAACCTGCCGGCAGGTCGCGGCGCACACCACCCGGCCAGATGTACATGTGGTACACACGTCCGCCGGTGAGCTCCTCGAAGAGGTCGAGGATATAGTTGCGGTCGCCGACGCTCCACTGTCCGATGGTGTAGAGGCCCAGTGATCCTGCCTGGCCGCCGTACCACAGCATATACGATCCCAGGCGGGCCAGTTCGAGCACAAGCACACGGATATATTTGGCACGCTCGGGCACCTCACGTCCTTCGAGGGTCTCCACGGCGCGGGCATAGCTCTCTTCGACAGGGTCGGGCTCCGGCACACAGAAACGGCACATCAGTGTGAAGGTCTGCAGCCAGTTGCGCTGCTCGGCCAGCTTCTCGAAGGCCCGGTGCAGGTATCCCACCTCGGTGACGGCCTTGACGACCGTGTCGCCTTCCACCTTCAGGCGGACCATCATGTTTCCGGTGATGCCCGGGTGCTGCGGCCCCAGATACAGGGTTGTTGCTTTCTCTCTCATTTATCTGGTATATTTTTTTGCTACATCGGGTAACTCTTCTCCTGTACGTTTGGTAATGGTCTCACGTACATCCTGCGCATCGGCACGGGCCTCCCGGCGGTCCCAGAACGTCTTGCGGGCATAAGCCTCCGTATCGAAGTCACGCCGCATGGGGGGCATGTCCTGCCAGTCTTCCAGCAGGAACTCTTCCGGTGCCTCCAGCCCTTCGAAATGAATGCCATACATCTCTTTGATCTCACGCTCGTAGGTGTTGGCCTGGCGCCAGATCATGTCGATGTTGTCCATCACCGGGTTCTCCCGGTCGATGCGGGTATGGACAAAAACCTTGATGTGGTCGGTATACGACCAGAGAATGAAGATCAGTTCAAATTCCTTCTCTTCGATCCAGTCGACGCAGGAGATATGGGACAGATGATTGTATCCCATCTCATCTTTCAGGTAAAAGAGGATGGCCGGGATGGTCTCCTTTTTCACGGTGAAGTCCACACGGTTGCCGTCGTATGCCTTGACAGCGGCATCGGCGAAGTGACCTGTGATCTTGTTGACAATATTCTTTTTCAGCTCTTCCATTTTGTTTCTCTTTACCAGTTGAACTCGGGCATCCTCCAGACGGGGATCACCTCTTTCTGGTTGGCACGGTACCACTCGAGGTTTTCCTTGTACTTTTTCGAACCGTCCGCCTTGCCGGCCTGTATCAGTTCCTGCAGTTTGGCAAAACCTTTCAGTACCGCTTCGGGCCGGGGCATACATCCGTTGATGTACACATCCACCGGCAGGTAGCGGTCGAGGGCTTTGATGGTGTTGTACGAGTCGAAATACATCCCTCCGTTGATGGTACAGGAGCCGAAACCTATCACATACTTGGGATCCTGCATCTGCTCATACACACGGATCACCCTTTTGAGGGTCTTGGTGGTGAGGTAACCGGTGATCAGCAACACATCGGCCTGCCGTGGTGTGGCGGCACCCCGCACCCCCAGACGTTCGGCATCATACCGGGAGGTCATCGTCGGCGGGATCTCGATAGCCCCGCATCCTGTGCCGTAGGCCAGTACCCACAGGGAATGCTTACGGGCAAAGTTCTGGATGATGTCAACGATCTTCTGTGACTCTTTATCGTTTATCATGGTTGTTAAATGTTTTTGCTAAAAAAATGATGCCTGCAGGATGGCCAGCAATCCGAAAAAAGAGGGCCAGCCCCAGAACCAGCGCACGGCCTGTTCGGTGCGGTAGCGTGGGTTCACCACCCCGTACAGCACCGGGATCATATAGAGGACGAAGGTCTTAAGCACCAGCACCAGCAGGTTGTCGGCCCCGCCCAGGAACAGATCGGTGTAAAGGGTCAGCTTGGCAAAGGCGAAGACCGACCCCGACGACATCATCGTAAAGAGATACTTGCCGCCGTTCTCAGACATGGGACCGGAGGCCAACTCGGAAGGGGCCCCTACAATGTCGAAGGGCGAGTAACGGAACATGCCGAACATGGCCATGATGGCAGCGATGAAGGCAAAAGGCGAGGAGAACATGAGCCAGCGGCCTGTCTCAGCCTGGATATTCATCAGATCGACGATGGAGGTGGTCTTGTACTGGATCATCAGTGCTACCAGGGCCATTACCCAGGGGATCTCAAAACCGGCCATCTGGGCCAGACCACGCGTCACGCCGATGGCAGAGTTGGGGTTACCCGTCTGACCGGCCCCCAGGGCCATGCCCAGCGGACCGAAGGTCATGATGTACAGCAGGAAGATCAGGTCGCCGTGGAAGTTCAGGTTGGGATAGAAACGCCCGTTATTGAGGATGGGGATGATCAACAGCGACATCACCGAGGAGACCATCAGGAAAGCAGGCCCAAGATGATGCATCACCCCATGATGGATGGCCGTCTTTTTCGACCCGAGTTTAATAACGTCAAGGAAATTCTGGTACCACGGAGGACCGATCCTGTTCTGCACACGTGCCGTCACCTTACGGTTCAGCCCCATGTAGGTGATCCCTACAGAAAAGGCCAGTACGAAGGATACGACGGCTCCCCAGGTGTAATACAATATCTCTTTTAACATCTCTCTATAGTATTTTAACCGAATAATTTGTCTTTGAACAACAGAAGCACTACCACGAAGAGGATCACATAGATGGCATAGGTCTGTGCATTGCCGGAATAAACCCTCCGCAGATAATCGGCGGTGGCTTCCACACTGCTGCCTATTTGGCGGTACCAGACCATGATGCGATATTTCATCAGGGGACCGACGGCACGCAGGAAGGGCTGAAAGAAGTTTTCCGAGAAGGTGAGGTTCTCCTCTTCGAGCGGGACCTCACCGGAAGTACTGATATCTTTGGTGCTGGTATAACGGGTCTCTTTCAGTCCTTTCAGGGTGAGGAAGATGGCAAACACAAGGAAAATAACGGCGACGGCAATGGCCAGAGGTCGCATGGCAACTGTGTTGCCCCAGTCGTTGAACAGGGTGGACATCTGCCAGAAATGACCGCCTGAGCCGGCAAGACCCATGCCCTGCATGGCCGTATCGATGGGCCTGAGGATGATGCCGGGGAAAACGCCCAGCACGGTGGCGAACAGGGCCATCAGCAGCGGGGGGACCACCATGGCGGCAGGAGCTTCTTTCACATGCTCCCACTCTTTCTCCTCCTGGCCCAGAAAGAAACCGAAGAGGAACTTGTAACAATACATGAAAGCGGCGGTGGAGGCAAAAAAGGTGAAGATGACCAGGATGTAACGGTCGCCGGTGATCATCGATTCATACAGCATCCATTTGCCTATGAAACCACCCACGGGAGGAATACCTGCCAGGGCGATGATCGAGATGAGGGCTGTCAGGAAGGTCCAGGGCATCTTACGGATCAGTCCCGTCACCTGATTGAGATAGGTGGTGCCGGTCTGCCGCTCGATAGCACCTACGACCATAAAGAGGGATCCTTTGAAGAGGGCATGCATGATGGTCAGGAAGAAAGCTGACATGAGGGCCAGCGGTGTGCCGAGGGCCACACCGGTGACGATGTATCCCAACTGGCCGATCGATGAGTAAGCCAACAGCTTGCGGGCGTCGTCCTGGGCGATGGCCCGGATAGTGGCCAGGATGGCCGTGATGATGCCCAGCCAGGCAAAGACATCACGTATCACTGCGCCCTGAGGTACGACGTCCATCATCCGTACAAAGACGATGATCATCCCGTAAATACCCATCTTCGAAAGAGCCCCCGAGAAAACGGAGGTGAAGGCCATGGGAGAGCGTGAATAGGCGCCCGGCGCCCATACGT
>JALVJE010000100.1 GCA_027028505.1 Bacteroidales bacterium
TCATCGAGTTCCTTCATAAAAAGGGACACGAAGAGGACCTTACCCCCAATTCAAAGATCTCACAGGAGATCTATGAGATCCTGGCCAAAGAGTACAGCTCGGAGCTGAAGGTGAAAAAGGAATCCGAGAAAGTGAAGCTCCATGTCAAAGAAGCCCGGGAGTCCATCTCGCTCAAAGACGTTACCGAAGGGAAAAAAGAAAGCGGTCAGGAAGAGGAAGAGTTGCTCATCAAAGATGCCGGCATGGGATCCTCTGCAAAACAGACCGTCGAAGAGCCTGAAAAAGCGGAACCTGTCGGACCGAAAGTGGTCGGGAAGATAGATCTTGAAGAGAAGAAGAAAGAGACCCAGGAAAAAGCCCCCGAGGCCGAAAAGGCTCCGGAGAAAAAAGCAAAGAAAAAAACAGCCGCAAAAGCTACCGAAGAAAAAGAACCGGCACCCGAAAAAGAACCGGAGAAAAAAGAAGAAGCCCCGGCCCCTGAAAAGGAACCTATAATAGCAGAGGAGACACCCGAAACTCCTGCTGCTGAAGCCAAGGAACCGGAAGAGGAAGTGTTCAAATCGGATGTCACTCCGCTCTCAGGACCTACCGTCGTGGGCAAGATCGATCTGCCGGTCGAAGAGCCCAGAAAAAAGCCGGTGGCGACCTCCAAGTCACCGGTAGGAGAGCGAAAGAAGAAACGAAAGAGAATACGCAAGGACAAAGAGAAGGTCAACCTGAAAGAAAGCAGGACCGGAGAAGACAAGAAAACAAGAAAAGGCAAACGCTACCCGCACCATGAGGTGGACGAAGAGGATGTGCAGAAACAGATCAAGGAAACGCTGGCCCGTCTGACGGCCAAAGGCAAGCCCAAAGCGGCCAAATACCGCCGGGAGAAACGCCAGGCGATCGTCCAGAAACAAATGGCTGACAGTGAAGAACTCGAAAGGGAAAAGAGGATCCTGAAAGTTACCGAGTTCGTCTCGGTAAGTGAGTTGGCGGCTATGATGGACGTTCCTGCTACCGACGTGATCTCCACCTGCATGAGCCTGGGACTGATCGTCTCCATCAACCAACGCCTCGACGCCGAGACCATGTCGCTGGTGGCCGACGAATTTGGATATGAGGTGGAGTTCGTCAGTGCCGACATCCTGGATGATGTGGAAGAAGAGGAAGAAGACCGGGAAGAGGACCTGAAACCCCGTCCACCCATCGTCACCGTTATGGGACATGTAGACCACGGGAAGACCAAGCTGTTGGATTACATACGCAAAACCAATATCATCGCCGGGGAGGCCGGCGGCATCACCCAGCATATAGGAGCTTATTCGGTAACCCTGCCGGATGGTGAGAAGCTCACCTTCCTGGACACACCTGGCCACGAAGCTTTCACCGCCATGCGTGCCAGAGGGGCACAGATCACCGACATCGCCGTGATTGTGATCGCTGCCGACGACGGGGTGATGCCCCAGACGGTCGAAGCCATCAACCACGCCCAGGCCGCCGGCGTGCCCATCATCTTTGCCATCAATAAAATAGATAAGCCTACGGCCAATCCGGAAAAGATCAAGGAAGAACTGGCCAATATGAACCTGCTCGTGGAGGATTGGGGAGGAAAATACCAGAGCCAGGAGATCTCTGCCAAAGAGGGCAAAGGAGTGGAAGAGCTGCTGGAAAAGATTCTCCTCGAGGCTGAGCTGCTGGAACTGAAAGCCAACCCCGACAAACCCGCTACCGGCACTGTTATCGAATCCTCACTGGATAAAGGAAGAGGCTATGTAGCCACCGTGCTGGTAAAGAACGGTACCCTCCGGTTGGGAGATATCGTGCTGGCAGGGAGTTATTACGGACACATCAAGGCCATGTTCAATGAACGTAATAAAAAGCTGGAAGAAGCAGGTCCTTCCATGCCGGCATTGATCCTGGGACTTAACGGGGCTCCCCAGGCAGGCGACAAATTCAACGTGATGAGCAATGAACGGGAAGCCCGTAACATTGCCCTGAAACGTCAGCAACTGCAGAGAGAACAGAGCCTTCGTACACAGAAACACATCACCCTCGAAGAGATAGGACGACGGATAGCCATCGGCAACTTCCAGGAACTGAACATTGTGGTCAAAGGCGATGTGGACGGCTCCGTGGAGGCACTCTCCGACTCCCTCATCAAGCTCTCGACCGAAGAGATACAGGTCAACATCATCCACAAAGCCGTGGGACAGATCTCCGAGTCTGACGTCCTGTTGGCAGCTGCCTCCGACGCCATCATCATAGGATTCCAGGTGAGACCCTCCACCGGCGCACGCAAACTGGCTGAGAAAGAAGAGGTCGACATACGCCTTTATTCCATCATTTACGATGCGATCGAAGATATCAAATCGGCCATGGAGGGAATGCTGCAACCCAAGATCAAGGAAGAGATCACCGGTACACTCGAGGTAAAAGAGACTTTCAAGATCACCAAGGTGGGAACGATCGCAGGGTGTATCGTGATCGAAGGAAAGATCTTCCGCAACTCCCGCGTACGGGTCATCCGTGATGGCATCGTGATCTATACCGGCGAACTGGCCTCACTGAAACGGTTCAAGGAAGATGTCAAAGAGGTGGTGAGCGGACAGGAATGCGGTCTGAACATCCAGAACTTCAATGACATCAAAGTGGGGGATACCATTGAAGCCTTCGAGGAGACAGAGGTCAAGCAGACATTGTAATGTAATATCAAGGAACCCAACAAAAAAAGAGGGCATCGTATGAAGCCCTCTTTTTTATTATATCATCGTTTTCCTCTCAGGCATTGATCATCTTCTTATAAGCTTCGGCATCCATCAGATCGTCCAGCTCCGAAGGATCCTTCACACTGATCCTGATCATCCATCCTTCACCATAAGGGTCCTTGTTCACCAGCTCCGGGGTGTTCTCCAGCGCGGGGTTGACCTCCAGCACCTCACCGCTAACGGGCATATACACATCGGAAACGGTCTTGACAGCTTCGATGGTCCCGAAAGCTTCTCCTTTGTCCAGGGTCTCTCCCACAGTCTCTACCTCTATAAAAACAATATCACCGAGCTCACCCTGGGCATAATCACTGATGCCCACAAAGGCCTCGTCACCCTCGACACGGATCCATTCATGTCCCTTCGTATACTTCAGATTATCAGGAATATTCATTTTAACAGGTTTTAAAGGGTTATGTTAAATAAGTTCCAAAAATAGATATTTTTTCAAATATATAAAACAACTCCGTCATATACTTTTTTCCTCCGGCTATTGCATGAGCGTAAAACGCAGGCTGATCCCGAAATTGGTGTTGGCAGTCGGGAAAGTAAGCGCCACAAAAGGAGAGTTCACGATCCTGTCAAAGAAGATACGGACATTGAATTTATCACTCAGCATATAATCCGCCGTGAATTTCAGGGTTACGATCTTCTGCCCTGCTGTGGGGATATTGGTAACTTCAACGAGTTTGCGCATGATGGTCTTGTTGTCGCGGATACTTACATCCGCCCGCAGATTAAGGTCGCTTTTCAATTCCCGTGATCCGCCTCCGGATGTTCTGAAAGTAAGCTTTACACTGTTGAAACGGTAGCCGGTACCGACAACCAACTCGGTGTTGTACACCTCTGTCAACTGATTGTTCCCCAGACTGAGCGCCAGGTTCCGGGATTTTTTATATTCCACTTTGGAGGTGATACCGTTCTTCCAGGTGAGGTCCAGCCCTGCCAGCGGAGCGAACTGTTCAATAACGGAAACCGTATTGATCTGGTAGAGCGGGATGAAATTATACTCCAGGTCGCGGATCCAGCTCAGACCATCCTCTCCCTCCTCATAATTCAGGTTCGACTGGTACGAAGCAATGTTGTAGGTGGAACGGTAGGCATGGAGCAGGTTGACCGAACGGAACACCTTTTTCACTGCCGGGATATGATTGAATATATCGATCACCACCCGCCAGTTGGGAAGGATCTGGGTGATCTTGGGGATGCTGTTGAGGGGGATCTTCTCCGGATCCTTGCCTGCATAAGCCGCCAGGAACGCCGGCAACAACACCTCCTGGTTCGTCATGGAATAACCGTTCGTGTAACCCGTCTGCAACGGTTCCCCGGTCTCCGGATCGATGTTCGGGTCATAGGTGGGATCCGTCTCATGCCTCTGCTGACCCAGACGTTGTGAGATGACCTTCGTATATTCCCTGAACCTTTCAAAATATTTTGACTCGTAATTGTTCTTGTCCGTTATCTTCTCAAACATACTGTTCATCGTGATATAGGTCATCGAGAAATTACCCGTGATCCGTTGATCATGAAAGTTGTAGGATCCGAAAACATCATCATACTTGAAATATTCGTTGTTGTTGTATGAAAAACGCCTGTTGGCAATGATATCTACGCGTATCCCCTTGAAGGGTTCGAAAGTGGTACGGAAATTAAAGTTCTCATTATGTACCATCACATAAGGGTTATTGATCAGGGAGTCCTGGGTCAGCCAGTTATTGTTGGCCGCTTTATACATAAAATTCTCATCCTGCCAACCCAGCACAAATGGCCATCCCGGAGCCATCTCCCCGTTGATCTTTTTCAATCCCATGAATGAGCTCCCCGGCATATATCCCGGCAGCAACGTTCCCTCATTCCGGCTGAAGGAGAGGGACATGCTGCGGAACCCCATGATCAGTCCCGCCAGGGTCTCTCCGGCGATCACCGCTGCATTCTCCTTGACATTCCGCTTCCCTTCAATGAAAACACGCACGTTCTTGTGATCCTCCTTGGCAGTAAAGGTGATCTTATCCGGATTCACCACCTTGAAAGTGCCTTTGATCTCCGCTCCGTTCTCATCTACGGCCTTCACCTTGGTGATCTTCTCCGTCCTCAGCTTGTGCTGGATCGATCTGGGTCGTCCTCCTTTCAGCCGCACAGGATCGGAAGTGAAAGAAACGGTTTTTTCTTTGGGAGGAGGCTTCTTGCCACTGAAACGGCGCTGATTGTCACGGTTGATCTTTTTCAGAAAACCGACCTTATTGTACAATGTGGTAAAATTCAGCTGACCATTCAACTGCGTGGTCTGGGAGTTCTGGATCGTATTCCCCAGACGGATGTTCATGGAATCGGGATAGATGGGCCCTACCAGCCAGTCATATTTCACCCCGTACCGTGCCGAGGCGGTCACCCAGTTCAGCAGAGGGATCTTGTTGATCGGTATGGTATAGGTGACATTAAAGGTATGGAAATAGTGGGTGTTCCGGCCAAAGTGTTTCAGATTAACGCGGACCGAGTCCCTCCATGTCTTATACTCATCCGGATAACGATCCTTGTCCACCCCTCCTGCCGGCTCATCGATGCGGGCAATGTTCCCGGCTGCAAAATCAAAACGCAAGGCCCTGGTCAGATCCCACTTGATATCATAGTTGCGGTTCCAGAAAAAATCTTTCCTGAACGAAGGATCGATCCGCAGATAGGGGTTGTTGATATTCCTGGTCTTGATCTCATTGTAATAGCGGGACAGTTCGGTGCGGTAAGAGAGATGCTTGGGCAATGGGTAAAAATTAAAATCCCTTATCAGCCTGAAAGCATTCGACCGCAGGATCTTCATTTTGCGGAACGGTGCGATGTTCTTGGGTGAAGCATTGTACACATATGTGATCCCGCCCCTATAGTTCTTCTCCAGGTTGATATCCGTCTTCACATTGCGCCGGTACAGCTCACTGTAGGAGTAGTTCAGTGAGAGGTTGGACGGACTGTATATCCTGGGTTTTTTGGTCACAGGGCCTATGCCCACGTTGGTAAAGTTGATGCTTTTACGGCGCGTGAAATCCTGTGCGAAATGCAGAATGGAGTCCTTTTCGGCTTTTGTTTCTGCATGGGCCAGAGCAGATTTCAGGGGCACATCGGGATCCAGGGGATTGTACTGTGGATTGATACGTGTCTCAGAGAAACCGATGAACATAGGAATGCGCACACGTGCCTTTTCCGGAAAGAACTTACCCAGCTCCAGGTTGGTGGATATATCGTAACGGATCACCTCCTCCTGGTTCAGCTGTGCCACTTTTTTCTCAATGCTCCCGAAACCGGGTTTGCTCGTGAAGCCGGCAATATCAAGTGTTCCGAAATCGGCCAGTCGTGTCTGCATGCGGGCATTGGCCGCCCACCCGCCTTTCTCGTCAAAGTTGGTCATACGCAACTCGTCACACCATACCTCCACCGATTTGGGACGTCCGTCATCTTCAAAATAATGATTGTTCTGTAAAGGATTACGGATACCTATCATAATGGTCCTCACATTGCTGAAATTGGGGTTACCCGTAACCTTCATCAGGGCATTGCCAGTTTTTTTGACATACACATCACTCACCAGGAGGCCTGAATTGCTCTTGTTGATCACCGCATTCCGCTCCTGTTTCAGCTCCTGCAACTGATCCAGTGGCAGGATGATCTTGTTATCCCGTGGCCACACGATCTCCCGGTCACTTTCTATATCATTGTTATACCGCCCCGGTGGGGTGATCTTCATAGGGATCTCATACTCATAATAATTATCCCGGTAGTCGGTCCCCAGCCGGATGAACACGGTCACTTCATCATCTTTGAGATCATCTCCTATCAGGGCCTCGGCATGCACCTCCATTTGAACCTGTTTGTATTTTCGCAGGTCCAGGGTAACGTTCTTGTATATCGCCCGGGCATCCCCATCGGCCAGATCATGCACGCGCATGAGTATCGACTGCTCGTTCAGTTGTCGCAGCTGCGGGTTGGTGGGGTCGATGATCCTGTTAATACCGGGGGGCAACACATAGTTGACAGGTTGCTTGCTGCTGTTCTCCTCAATGTTCACAGCTCCTACCTCAAAATCCCCGGGCGTCTGCTGCGGTACGTTCACCCGCTCACCCCCCTGCAACATGGTGCTGTAATAATTCCGCCATTCTCCCCTGACCAGGTCCATCGTGGCAAAACGCAGGATCGTCTCTTTGTTGAAACCCCGCATGAAGAGCCGCATGAAACGGATCGACTTGAAATCCTGAATGTTCCCCACCACTTTCTGGTAATCATGGATGGGGATCTTGAACTGGTACCAGTTAACCGACGACTCCTCTCCGTTCTTGAATGTGACCGTGCTAGTCACTTTGTCAGTAACATAGTTCCGGCCCACCACCAGGTCCCGGGGGCGCAGACTCACATGATACTGGTAATAACGCTCGGTCTCGCTCAGGGTATTGTCCCGGTTGATATCTTCCACATCCGGCAGTGTGGAGCCTGTAGTAGGATAAGGCTCTTTGGACATCTCTGACGTGGGAGAGTTGCCCTCCATGCCATTGTATTTCTTGTACCGGTCCAGTATGCCCAGTTTCATCTGGTCATAGTCACTGCCCCGGTAATAATGATAGTCGTCATTGGAGGGGTCTTTCAGGATCTCCTGATAAGCCTCGGGAGTGAGAACGCTCTGCAGGGAGTCCAGGTAATCCCTGAAAAAAGACTGCTCGTCCTCGTTGCCATACTCGTCTCCTACCCCATCGAGCCCCACATCCTGGTACCTCCGGGCATTGGGGTCATTGTCAAAAGCATTCACCAGCGACTGGTTCACCGGCACTCGGCCCCAGACGGTAGTGTCCACATCCGTCACCAGCGGCGAGGTAGGCAGACCGTTCTCAAAGGCTTTACGCGAATCCCGCAGGATATCCTCCGAAACGTCTCCCAGATCAAAATAAAGGTCCCCGCCAAAGTTATCAGGCATCTCCACAAAAGGATCCATCAACCAGAACTCAATATACTGAACGTTCGCCGCCTCAAAATCATTGACCGGCACCTCCCGCATGATCCCGCCCCACCGCGACTCAGGGGCCTGCAATTTACCATCCTGCTCAAGACCGGCAGAGTAGGGTGTGGGCTGGACATCGTAATTATAAGGACCCCGCTCATCCGGATAGAAAGCCACGTTCAGTACCGGGATCGTAGTAGGGATCCCTGTAGGACTCTCCCTCTCGGGGAAGAGCTCGTTCTCAAACACTTCCCGCACATAATGGCTCGACTGGTAGTCGGGGTTCTGACGTATATAATCCGGCGTATTGACATTATTGCGCAGGAAAAGGGGGTCGATCACATACCATGCCAGCCTGGCCCTGTTCACACCATAGAGATGGTTGTTATTGAAACGTGCCTCGGGGAAGAGATCGTTCTGCCCCTGTGGCGTGCTGGCCAGCACCCAGGCATTGAAAGCCCGCAGATCAATGGTCGTCGTGCTCCCCTCAAAATCATCCAGATAGGCCGTACCTGTCTTATTGATGGCTTTCGAATGACCGGGGATCATCTGGGCGAACTCCCCCGTAAAGTCAAACGAGGAAGGAGCCTTGGTCTGCAGGAAAGGGATCGCATCCACCAAACGGGTCAGGAAACGCGACTCGGAATGATAATAGCCATCGAAACCCAGCATGGTATTGGAGATGGGCTCATCCCCGATATTCACCTTCTGTGTGAGAGGCCGCTCGGTAAGGTTCATTACCGTAGCACCCAAATGGAAGTTCTCGTTGACCTTGAAATCCAGATGGGTACCGAACATGGTTTTGGTCTGCAGGTTGAACAGCTGATTGCTCTCCAACTGCACCTTGATGGGGGTCTGTGACTCCAGCAGGCCCGGGTTGATGATCTTTACACGTCCCAGGTTGTAATCGACCGTATAATCCACATTCTCCTTCAGCTGTATCCCGCCGGCCGTCACTTTCACCGAGCCCTGCGGGATGTTCATGGCATTGAGCTGTATCTCCGAGCTGGAGGCCGAAGAATAGGTTCCCGTGATCGAGAACTTGTTTTTCTCGGCATCCTGCTGCGCCTTGACCAGCGTCGAATCGTACAATTGCTGAAAGACATATTTGTCGGCAATAGCATCATCCCCTATCTTTTTTCGCAGATAACTGCCAAAAGGCTCCAATACAGGGAAAATGACCCGGCCTTTTGTAGGGTTGATGGTAATTCCCGGCAGATAGTCAAAATAACCGTCGGGATGAGGCTCGTTCTGGGAATCCAGATTATCCAGGTTCAGGACCCTGATCAAAATGTCTTTGGCGATCTTCCCCTCCGGAATATAGTTGATGTCGTTCCCCGTCTTGTTATCGTGATACAGTACATGCAACTCGAAATCCTTTTTGTTGATCTGATAAGCCCCCAGCGCATATATGTTCTTCATCATCAGATCCCACGTGGGGAACTGCGGCGAGAGGTTGGTTCCTTTCAGGAGCTTCAGGATCATAGCATCCGGAGCGCTGATATCGCTGGAAAACTCACCCACCTGATACACCTGTCCGTTCACCGTGTATTCATACG
The DNA here is from genome assembly GCA_027028505.1 of Bacteroidales bacterium. Classification (GTDB taxonomy): domain Bacteria; phylum Bacteroidota; class Bacteroidia; order Bacteroidales; family VadinHA17; genus DRPN01. The sequence continues at coordinate 9,282 of JALVJE010000100.1, forward strand.
CCACCGCCAGCACTTCATCGGCGTTCAGGGCAGTGTTCAGAGAGATAAAACCCAACTGTTTGTTGACGGTATATTCACGCTCACTAAGCTTACGGGCATTCTCCACTTTTTCGTAATCCCTGCCGATGATAAAGTCCGGAGAAAGCACGCCCAGTGTCTGGGTCACCTGGCTGATGTCTCGTATGCCGCTGTAGGTTGTGTTCATCTCCTGGTAGATGCCGTTCAGGTCATTCGAAGGATAGGGCCCCGGGCCTGTCTGCTGGAACGCTGGTATGTTATTGTAAATATGGTCCTGCCCTTCGGCCAGGTCCTGGAAGGCCACCACGTTCCGGGAATTCTCAAAACGGTTGGTCTTGTTGGTCACCCATACCTCTACACGCTGGATGACAATATCGGAGTTGATCACCGGCAGATGGGCCAGGGCACGGTCATACTGATCCCTGAAATACTGCGACAGGAAAAAGTGCTTGTTGGCCTCATATTCATCCGCCTCCACCTTGAATTCCTGGATCATCGCTCCTCCTTTGACATCGATCTCGGAGGTCTGACCTTTCTGCTGTGAGAACACGCTGGTGATGGTCAGCTTACCGAACTGCAGCTCGGTCTTCAGGCCAAAGAGGCTCTGGCTGCCGCTGATGAGCGTCCCGGACAGGGGGAAATTGATGTTTCCGGCCTCGATCTTTTTAATGATCTCATCCTCCTTACCCGTATAAGCCAGCTTCACCTGGTTCTCAAAATCAAAGGTGGCCTCCGTATTGTAGTTGATGCCCAGCTTCAGCTTGTCGCCCACCGTCCCGGCAACGTTCATCTGTATCTTCTCCTTGAAATCAAAGGTGGTCACCTTCCGCAGCTTTTCCGACAGTGCCGGGTTGTCCATACGGGACGTGTTGATGCCAAAGATCAGTTCGGCCGATCCCTGCGGCACGATGTTCACCGTATTGCTTCCGAAGATCCGGTCAAAAGCCTCCCCTCCCACATACAGCTTGGGGATCAGCGACGAGCGGTAGCTCACGGCATTACCGCCGGCTTTCTCACGCCAGTACTGACGCATGGCCTCATCATACTGCCATTTCCGGAACTGCTCGGGCGACATCACATAAGGCAACCGGTAGTTCATATTACCGATCTTCTCATATATGATGTATTCATTGTTCTGGGGATCGTACTGGATCTCGCGCTGAATGTTCGAAGGCAAATGAAGATATAATCCCGACTGGGGAGCATTGAGCGAAGGTACGACGCCCTGGTCCTTGAACGGATAACGCAACGGAACGGAGCGAAGAGCGGAAGTGTCGGCAGCCGCAGGCTTTACCTGGGCATATAAAGGCCCTCCCTGCAAAAAGAACAGAAGCCCGTACAATAAAACAAATACATATTTATTTGCGTTATTCAACAGGGAAGAATTTGAATATCCTTACAATACCTTCAATGCTTCTTTGACGATCTCTTCCACGGCTTTCGAAGGGTCTCCCGCAACGATCTTCTCCACCACCTTACGCACGCGCGCGCGCGGGAACCCTAATGTCACCAATGCAGATAACGATTCTTCCAGCACGCTATTGTCCTGAACCTGCAAAATTTCACCGTTTTCCGGTATTTTCCCTACTTTATCCCGCAGGTCTACGATGACCCGCTGGGCTGTTTTGGTCCCGATCCCTTTGATCCCCTGTAACAACGCAACATTTTCCGTGACGATGGTCTGTCGCAGATCCTCCGGGCTCATGGAGGAAAGTATCAGCCGGGCTGTGTTGGCGCCGATGCCCGAGACACTCACCAGCTGACGGAACAGCTCGCGCTCCGTCCGGTCAGAAAAACCGAACAGCAGATGAGCATCCTCACGGATCACATGATGGATGTACAACAATACCTCCGCTGTATCCTTGATACGTGTGTAGGTATGCAAGGAGATATGAATATGATAACCTATCTCTCCCGCCTCCACAACAGCATAGGTAGGGGTCAGATCGGTAATTCTTCCCTTAAGATATTCAAACATTTTCAGGTTTAGTTTTGGTTCAGGTCAACGGGTTGCCGGCGATGTTTTGTTACTCCTCCCTGTCATGGCCGGCTTTGAGAGGATGGGCCGTGATCTCATCGTATCTTTGCCTGTTGCGGTATATATCCAGGGCCAGGAACAGAGCCTCCCGGAACGAATCGGGTGAGGCTTTCCCTTTGCCTGCCAGCTCATACGCTGTTCCATGATCCGGGGAGGTCCTCACCACCGGCAGACCGGCCGTGAAATTAACCCCCCGCTCAAAACTGATCGATTTAAAAGGGGCCAGCCCCTGGTCATGGTACATCGCCAGCACCGCGTCAAAGCGTTTGAAATCGCCGGCGCCGAAAAATCCATCGGCCGGATAGGGGCCAAAAACCAGCCTGTTCTCCTCCCGTAACCGCTTGATGGCCGGCAGGATCTGCTCCTCCTCTTCCTGTCCCAGGATACCGTTCTCCCCCGCATGGGGATTCAAACCCAGCACAGCGATACGCGGCCTGTTGATCCCCAGATCCCGTATCAGCGATTCCTCCAGGGTGCGTGCCTTCGCATACACCCTGCCGGCAGTGATCTGTCCGGCAACATCGGCAAGAGGGATATGACTCGTCACCAGCGCCACACGCAGATGCTCCCCGATCATCATCATCAGACTGTCCCCCGGCTCCCCGAAAGACTGTTCGATGTATTCGGTATGGCCGTGGAAAGGAAATTCCTCCGAATGGATCGTTGCCTTATTCACAGGCGCCGTGACCAGCACATCGATCAAATTATCCTGGAGATCGGAAATGGCCCTTTTCAGTGCCGCCAGCGCTGCCTCCCCCGCCTCACGGGAAGGCTTACCCAGGTCCACACGTATATCATCACTCACACAGTTGATCACATTGGCACGGCGCACATTGGCCTCGGAGGCCGAACGGATATGATTAAGACTGAAATTATTAATGTTCAAAACTTTACGATGATAAGCAGCCACCTTGGGAGAACCGTAAACAATGGGAGTGCACATCTCATAGATACGGGGATCCATCAGGGTCTTGATGATCACCTCATAACTGATACCATTGATATCCCCGTGCGTGATCCCTACTTTTATTTTTCTCTGATCTGACATTTTTTTTCTCTCTTTAAGGGTCTGAAGCCGTTTATTTCTTGCATTTATTTTTCAGGAAGTCGTACAGCAGACGCACACCTACTCCCGTCCCTCCTTTGCCTTTGTATGAATTGTTCCCCGTAACAAAGGCAGGCCCGGCAATATCCAGGTGGATATAGGGATAAGACGTGAAATGTTCCAGAAATTTCCCGGCGGTGATCGCCCCTGCTTCACGGCCCCCGATATTTTTCATGTCGGCGATATCCGATCTCAGCAGTTCTTTGTACTCATCCCAGAAAGGAAAACGCACCACCCGCTCGTTCACCCGCTCCCCACTTTGGCCCAGGGCAGCGAACTCCTCCTCCGGAGCCGTACCCATGCCCACGATGCCATACTTGCCAATGGCTATGGCCGCGGCGCCGGTGAGTGTGGAGAGCTCAAGCACCAGTTCCGGATCATACTGTTTCGCATACGCCAGCGCATCGGCCAGGATCATACGTCCCTCCGCATCGGTGTTAAGCACCTCCACGGTAGAGCCGTCATACATCTTGACCACATCTCCCGGCGTATAAGCATTGCCGTCGGGACGGTTGTCCGTGGCCGGCACCAGGGCGACCACATGACAAGGCACCTTATTGACCGCCAGCGCATACATGGCCGCCCCCACGGCAGCAGCCCCCGCCATATCCGATTTCATCTGGTCCATACTGTCTTTGGTAGGTTTAAGGCTCAGGCCGCCTGTGTCAAAGACCACCCCTTTGCCTACCAGCACGACCGGTTTTTTGTTCACGGCATCCGGGGGGTTCCACTCCATCACAGTAAAGGTAGGCGGGTCCACACTGCCGCGGTTGACGGCCAGCAGGCCGCCCATACGCATCGCCTCGATCTTCTGCTTGTGGAAGACCTCCACCGAGAAACCGGCCTCCCGTCCCATCTCCGCAAAAGCTTCCGACAACCGCAGGGCATTGAGCCACGATACCGGCTCGTTCACCAGGTCACGGGCATACCCCACAGCCCGTACCACCACCTGCAGGGCCTCCAGATCTTCATCAGCAACCCCCGGAAAAACCACAATGATCTTTTCCGGCAGGGGATCTTCCGGCTTGTCCCTGTTGCCGGTAAAATATTTGTCAAAACGATAGAAACTCAGTAACAACCCCTCCAGAAAAGCCAGGGCAAACTCCGGCGATGTGTCCGTATCTGTTACCTGCACCTCCAGATCGCCCGCTTTGATCACCTCGCCGGCAATTTTATACGCGGCCTGCCGCAACTTTTCCATCTTCTCCTCCCGGCTTCCCTGCTCCGGCACCGGCACGATCCACTGACGGTGGTCCAGCCGGTCCAGCATCACATGATCCGCTTTCCCCTCAAAACGTTTTTTAACATATGCTTTCTCGCGGTCATTCTTCAACGCTTCCACAGCCTGGTCCGCTCCCCCGGCGATCAGGATCACCGACCTGTCCGCCACGGTCTTTTTACGTGTAATGATCTCTGGTTTATTCATAGCTTAAAATATTTTTATTCCCTTAAACTTTTCAACTCATCAATCCCAAAATACCCGGATCTTCAATTTTTCTTTCTTCTCTTTGCCCGGTTATCTACCACATCCAACCAAGATCCTGTTTTTTCGCTTCATCGCTCCTTACTCTCTACTCCCTACAACATTTCCTTACCGATATACGGACAAAGCGATGCTTTGTCCCTTACGGTATTCGCGCTCTCATCTCTCTTCTCTCATCGCTCTAAGCTCTTCGACACTTCACTTTTCATACTCTTTGTACTTTTCGCACTCTTCGACCCTTCGTCTTCTTCTGCTATGCAAATGTAAAAAAAAAGCCACTCCTCGTAAGCACCCGGAGCGGCTTTATAAATTCCTTTGCGGAGTGTTCCTTCTATTTCCTTGCAGGGATGATCTTTAGCGTATAGAGAATGCTTTCCACCTGCCGCATCAGCTCTCTTTTCTTTTCGCCGGGACCGTAAACAAATCCCTCTACGGTCAGCACTTTCCCGCGTGTTTTATCGACGGTGGTAATACTGTAAAAAGGACCCCCCATAAAACCGTTCTCCAGTTTCCACAGACCGCGCAGGGATGCATAATACTGTCCGTCCTTTTTAAAAGCTTTGAACTCCGGCGGGATGCGTCTCTCGGTAGCCATGTATGTACCGGCGATCTGGCCGTGAACATATTTTTTGAGATAACGGTCACGGATATCCACCAGACTGTCGGCATTGAAGATCTTTTCTGTGGTATAAGGATAGGAATAGATGAGTATGCCCTGGCTGGTGCGGGGCGTTTCATTGGCGATCCAGACAAAATCCGTGGTATCCAGGTCAAGGGAATACCCTTTGGGTATGTCCAGGGTCAGATGGAATTTCTTCTCTATTTTCTTATGGATGTCGGTGGCCAGGTAGTGCCTGTAATAATCTATGATGCGCTGGCGCTCCATATCGTTAAGTTTTTTAACGATGGAGGCTCCGCCCTCATGGATGGCCCGTGCCATAACGAGCGTGTTGGGTGCATCCACCTCTATGAGCATCTGGGGCGTGGCCCACCGGTCGTGTGCCACAGAGATGTGGGGCTCCTTGAACTCAGGGCCGGTTTTCATAAAGAGGATGTTGCGATGTGTATGGAACATCTTGTCAAACTGTCCGGGCGTAACATGCAGGACATCAAAGAGAGGCTCCGGCTGCGGGAGATAGGGTACCTCCTGTCCAAAAAGAGCACGCAGGGTATCGCCAGCCGGACTGTTCCACACGGCATCCGTGGCTACCACCAGCACCTGTCCCGCCGGCCCTGACACCTTGGGCCTGAGGGTCTCCTGGTTGTTCTTACATCCGGTTCCTGCCACCACGAACAGGACAAGAAGAAATATACTGATGCGCTTCATGGCTTCCTGTTTTTAATGAATTATCTTTCCCCTCATTGCCGGTACTGTCTCACTCCGGCACATCCCGGCAAGGGAGGTACAAAAACTGTGCCTCAAAGGATAGGAAGGAATCCCGGGGTTTTCCTTATCAGAGTTCGGGGGATCATATCCCGCTCATTTCGCGCTGTCGTTCCCTTTGTCACCCTGCGGCTCGGGCTCGTCTTTCGTAGCTTTCTTGAACTCTTTCATGCCCTGCCCCAGACCTCTCATCAGCTCGGGGATCTTACGCCCTCCGAAAAGCAGGACCAGCACCAGTACGATAATGACGATCTCAGTGGGTCCGAACATGCCGGCCAAAACAAAATTCATGATCATGATTTCCTGTTTTTAATAATTATGCCTAACAAAGTTACTTATTATTTCTCAAAACGTTCCCCTGCTGCCTTTATTTATGGAACAACTTAAAAATATCATTGCCGTTTGCATATAACAACAAGGCCAGCAGCAGGATCATCCCTGCGATCTGCGCATATTCCATGAACTTGTCCCCCGGCTTACGGCCGGTGATCATCTCATACAGCAGGAAGAGCACATGCCCTCCGTCCAGGCCCGGGATGGGCAAAAGGTTCATGATCGCCAGGATGATAGAGAGAAAAGCGGTCAGGTTCCAGAAAGAATACCAGTCCCACACCGACGGGAAGATACTTCCGATGGTGATGAACCCTCCCAGCGATTCATAGGCTTTCGTGCGTGGTGTGAAGATCAGCTTGATCTGTTTCAGGTAATCGCCGGTGGTCTTGATGCCCTTACGTATACCGGCAGGGATCGACTCGAAGAAAGAATATTTGATCTTCTTGTATTCAAAGACATGTGAGAAATCGGTGGATACCCCGATCATCCCCTCGGGTGTCAGTTGCACAGGCACTGTGAAAAAGGATGAATCACGCTCCACCGTCAGGGTCACCTGCTGCCCTTTGTGCTGCAACAGATAGTTCCTGAACTCATCGTAATACTTAAAACGGTTGCTGTCCACCGCCACCAGGCGGTCACCCTTTTTCAGACCGGCAGCCCTGGCAGGCGAATTCTTCAGGAAACCCTCCACGATGAAAGGATCAAAAGGCAGGCGGGGCTGGATCATCCCCTTCCCCTGCAGGAGCTTCGGGAAAACAGAATCGGGGATCGCCACCTCTATGATCTTCCCGTCGCGCTCCACTTTCAGACGACGGGCATGGTTCAGAACGATGTCGGGAAGGATCATGTTGAAGTTCTCCACCCGCTCCGTATCCACGGCCAGGATCTTGTCACCGTTGCGCAGGCCGATCTCTTCCCCCAGCTGATCCACCAGGATGCCGTATTTTACATTCTCGTTGGGAAGATACTGCTCTCCCCAGACGAACATCACAGCGATATAGATCACAAAAGCCAGGATAAAATTGACCAGGATCCCTCCCAGCATGATCAGCAGACGCTGCCAGGCGGGCTTGGAACGGAACTCCCAGGGCTGGGGCGGTTTCTTCATCTGCTCGCGGTCCATCGACTCGTCGATCATGCCGGAGATCTTCACATATCCTCCCAGCGGCAGCCAGCCGATACCGTATTCGGTCTCCCCCTTCTTTATCTTGAAAAGGGAAAACCAGGGGTTAAAGAAAAGATAGAATTTCTCTACCCGTGTGTGGAAGATCTTGGCAAAGGTAAAATGACCCAGCTCATGCATGATCACCAGGATCGAAAGGCTCAGAAGAAGTTGTGCTACTTTTATCAGTATATCCATGTTTTTCTGTTATCGCTGTTTTATTATCTCTGTGGCGATGCGGCGGGCTTCCCTGTCCGAGGCGATCAGCTCGTCCATCGCCGGGGTGGCCAGGAAGGAGGCACGCTCCATGGTCGCTTCGATGATGTCCGACATTTCCCGGAAGCCGGCCTTCCCCTGCAGGAAAGCCTCCACGGCTATCTCGTTGGCTGCATTGAGGATACAGGGCATATTACCGCCGCGCTCCAGCGCAGAATACGAGAGCGCAAGATTACGAAATTTTTTTGTATCGACCGGAAAAAATGTCAGGGCTGCCGGCTGCGAGAAATCAAACCCGCCCCAGGGGGAATCGAACCGCTCCGGCCAGGAGAGGGCCAGCAGGATGGGCACCCGCATGTCGGGATGGCCCAGCTGTGCCTTGATAGAGCCGTCGCGGAATTGTACCATGGAATGCACCACCGACTGGGGATGCACCACTACCTCTATGGAGGCCGGCGGCATGTCGAAAAGCCAGCGTGCCTCGATCACCTCCAGTCCTTTGTTCATCAGCGAGGCCGAGTCGATGGTGATCTTATCCCCCATCTTCCAGTTGGGATGACGCAGCGCCTCCTCGGGGGTGGCCCGGGCGATCTCGCTCTCCGTCTTTTCCCGGAAGGGTCCACCCGAAGCTGTCAGGATGATCTTCTCCACAGCGCTGTGCGCCTCACCCATGAGGCACTGAAAAACCGCCGAATGTTCGGAGTCTACCGGCAGGATAGGCACTCCTTTCTCCCGGGCTTTCTGCATCACCTGCTCGCCGGCCACCACGATCGTCTCCTTGTTGGCCAGGGCGATCTCCTTGCCTGCCTCTATAGCTGCCAGCGTAGGCTTCAGACCTGAGAATCCCACCTGCGCCACCACCGCTGTTTGTGACGAAGGGTCACCGGCGATCTCCAGGATGCCCTCTTCGCCGGCCAGCACCTGTACCGGCAAACCCGTCAGCCCCTTTTTCACCTCTTCATACAACGACACATCGCCGATGGCCACCTTCTCCGGCAGCAGCTCACGGGCCTGCTCAATGAGCAGCTTGTAGTTGCTGCCGGCAGTAAGCCCCGTGACACGGAAACGGCCGGGATGGCGACGCACCACCTCGAGGGTCTGCGTGCCGATGGATCCTGTCGATCCCAATATGCATATGTTCTTAACCATAAAAGATCCCTCGCGGCCTCCGGCAAAATTTAGAAGATGATATATTTCTCGGCATCGATGGGCTGACCGTTGTACCACAACTCGAAATGGAGATGCGGACCCGTGGTGTACAATTCGCCCGTGGTCCCCATCAGGGCGATGTCCTCACCCGCCCTGACCACAGCCCCCACATTGCGGAGGATCTTGCTGTTATGCTTGTATATGGATACCAGATTATTGCTGTGCTGCAGGGCCACCACATATCCCGTCTCCAGCGTCCAGCCTGTGAAGATCACCGTGCCGTCGAGGGCGGCATGCACCATCATCCCCGGCGTACCCACAATGTCGGTGGCAAAATGACTGCGGGCCGGATCAAAATGACCCGAGATGATGCCCCGCACCGGCGGGAAAAAGGCAAGTTTGTAGAAAGCGACCTGGCGCTCGTTGTAGTCACGCGAAAGAGAGAGATTGAACTCCTCCTCCGACTCGATCTGCTGCCGCAAGATCGAATCTTCCGGTGAACGGGAAAAACGGATCTTATCCTGGCTCGTCAGGGTGTCGGCATCACTGGTGAAATTGTCCGGCACCTCACCCGAGATGATCTTCTGGATATTTTTCAGATAGAGGTCGCGCAACTTGATCTCCTGCTCCAGCGAGTCGAGCAGGATGGCATTGCGAACGATATTCTCGCGCACCGTCACATCCGGATAGCCGGGGATCATCTCCCGCAGGTCGGTGAAAGCGATCAGCATGGAAACGATGATCACGATCCCGAGGATAAAGGAGAAAAGAGCCGCCGTGAACCCGGCACGGGTGATCCGTATGTTCCATATCTCTTCGAAGGTCTCCTCACGCGAGAGGGTCAGCCGCAATTTCTCGGTCCAGCTCCTTTTTTTCTTTTTTTCCTCAACCATCTTGCCTGTATCGGGTTAAATAAGAAAAGCGACCAAAATTACAACAATTATTTTGTTATAAGGAATGAATATGTTATTTTTGCAATCCAATATTGCGGGGTGGAGCAGTGGCAGTCCCGAAAAACATCAAATCAAAGATTTGATTAGTTTTTCGAGGATGCTCGAAAATCCAACCAGGCAAAGCCTGGGGATTTTCGGCACTCGTTGGGCAACGTTCTTTAATTGACAGTTTTTTAAAATTTATATTGCGGGGTGGAGCAGTGGCAGCTCGTTGGGCTCATAACCCAAAGGTCGCAGGTTCGAGTCCTGCCCCCGCTACAAAGAAAAGCCTGGCACGAAGTGCCGGGCTTTTTTCATGCCCCGGACGCAAGCCTGCTTGCAGGACGGGGCAGGGAAAAAGCCCGTGACCTTGCGCAGCAAGGCGGGCTTTTCTTTGTTAAGCTCTCCATACCAGGTCCGTGAGGAGCGCAGCGACGAACAATCCTGCCCCAGAGAACGACGATAAATGAAGGATGAATGAAAGCCCATGACCTTGCGCAGCAAGGCGGGCTTTTCTTTGTAAAGTACTCACAACCAGGATCGCGAGGTCCGGCCTGCCGGACCGAGCAATCCTGCCCCCGGAGGAACGAGGAACGATGATCGTCGATTGATGATCGAAAAACAACAAATGAAGATACACCAAGGTGCGGAGAGAGGTGCGGAATTTTTCTGTTTTCCTAATCACCTTGAATCCAATCAATTATACACCGACAAGCACATACCTCAATTCTACTTTTACAAAAGTATTTTCTTTTAATTTCTGCAATATATTGTATTTCTTTATTTTACGAATATATAACTACGTAGCTAACTACGTAGCTAGCTACGTAGTTGTGTTTGATCCGGAATATTGATCATCCTGCCATTTAACGGGATTGTTCCGGATGTATTCCACGGTCTTCTGAAAGGATCTGTCCGACCGGATGATACGTCCCCCTATTCTCCTGCCTGTTTGCCGGTGAGGGTTTCGATCTTTAATTTGAGCAACACCATGCCGGCAAGGTCTTTTTTGCTGTAGCGGGGCCGGCCGTGATAGCCGTATTTGTGCATGATCAGGTCGAGGCCGGCTTTTTTCTCAGCCTCCTCCTCATGGATGGTGATGGTGCCGGTGCCCATCACCGACCGGTAACGGGTCGTCCAGCGGCAGGGCACAGCGTCCCGCACCACCCTGCTCTCCAGCTCGATCTCAAAAGAGACCCTGCCGTTCTTCCGCAACAGATCCATCTTGCGGCCTTCCGGCGCCGAATGGATGTAGATGATCCCCTCATGCCAGGCATAGCTCACCGGCACAATATAGGCCTCGTCACCATCCACGATCCCCAGGCGGCATACCTGCGACCGCTCCAGGATCTCCTCCAGGAGCGCTTTGTCGGTGATCTCTTTTTCTTTGCGACGCATAGTTCTTTTTGTTGATCTGTTCTTTACATTCACTTTTTTTCACACAGACGATCCGTCCTGGCAGCCGGTCTCACTCAAACAACTATATGTTCCCGCCGGTATGGAAAAAGAGGGTCCTCTCGCGGGATATGATCGTTCCGGCACGGCAACGATCATTTTTATCAGGTCTTTTGTCATGTTTTTGATTTTTTGTGCAAGATAATGATCATCCTGCCATTTCAGAGGATCGTTACGGATGTATTCTTTAATTTTTTTGAAATCCGTATTGTCAATGGCATCCGTAAAAACGCCCGGGTTAAATTCCCTGCCGGCTCAATGACCGTTTTGCCGATGGCTCCAAAGCAACATCGTTCCTTACTCCCTACTTTTCATACTCTTCTCACTTTTCGACTCTTCGACTTTTAGACTTTTGACCTTTATCGCATTATCTCCTCATCGCTTTATCGCATCATCCTTCGTCCGCCGTAGTCCCGATCCATCGGGACGAAGGCGGAGCACACCGCACCCTACTCCTTCCCCATCCCAGGTCCCTCAGCAGCCACCACTTCCACCACCATCCCGGGTACTGATATGTCTCCCGGATCGCCGGCAAGGGTTCCCAGGCTGTCGATCAGGGCACCGGGAAGGATGAGCCTGTTCCCATCGCGGGTCACCTCCCGGGTGATCTCTTCTGCCCTGTCGGCCAGGAGATCCTGTCCGTACACCCGGATATTTTCCGGCAGAGGCCGGTCGAAGACCAGCACCAGGGAAGCATAATGTCCGAAGATGCCGATGGGTTTTCCTTCTTCCACACTTTTCAGGATCACCGTAGCGCGAGGATGCTGCCAGCTTTCCTCCGGGGTCACCCGTCCTTCGGTAGCCACAGCTACTGCCCCGTTGGGGAACTTTGCTGCCATCACACGGGGCGCCAGACCGCTGATCTTCACCTCCGGCAACGGCATGTTACGGGCCATTACCGCCGGCGCTCCCTGATGCACCATCTTGCCGTAGGCAGGCCGGTACCAGGTATCGCTTTCGGTGAAGACGATGCTGTCGGTCAGGTATTTTTCCGAAGCTTCATAGGTACCATAACCTGCCGGCATGGGGGGTGCTATGCGTTGCCACAGGACAAAACGGTCTGCTTCGTTGAGCCTCCGGTCCACATGCCGGTCGCCGGCGATCTGCAGGTGATAGTCTTTCCCTTTGTACCACCGGGGTGTTTTCATGGGATGTCTTTTGGCAGCTACCACCAGGCCCAGGGCCGCCGCCACATTACAGTCATCCTGCACATTGAGATATGCTCCGTATTCCTCCCTGCCTGCCGTTTGTGAGAGGATATCATGTACACGCTGCAGTGTCGTGGCCGTTACCAGCAGAGGTGCCGCATCGTAGGTACGGAAGACGTCGGCATGCTGCAGGATCTCCAGCATGCGGGCAGCCCGTTGGGGATCCTGAGCAGGATCATATCCCGAAGGGTAACGAGAAAGACCTTTTTCCTCCCAACGGGGTGTCAGGGGTCCTGCCCCCGTCACATATTCCAGCACCAGGGAAGGATAGATCTCCTTTTTGATGCGTTCTGCAAGAAAATCTTTGGTGTCCCCGCCATCGATCTTCCAGTATTCTATGCCTGCATATTTGCTCCATTCCACCATGCGGCGTATCTCAGGCTCCGGCGGGCTTCCCCTCACCCACAGACCCAGCCCCCGCCAACCCAGGGCTTTGATATCCTCGTTCATGTGCAGCAGCCGGTCACGGGGCGCCAGACCCGCGTACCGGGGAAAATCTGCCGTATCCATCACCAGTGTGAAAAAAGGGTTGGGTTTTAAATGTTTATCCGCCCAGCCATGATCGATCAGGAAATAATAATCACTGCGGGTACGGGGCAACATCACCACCGCCATGCCTTCCCTGCCGAAGATATTCTCCTCGTTCATCTGCTCCCGGGCAGCGATGTTGGAATAGACCTTCACGGGATCGGGATCGGTGACCGGCTCACCTTCTCGGATCAGGTAGTTCTGCCAGTACCACGTACACCAGTAATTGGGCGCCGTGGACGGCATGTCCGGCACAAGGTCCACCTCAGGACCCCGGCTACATCCTCCAAACAATAACCCCAGAAAAACCCCGAAATAAATGATTCTCTTCATTGATCTCAAATTTGTATAAACCTATTTCAGGATAACTCAAGCGGGGTCGCTCTCATCTCTCATCTCAGACTTTTCCCACTTTTCATACTTTTTGACTTTTCGACTCTTCGACCTTAGACCTTTATCGCATTATCCCTTCATCTCTTCATCGCTTCTCCTCCCTACTTCTCACTCTTTACTCCCTACTCCCTACTCTTCCCACTTTTCCCACTCTTCCCACTTTTCGACTTTTAGACTTTTAGACTCCTCGACCTTCATCCTTCACCCTCTTCAGCCGCCAGGCGGTCATCAGGGTAAAGACGCCGAGGAGGATCAGCAGTTTCCAGATATCGGGGGCCACCTCCTGCCAGGATCCGCCTTTCACCACGATGGTGGTACCGGCATGGAGAAAATGGGTGGTAGGTACCGCCTGGGCCAGCCATTGCAGGTACCATGGCATCGCCGTCACCGGCCACGAATAACCGGAGATCAGAAAGAAAGGATAAGTGGAAAAAGCAAGGATAGCCATGTACCGCACCTGGCTTTTGATGAAAGAGCCGGAGAAGATCGCCAGCATGGCGATGGTCAGCACAAAGATCATCCCTGTGGTCAGGAGGGCCAACATATTGCCGCCGCGGGAAACTCCCAGCAGGGGATATACACCCCAGAAAAAGATCAGGAAATAGGCAAAATAAAGAAACAGGTAATATGCCGGCTTGCCCAGCAGGTAATGCAACACCCCTCCTTCACCCTGCAGATATCCGGCCAGCTTCTTCTCTCCGTTATCCACGGAGACGCTCTCCCCCATACCGATCAGCAGGGTCTGCTGCAGGATAAGGAACAACAGTCCCGGCAGCAGGAAATCGCCGTAATTGTTCGTCGGATTGTAAACGGGGCGGATCTCGGGAAGGACGGGGTTGATCATCTCCATGGCATGTTTGGGGTTGATGCCATGCATCTCGAAAAAACGCAGCCTCACGCCCGAGCCGACGGTCATCATCACAATGTTGACCGCCTTGTTCAGATCATTGGAGGGCAGGAAACGGGTGGTATTGAGATAAAGTTTCACATCGGCACCCTGCAGCTTCAGCAGTTTTTTCGTAAAATCTTTCGGGAACCAGAGAAAGCCGTTGATCTCCTGGCGGTCGAGCATCTCACGGGCCTCCTCCAGACTATGTATCTTTGCCCGTATCCCGATCTTGGGACTGGCCTCCAGCAGACGGATGATGTGCAATGTAGCGGCTGTATTGTCGTCATCCACCACGGCAAAAGAGATGCGGTTGATATCTTTCTGCATGTATATGCTTCCCAGCAGAAAAGCATACAACAACGGCGCAATAAGCACGGTCAGCAGGATGCTGTGATTGTCCAGCACCTGCTTCAGCTCTTCCGATATGATCCGCCTGATCTCTTTCATGCTGTTGCCGGGATCATGTTACGTTCCGTTTTTTTCTTTTCACCCACCCGGATCTTCAGGGCCACCCAGGCCGTCACCGCTCCGGTCAGCAGGAAAAGTGAGAGTTTTCCCAGCGCAGGGTAGGTGTAGTGCAGAGGCACGCCTATCTGGTACAACTGAAAGAAAGCGGAAAGGAAATGGGTGTACGGGATGAACTGCGCATACGCACTGTTGAAGAAAGGCATGCCGAACATCGGGAAAGTAAAACCGCTGAAGACAAAAGCCGGCGAATTGTAGAAAAAGGCCAGGTCCAGTGCCACCAGTTCGTCATCGATGGTAGTGGAGATCATGAAGCCCAGGAAGATATTCACCAGCGTGAACAGGGCAAAAAGCAGGATCAGCTCGGGAACACGCTGTGTGAAAGGAATACCGAAGATCACAAAAACAATGGCGATCAGCATTACGATGCCCATGCCGTAAGCCAGGTAAGCCAGCGACTTCCCCAAAAGCATCTGCAGGGGGCTTCCCCGGGATACCTTCACCAACTCATCAAAAGTGCCCTCATTGACCTCGGTATTGAAAGCTTTCGCCGCCGCAAAAAAGATGAACATCTGCAGCAACACCGTCATCAGCCCCGGCAACAGATAATAGAGATAATTGAACCAGGGGTTGAAAAGGGTATGCACATGGGTACGTACCGGCATCACCAGTCCCATGGTCGTGGGATGATCGACCCCCACATGCTCCAGACGCTGTATGGTCACGCCCGCCGAAACGGTTCCGGAGATCACGGCAGCTTCGCGGTAGAGGATATTGCCATAGACGATATTCGAGGAGTTGGTGTATACCACCAGACGGGTCGGCCGGTTGCGGAAGATATCCCGCTCAAAGCCATGGGGAATAACGATCAGGGCATGCTCGTCATGGTCCGTAAAAAATTCTTCCGGGTCATCCTCCGACGACAGATAGCGGGTGATCTTCATCGCTGCCGAGCTCTCGATCATGTCGGTCACCTGCCGTGAGATCTTGCTGTGGTCGGCATCATACACAGCCACGGGGATCTCCCGCAGGGCTCCTTTCAGGTAGATCAGTCCCAGGAAAAGGAAGACCCCTACCGGCAGAAAGACCAGCAGGGTGCGGGCAAAACGGTCGCGCGCGATACGTTCCGTCTCGCGCACGGCCACCTGTATGAATGCCAGATATTTCACGTCTGAGGAGGTATCTTTATATTTTTATCCGTACCGTCATGCCGGGCCGCAGGTCCGGATGCTGCCGTACGGGTTTCAGACGCACTTCAAAGGTCTTCAGGTCAAACTCTCCTTTGTTCTTGGTAGGGGTCCAGGTGGCAAAATCCGGCATCACCGCGATATAGCTCACCACCAGCTCTATCTCTTTGCCGCCCAGGCCGGGCACAGTTCCTTTCAGATGCGTCCCTTTTTTGAAGAGGGAGAGTTTGTCTTCCCGCACGTTGAGGACGGCATAGATCTTTTCCGGGATCATGATGGTGATCACCGGAAAGCCGGGGGCCATCACCTCTCCCTCCTCGGCGATACGGCTGCTCACCAGCCCCGTGACGGGCGCTTTGATATCCAGCTGCTCATAGAAGGCCATGGCCTCCTGATACACCTCTTTGGCCTGCTGGTAAGAGGCCTCAGCGGCCTCGATATCCTCGGGGCGGGCACCGTTCTCTGCCATGTCGTACAAGGCTTTGGCAGCATCCATAGCGTCTTTGGCGGCATTGTACTTGTAAGTCATCTCGTCCATCTCCTGCTGTGAGATGATACTGTCCGCATACAATACCTGAAAACGCCGGTAGGTTTTCTCAGCGAACTCGAACTGGCTGCGGGCCAGCTCATACTGGTTGCGCAGAGCTCTTTTTTCCTCCTCGCGGGCCCCTTTTTTCGCTCTTTTCACCACCGCCCCGGCAGCTTTCACCAGGCCTTCGGCCTGTCCCACCTTGGCGTCCATGACCTTGGTCTCCAGCGTAAAGACCAGCTCTCCCTCCTGTACGCTGTCCCCCTCCTCCACCGCGATCTTTTTCACCCGCCCCGGGATCATCGAGGAGACATTGACCGTCGGGGCTTCGAACATCCCAAGCATGATATTTTCCTCGTCTCCGGAACCTCCGAAGATCAGCATGATCACGGCAACAAGGATCACGATCACAGGGATCAGCAGGGCTATGG
Organism: Bacteroidales bacterium; assembly: GCA_027028505.1. GTDB lineage: Bacteria > Bacteroidota > Bacteroidia > Bacteroidales > VadinHA17 > DRPN01. The sequence goes on from JALVJE010000100.1 coordinate 26,187, forward strand.
CACTCTTTGATATTTTCATAACTGTAACATTATTTATTTTTCATACCCAGCATCGCCACCGCTTTTTGGGCATTTCCCGTGGCGAGGTAAAGGCTGGCAATGGCCAGGTAATAATCATACAAGGATTTCAGGCGTTCCACCTCCGCCCCTTCGTACAGCAGACGGGCATCGATGACATCGGTCGATTTGGCCAGCCCTTCCCGGAACCTTTTCTCATTGATCTCGAGGTTCTTCCGCGCCAGTGCTACGGTAGGCTCCATCTTCAGGTAACGTTCCCGTTTGTTGACGACCTCTCTCCACGATTTGTCCACCAGCAGGTTGATCTGCTCATGGGCATATTTGTCGGCCAGGGCCACCTGGTCGGCCAGATACCGGGTAGCTTTCAGCTTGTTGTATTTCTCCAGGCCATGAAAGATATTGAAATGGGCCTGGATCCCTACCACGAACGGAGGCAGGGTCACGGGATAATTGTTTCCGAAGGCATTGTACTGCCCCCAGGCAGCTATCTGTGGCATGAACTCCGAACGTACCAGCGCATGCTTCTGTTCCACCATCAGTTTCTGCTGGTCGATCATATGGAAGATCGGCTGCTGTTGTACCGCCTCCTGTCGCAGTCCCGGCACATCGAGCGGCACCATCCGGAAAGCAAGGGTATCGGTCACCACCACCTCAACGGTATCGGGCAGACCCATGCTGGCTTTCAGGGCCAGGCGGGCCAGCTCCAGCTTGTTCTGGTCATCGATCATGTCCCTTTCGGCATTGGCCACGGCCACTTTGGCGCGCAACAGCTCATGGGAGGGGATCACCCCTATCTCTATGGCCCGTTGTGCATCCCGCTCATGACGCCGCATGCCTTCCACCACATTGCGACGCACCTGCACCACCTGCTGCAACAACACCACGCCGTAATACCGCTCGATGGTCTCACGCGTAACCTCATTGGAGACCTTCTGCAGCTCGGCCGTGGAATAGCCCAGTTCAGCCTCGGCAAAACGCTTGCCGGCAATGATCTTCCCTCCCATAAAAAGAGGTTGTGTGGCTACCACGTTCAGGTTGGGGTATTGCTGCTGGTCAATGGCAATATTATAGGCAGGCAGTTGTCCCATACGGGATACGATACGCTGGTAGATCTGTTCCTGCGTCTCCTCTGACAGACCCAGTTCGTTGGCGATGTGAGCTCCGTAATAACCGAACATCTGGTCCACCGACTCTTTCATCTTGCTCATGTTCACCTCGGGGTTTTTGCTCAGGTAGGTGTATCCCCCCATCACATCCACCGACGGGAAATAATTCCCTTTGGAGGCTCTGCGCATCTGCTCTTTCTCGGCTACCGCCTGCCGGTAACGAAGGATAAGCGTGTTGTTGGCCATGGCACTGTCCACGGCAGCCTGCAAAGACAGCCGCACGGTCACAGGTGACTGGGCCGCCACCCTCCCGCCGGTCATGACAGCGATCCATAATACCAGGGAGATCAGGCCTGATACAAAAAAACATTCTCTCATTAGGGCAGACACTCCTGCCCGGGATCCTGAATTATTCCTGTTCATCCGGTTCATCTTTTTTTCTTTTCACGATCTGCAGATACAGGCGCACGACCGTACCGGCCGGCCGCCCGTCTTCATACAGATCTTCGTACTCGATCCTGTTGATCTTCGTATCGTTTTTCAGGTTCAGGTATTCCAGTCTTTTCTGTAACAGCCCGACCCCCCTGCTCTGATGATCCTTACGTGCTTTTTCTCCGGCCATCTTCCGGCCTATTCCGTTGTCACGCACCGTGATCAGCAAATGGTCAACCTCCTCCACAATACGTATCTCTATCTCACCTCCCTCTTTTCTGGGCAGGATGCCATGCTTTATACTGTTTTCGATAAGTGGTTGGATCAGCATGGGAGGGATCATGAGGCGCTCGGTATCCTCGACGGCCACAACAAAATCGATCATCACCTTGTCTCCCAGGCGGAAACGCTCCACCCCCGTATATCTCTGCAAAAAAGCGATCTCGCGTGACAGGGGGATATAGTCCTTCATCACATTTTCCAGGTTTTCCCGGATCACCAGCGACAGATCACCGATGAAATCCAGGGTCTCTTCCCGGCTCCGGGTCAGCACCGCACTCTGGATGGTACTGAGCGCGTTGAAGATAAAATGGGGATTCATCTGCATCTGCAGGGCTTTCACCTGCAGCTCGGCGCTCTCCCGTATCATCCGGTTTCTTTCTTCCTCCCGCCGGTGAAGATACTCAAACCGGTGCTTGACAAGGAAAAATACCCCCAACAGTAAAAACGTCAGCATCCCCGCAATGAACCACCACCGGTTGACATAAGGTGAAAGGATCTCAAAAGCCACTGCCTTCCGGTACACCTCATCCCTTTCCAGGTCCTTGGCTTCCATAATGATATGATACTTCCCGGGCTTCAGGTAAGGCAGACTCACTACATTCGTACCGGTCCAGGCCCCTTTATTAAGCCGGTAACGATAGATCACATTCTTGTCTGTAGGATATTTGAGCAGGTAATAGGTCATACTGATATTGCGCGTGCGGGAGGAGAATACTTTATGATCCAGTGATCTTACCGGCTGTCTTCCCCCCTCAACCACAAGATCCCGCATGCGCAACTCCGCCAGACCTTTTCGTTTTACGGGCCGGCCGATACGTATCAGCCTTTTCCCGTTATGTACAAAAAGATAACCTCTTCCGGCTTTTACCGGGTCACTGGTGGAGATATCCAGATAACCATTATAACGGTTATACAACCACAATGTCTTTATATCCCCTTGTCGCAACTCCTCTTCCGGCACAATGTTCAACCCTTTGTTGGTACCCAGATAAAGATATCCGTTGTTGAAAAGCAACCATTTATAGCTCTCACCAATGATCTCCGAATTGTAATGGTTGATCTTTCTTTTCACCACCAGAGAGTCTTCAAAGCCGACCTGAAAAAGGTTGCCGTCGAGGGAGATCACCCAGGCATCCCCTTGCGAGTCAATATCTATCCCGGCAATGAAATTGTCAATAACCGAGTTATTCCTGTTCAGTTGATAGAACTTATGATCCTTTACAGCATATATCCCGTTAAAATAGGAAGGCATATAACAGATGTCTCCAACCTGCCGTATATCCAGGACATCCTTAATGCCTCCCGTCTCTTTCCCGATGATCTTCTCACCTTTTGGGAGGTCATGCACGTCGGGATAATAAACCATGGGCCTGTAATCCCGGATATAACAGGCTCCCCGGCCACATGTAACGAAACGTCCTTTGGCAAAGGGCAGATAGGTCTTCAGGTCGGGAATACTCACCGATCCTCTGTTGGTCCCGATAAAGATACGCCCCCTATCAATAATGAAATAACGGTAATTCACCGGATTGTCCGAAATGATCTCAAAAGGGTCTGCACCAATACGGGCACAATAATTTTTGCTCTCCCTCCTTACCACAGCATCGATCTGTCTCCTGGTCAGGAGGGGTACGGTTTTATCTCCCCTGAGCATAAAAAGCCCCTCTTTCTTCAGCACAAAGAGGGTATCATGCCGGCTCGCCAGATCGATGATCTCCCCCTCCTCAGGAGCATAATAGGAAAAAGGCGTATTGACCATCGCCTTCACGCCATTGGTGGTGCCGGCCCATACGATCTTGCGCAAAGTGTCATAACAAAAAGTGAAGATCTGGTCTGACCGGAGCATCCATGGTGCATCCGTAAAATATCTTTCCCGGATATTAAAGAATTTGGTGTTATCTGCATAATCGGAGATCCTGAATCCGCCGGTCATGATCCATTCCCGGGGAAGTGTCACCATATCCCACGGGAGGAATCCCTGGGGGGCTTTCGCAATGATCTCCCCTCCCGCGTCATTGAGGGAGCAGGCATAAAATTCATTGTAATGATTGGCATAGGCCGTATCTCCCGCAAAGGTAAGGGCAAAAAGGGTGACATCTTTGATCAGGGGGACCATTCCGGAGCGTTCCAGGCTGTCCGGATCGGTCTTCAGTTCATACAGACCCGAAGCATAACCGTGCACCGTAAAATAAATATGCCCCTTGTATTTCTTCAGGGAAATAATGGATGATTTTTTATGCTCCGGGGAATAGGGATAACGCATGCGGTGGAAGACGGAATCCCTGAAAAGGTAGATCCCGTAATCCGTACCCACCACTACGCTCCTGCTTTTTTCATCATACAGGAGCTTGCGGATGGTGTTCCTGACATGTTTGTCCGGTATATACCAGGTATCCGTGACCCGTCCGCCGCTGATCCTGCTAAGTCCACCCACATAACAACCTGCATATACCCTGTTCTGATCATCCACAGCCAGCCCCCATACCCTGCTGCCGGCCAGCCCGTCGCTCTTACGGTAACAGACAAAACGGTCGCCGTCATAGGCTGAGAGCCCGTTGTTGGTGCCGATCCACAAAATGTCCCGGTTGTCCAGTTTGATCTCCCGCACCTCATCATTACACAACCCGTCGTTCTCGTCCAGACAAATGACAGGTTTCTCCTGCGCCCCGGCAGGGAAAAGCAGCAGAAAGAAGATCAACGGGAACAAAAAGAGTCTGATCACAGAAAAATTTTCTTTGTTGTCGAACAAATAAACCAATCAAAAATGATATCCCGGAGGCCGTTCCGGAAAAAGATCATGAACCTTCTCCGGCATGACATATATAATAAATGAACCGGTCAGTTACCCATTTCCGAGAAGAACTTGATCCGCATCAGGCGTATATCCTCCTCCGTGTACTCATCTTCTCCGAGGGCCTCCAGCGCAGCTTCCACCGATTCATCTTCGGCCTCTTCCCGGAAATAATCAAATACCTCTTCCTGATGTTCTTCATCCATCACCTCATCGATATAATAATCCAGGTTCAGGCGTGTTCCGGAATGGACGATCGACTCGATCTCGTTGAGCAGTTCATTCATCTCCAGGTTCTTGGCACTGGCAATATCATCCAGAGAGATCTTACGGTCGATACTTTGTATGATATAGACCTTGAGCCCCGACTTATTGACGATCGATTTCACGACCATCTCTGAGGGACGTATGATCTCCTTCTCCTCCACATATTTTTTGATCACGTCAACGAACTCCCTGCCGTAACGCATCGCTTTCCCCTGGCCAACCCCTGTGATGTTCTTCAGTTCCTCCAGGGAGACCGGGTACTGTATGGCCATATCCTCGAGCGAAGGATCCTGGAAGATCACAAAAGGAGGAAGGTTTTTCCGGCGGGCTATGTCACGCCGCAGGTCTTTCAGGATGCTTAGCAGCTCATCGTCGACGGCAGCCGTTTTCCCCGAGGCGGCAGCATTGTCCTCATCGATAGACTCATAGTCATGATCTTCCACGAGCATGAAAGAGGAGGGATGCTCCAGGAATTCATGCCCTTTCTTCGTCACTTTCAGCAGACCGTAGTTCTCGATCTCTTTCTCGATGAGATAAGCTACCAGCATCTGCCGCAGGACGGCGCCCCAGAATTTCTCATCTTTTTCTTTCCCCAGGCCAAAGACATCGAGCAGATGATGCCTGTAGGATTTAACCCCCGAGGTGGCCCGTCCGCTCAGGATGTTGGCCACATGATCGGCTTTGAACTTTTCATTGACGGCAAGGATGACCTTCAGCGCCTTGACCACATAGTCCTTCCCTTCGAACTGCTTTTTCGGGTGGGTACAATTATCGCACGTGCCACAATTCTCCTCCTGGTAATCCTCCCCGAAATAGTGCAGGAGCATTTTCCTGCGGCATACGGCTGATTCTGCATAGGCGGTGGTCTCCAGCAACAACTGTTTGCCGATCTCCTGCTCGGCCACCGGCTTGCCCTGCATGAACTTCTCCAGTTTCTGGATGTCCTTGTAACTGTAAAAAGCGATGCACCGGCCCTCTCCGCCATCCCGTCCTGCCCGGCCGGTCTCCTGGTAATAACCTTCCAGGCTTTTGGGAATATCATAATGAATGACAAAACGCACATCGGGTTTGTCGATACCCATGCCAAAAGCGATGGTGGCCACGATCACATCCACCTCTTCCATCAGGAACTTATCCTGGTTCTCCGAGCGGGTGGCCGAATCCATGCCGGCATGATAAGGCAGGGCCTTGATACCGTTCACCTGCAGGGTCTCGGCCAGCTCTTCCACCTTCTTACGGCTCAGGCAATAGATAATGCCCGATTTCCCCGTGTTGGCCTTGATATATTTGATGATCTCACGGGTGGCATTCACTTTCGGCCGCACCTCATAATAAAGGTTGGGCCGGTTGAACGACGACTTGAAGACATTGGCATCGAGGATGCCCAGGTTCTTCAGGATATCATGCTGTACTTTGGGTGTAGCCGTAGCCGTCAGAGCAATTACCGGTGCCCGGCCGATCTTTTCGATGATAGGCCGTATGCGCCGGTACTCCGGCCGGAAATCATGTCCCCATTCCGAGATACAGTGCGCCTCATCCACGGCATAAAAAGAGATGTTGATCTGCTTGAGGAACTCCACGTTATCCTCACGCGTCAGCGACTCGGGCGCCACATACAGTAACTTCGTCCGCTGGGCCAGGACATCCTCCTTAACCTGCTGGATCGCCGCCTTCGACAACGACGAGTTCAGGAAATGGGCAATGCCATCCTCCGTACTGACAAAGTTACGCATGGCATCCACCTGGTTCTTCATCAAAGCTATCAACGGCGAGATAACTATGGCCGTACCCGGCAGGATCAACGATGGTAATTGGTAACACAGGGATTTACCTCCCCCCGTCGGCATCAATACGAACGTGTCCCTTCCGTCCAGGAGGTTGCGTATGATCACCTCCTGATTTCCCTTAAACGTGTCAAAGCCGAAGTATTTCTTCAAATACTCCGACAATGAGATCTCAGCACTCACATTCATTTTTCTCTCTCAGATTTTTCCTTATAGCCAAAAAGCCTGCAAAAATAACAATTTCTTTCACTTAAACTTTTTAAATATACTAATATACAAGTTATTTTCAAATATGTAAAACTTAATTATAAGAAGTTTCTTTTATTTGTATTCTGAAACACGAACACCGGCGGGAGCAAAAAATGGCAAAAAAAAGAAAGAAAAATCCGGATGAGATGTCTTTTCTGGAGCACCTGGAAGAGTTGCGGTGGCATCTCATCCGTGCTTCCCTGGCCGTTTTTGCCATGGCGATCATTGCTTTTATCTATCACAATATCATCTTTGACAAGATCATCCTGGCCCCCAAAGACCCTTCTTTCTTCACCAACAGGATGCTTTGCCGTCTGGGGGACCTGGTCAATGTCGCCAAGTTGTGCATCAACAGCAAGCCGCTGGAGATCATCAATATCAGCATGGCAGGACAGTTCACCACCCACATCGTCGTCTCCCTGCTGGCCGGCCTTATTGTTGCTTTCCCTTATGTTTTCTGGGAGTTCTGGCGTTTCATGCGCCCTGCTCTTTACGACAAGGAACGGAAGTACGCCCGGGGCGCCGTGGTGTACAGCTCCCTGCTCTTCCTGCTGGGGATCCTTTTCGGCTTTTTTATCATCGCTCCCCTCTCGGTCAACTTCCTGGGGTCTTACTCGGTCAGCCAGGAAGTGGTCAACCGCATCAACCTGCGTTCCTATATCTCTACCGTCACCACGGTAACCCTGGCAGGGGGGATCACTTTTGAGCTGCCGGTGGTCGTCTATTTTCTTACCAAGGCAGGACTGATCACTCCTGATTTCCTGCGCCGCTACCGGAAGCACGCCGTAGTGATCATCCTCGTTCTGGCTGCGATCATCACCCCGCCGGATGTCTTCAGCCAGGTACTTGTGTTCATCCCTCTGATCATTCTGTACGAGGTGAGCATCTGGATCTCAGCCCGCATCAAGAAAAAACAGGATGCCGAGTTCGGGATCGATGATGAGCCGGAACCACCCTCCCCTCCCAAACCGGATCCGGAACCGGAACCGGAACCCGACGGCCCCGTCGAAGGAAAAACTACAAGTGAAGAGGCCGGAGAAGAGGAACCTTCCTCCCCCTACGGAGCAGAAATGACCGGCGAAGGGGCGTATGATGAGGCAGAGGAGGGAGCAGAAGAAGAAAAAAAACAGGAAGAGGAAAAGGATACAGAAAAGAAGGAGGAAAAGAAAAAGCCTCCGGAGGATCAGGACAATGAATAAGTAAAGATCACACCTATGAAACTTTGGACCGTTGATCTGGTAAAAAAATACAGGAAACGCACCGTCGTCGACCATGTCTCCATTGAACTGGAGCAGGGGGAGATCGTCGGGCTTCTGGGACCCAACGGCGCCGGCAAGACCACCACCTTCTATATGATCGTCGGGCTCATACGTCCTTTGTCGGGCCGCATCTTCCTGGACGATATGGAGATCACCTCCCTGCCTGTTTACAAACGTGCCCGCCTGGGCATAGGGTACCTCGCTCAGGAAGCTTCTGTCTTCCGGGGTCTGAGCGTGGAAGATAATATCCTCTCGGTAATGGAGATGTCCAATATGGGAAAAGAAGAACGGTACAAGCGCCTGGAGGAACTGATCGGTGAGTTCGGTCTGGAGAAGATACGCAAAAACAAAGGCAACCAGCTCTCCGGAGGAGAACGCCGCCGTACCGAGATCGCCCGTGCCCTCGCCCTCAAACCCCGTTTCATTCTCCTCGATGAGCCTTTTGCCGGCGTCGACCCCATCGCTGTCGAAGATATCCAGGAGATCGTGGCCCACCTGAAAGACAAGAATATCGGGATCCTCATCACCGACCACAATGTACATGAGACCCTCTCTATCACCGACCGGGCTTACCTCCTCTACGAAGGAAAGATCATGAAAGCCGGCACCGCCCATGAGCTGGCCGAAGATGAACACGTGAGAAGGGTCTACCTGGGCAAGAACTTTGAACTCAGAAGAAACAACTAAATTTTACCTGTCATGGAAGTCCTCGATCCGCAACCCCCGCCTGTCACTCCCACAGGGAAAAAACCCTGGGGCATGGAGATGAACACATTCCTGCTTCTTTTACATCTGAGCCAGCTGGCCGGGTTCATTATCCCGTACGCCGGGCTCGTGCTGCCACTGGTCATGTGGCTTACCAACAAAGATGATTTTCCCGAGGTGGACCGCCACGGCAAGATGATCGTCAACTGGATGATCAGCCTGACGATCTATCTCATCGGCGCCTCCGTCCTGATGCTGCTGCTGATCGGTATCCCCCTGCTGATCATCCTGGGCCTGCTGGCCCTCATCTTCCCGATCATCGGCGGGGTCAACGCCAATAACGGGATACTGTGGCGTTACCCCCTCAGCATAGAATTTCTGAAGTAGCCAGCACCTGCAATTCGGATTTCGCTTTAATTAGTATGGAGTGCCTGGAGGTTGGAGTTTGGAGTTGATGGCTAAGGACCCTTCATCTCAAGAACGATCAAGACGCACAGGATGCGCGTCTCTACTCATTTCTCATAGCTCATTGCTCTATGCTCTAAGCCCTACGCCCTACGCACTTTCCCCACTCTTCGACTTTTCCCACTTTTAGACTCTTCGACCTACTTATACCGATACGCCACCACCCTGTTATTATTAAAGGTCGGCACCAGAAGATTGGACGAGGCAGGAACAAAACAGATATCCGCCGCCTGCATGTTGATGGGCGTGGTATCCAGCAACAACACCTTCTCCCCCTTCGTATTGACCAGGTAGATATGTCCTTTCCAGTCGCTGATGAGATAGTTGCCCCGGCCGTCGGCTTCCAGTCCGTCGATACTGCCGGTATGCAGGATGTAATCGCTGATCTTTCGGGTCTGCAGATCGATGCGCACGATGCGGTCCTTCAGGCCGGCCAGAAGGCCTCCCTTTTCAACAAAAAGACCGTTGGGCCCGTCGAGCTTTTTGTCGACGACCCATTTTTCAAAACGATCGCCCTGCAGCCGGTATATGGCCGAAGCCCCCATATCCGACACATAGACCGTTCCGTCAGGAGCCACCACTACATCGTTGAGGAAAACAGCTTTGGGATCGGCATACCGGGTCAGGATCTTTTTTTCAGGGAT
>JALVJE010000101.1 GCA_027028505.1 Bacteroidales bacterium
TTTTGGGATTATCTACCTATTTAAATAGGTAATTAAATAGGTTTTTAAATACCTATTTTTAATGTGGGGTCCGGAATTACGGGTTTGGAGTTGTTCTCTGGCTTTTCGTATCATCGCCTGCTGCCTGCCGGCCGTAGGGAAGGATCAGGGCTGAAAAGCAGGAAAATCAGGAAAGAAAAGAGATCGATTTGCCAGCCTTTCATGATTCAGAATGAGCCTCCCGGGAGCCGGATGTAACATAGTTACCGGCAGAGGCAGCCCAGATAACATAAGAATTCTTCATAGGGAAGTGCACCGGAACAAAATATTTTGTTTTTTTGAAGTATGAAATTTAAATGAAAGATCACCAAATAAAATGAAACGATCATCCGTGCTTCGTAAGGTATTGTCAGGTCTGATCCCTGCCGTTACCATGGTTCTTTTCATATCTCTCACCAGTGCCTGTCACAACGGACCTAAACCGGAGAAAGGTATTGTGATGCCATACAACCGTGTGGTCAGGCCTGCCGGCAGGATGATATTTTTCGGCGATTCTGCGCTGGAGAACCATGCCCTGGATGTGGTCATGTCGCCGGATGGCAGATACGTAGCTGTGGAAGGCAGGTATCATGTGGTGATCCTGGATGCAGCCCATGATTCTGTTCTTTATACTTTCTCTGTCAGGGAAGACCCGCTGCATACGGTCAATACCTATTCTGGGATCCTGTGGAAGAACATTCAGGGCCGTTCCACGCTTTTCTGGGGCGCCCGCAATATGGTGATCCGTGCCCGCTGGGACGGGCAGAAACTTCGCACAGAGCAGCTCTACCGTTTTGCTCCGCAGGGGGAGGCGCGTGCTTCCCTGCCCAATGAGATGGTGCTGGCGGGGACAAAGGATCATCCGCTGCTTTATGTGGTGCTGAACGGCAATGACCGGTTGGCCAGGGTGGATCTGAACAGCGACGAGGTGGTCTGGCAGGTGCCTGTGGGGCTGGCTCCCTATGGTGTGGTGCCGGCCGCCGGCAAACTGTATGTGACCAACTGGTCGGGGAGGGTGGTGACGGACACCACGCAACCTGCTGCCGGGATCCCCTGGGGGAAAGCCTATACCGACCCGGTCACCGATGCCGTCAGCTCCGGGACGGTCAGCGTGGTGGACCCTGCCACCGGCAAGACCCTCAAGGAGATCGTCACCGGTCTGCACCCCAATGATATCATAGCCTCTCCGGACGGGCAGTTTGTTTATGTCGCCAACGGCAATGATGACTATGTCTCCGTTATAAATACACGAACTGACGAAGTTACGGAGAAGATCCCGGTGCGATTGAGGAATGAAAAAGATCCCTTTTTCGGGGATACACCGGATGCGCTGGCACTCACTTCCGACGGAAGCATATTGTATGTGGCCAACGGCATGGACAATGCGCTGGCCGTGATCCGTCTGGGTAAAAAAGCCTGCGTTGCAGGCACAGAGGAGAGCAGCCGTATTCTGGGCTGGATACCCACCGGCGCCTGGCCGGGCGGTATCGCCCTGGCGGAAGAAAGCAACAAGATATACGTGGCCAACATAGAGGCCCTGGGCGCTCGTACCCGTTTTGAAAAACGGTCTGCCGAAGGAAGAACCCCGTCAACCAACGGTGCTTACAATGCCCACAGGATGATGGCCATGGTCTCGGTGATCCCTGTCCCGGATGCCGCACATCTGGCCTCATACACTACCACGGTAAAAGAAACGAACCATCTGAACCGTCTGGCCCTGGCCTCCCTGCTGCCGCGGGAAAACCGGAAACCGGTGCCGGTGCCGGAACGTACCGGAGAACCTTCTGTCTTTAAGCATGTGATCTATATCATCAAAGAAAACCGGACCTACGACCAGGTGCTGGGAGATGTGCGGTCCGGCGACGGCGATTCCTCTCTCTGTGCCTTTGGGCGGGAGATCACACCCAATACCCACAAGCTGGTAAAGGATTTTGTTTTACTGGACCGCTATGAGGCTTCGGGAAAATGCTCGGCCGAGGGACATCTCTGGACCGATGCTTCCATCGTGACCGACTATATCGAGAAGAACGTACGGGCCTGGTTCCGCAGTTATACCCATGTGCTATATGATGCCATGGCTTATCCCAAGACCGGATTTCTCTGGGACAATGCCCTCGACCATGGTAAAAAGGTGGTGATCTACGGCGAGGCTTCCGTGCCTGTGGATTACGGCAACAGATCATGGGAAGACATCTACCGCGACTATCAGGCCGGGAAACCGGTCCCTTTCCGCAACGTGACGACCCTCGACCGGGTGCGGGGCATTCTCTCGCCCACCTATCCTGCCTATGACAGCCACAATTTTTCGGACCAGATGCGTGCCGATGCTTTTATCAGCGACCTGCAACGCTATGAGAAAATGGAAGGGGACCGGTTCCCCGACCTGATCATCATGGCGCTGCCCAATGATCATACTGCAGGCACCTCTCCGGTCCATCCCACCCCCCGTGCCATGGTGGCTGACAACGACCTGGCCCTGGGCCGCATCATCGAAGCGCTGAGCAGGAGCCGGTTCTGGAAAAATACGGTCGTATTTGTCACCGAGGATGACTCGCAGGCCGGCTGGGACCATGTCTCTGCCTACCGCACCGTAGGAATGGTTATCAGTCCTTATTCGCGGTTGCACAGGACCGTCTCCACTTCTTACAACCAGACCTCCATGATACGAACCATCGAGCAGATCCTGGGGCTGCCGCCCATGAATATTGCAGATGCTACGGCTACGCCTATGTTCGATGCCTTTTCGTCAAAACCAGATCTTACCCCTTACACGCATGTAGCTGCCCGGATCCCGCTGGATGAGATGAACCCGCCGGCAACGGCCCTTACAGGCAGAGCTCTTTATTTTGCAAAGGAATCCGGTCGTCTGGCAGCCCTGGGGATAGATGCCGGAGAGGATGATCTCATGAACCGTATCATCTGGCATGCCTGCATGAAAAACCGGCCTTACCCGGAGATGCTGGCCGGACATGATGACGACGATGATTGAAAGTATTATTGATAAAGTATTGATAAATAAAAGATAATATAAGGACTATGAGGAAGATTCTGAATTATTCGCTAGGGGTGATCATGGCAGCATGGCTGCTCTCCTGTTCCCATTCCGAACCCGGCAGGATCCCGCTGGATACCGGCTGGAAGTTCATGCCTGCAGATGATCCGGGATATGCCGCAACGGACCTGAATGACAGCAGCTGGAAGGATATTTCTCCCCTGCAGGTGTGGGATGCCCAGGGGTATGCCGACCTGGACGGGTATGCCTGGTACAGGGTGCATGTGAAGATCCCTTCGTCGATCCGCCAAACATCCTATTTCAAGGATTCCCTGATCATCTTCCTGGGGAAGATAGATGACCGTGACCAGACCTGGCTCAACGGCATGCCCCTCGGCCAAAACGGTAAAACGGTATCTGCGGATACAAAGTTCGGAAAAGAGATCCCCCATGAAGGGGAGACCTGGAATGTCCCCAGAAAATATGTTTTGCCGGTGAACGATCCCCGTATTCACTGGGACCGGGACAATGTGATCGCGGTGCGCGTGTTCGACCGTGGAGGTCTGGGAGGGATGTACGGTCCCGAACCCTATGTGGCCATGCGGGATGTGGCGGATTATCTGACCATTGATCTTACCAAAGAGCCTTTCCGGATCGTCAACCGTATTCAGTACAAAAAAGTGATCTTTTTGCGCAACAGTTCGGAAGACCATGATTTTACAGGGATCCTGAACATAGAGGTCATCAACCAGGATAACGACAGGGTGATCTATACCGAGACCACCTCTGCCACTGTTCCGGCGGGGAAAGAGGTGGGACATACCATTGCCTATACCAATCTCGATCTTGCCAACTGTTTGCTGGTATGTTCTTTTGAGCCTGAACATTCGGAGAACCTTATTGAGGCCCAGACCGGCGTGCCTTATATCCTCACGCCACCGGCGCCGGACCGTCCCCGTATCAACGGTCCCCGCGTCTATGGAGCCCGGCCCGGCCATGATTTTCTGTACCGCGTGCCTGCTACGGGAAAACGGCCGCTTCGTTATGAAGCCCAAGGCTTACCGGGAAGCCTGAAGATCGATGCCCACACAGGTATCATCAGCGGGAAAGCTCCCGGCAAAAAGGGAGATTATTCGGTGCGGTTCATTGTGAGCAATGACCTGGGCAGCGATACGGCGGTGTTCGTGATCAAAACAGGCGACCTGCTGGCCCTGACGCCGCCCATGGGATGGAACAGCTGGAATGTCTGGGGGCTGAGTGTCGATGCCGGGAAAGTGAAAGCGGCTGCCGATGCTTTTGTGAAGACCGGCCTGGCCGACCATGGGTGGAGCTACATCAATATCGATGACGGATGGGAAGCGCCCCGGCGTCTGCCCGACGGATCGATCACCGGCAATGAGAAATTCCCCGATTTTAAAGAACTGTCAGATTATGTGCACGGCAAAGGGCTCAAACTGGGTATCTATTCCAGTCCCGGTCCGCTCACCTGTGGCGGTTACCTGGGTTCCTATGAACATGAGTACCAGGATGCGAAGACCTGGGCCGGCTGGGGGATCGATTACATCAAGTACGACTGGTGTTCCTATGGCCGCATAGCCAAAGACAACAGCCTGG
>JALVJE010000102.1 GCA_027028505.1 Bacteroidales bacterium
GCACCTGAACAAGATCAAAGACGGGGACAGCGGACACGAAAAAGACACACTGGATGAGATCTTAGAGGAGTTGAAAGGGAAAAAAGTGCTCATCGCCGAGGACAATGCTCTCAACCGCATTGTCGCCATCAAAAGCATGAAAGATTGGGGCATGGAGATCGATCAATGTGAGAACGGCCGGGAAGCCGTCAGCATGGTTGAAAAGAAATCCTACGATGCGATCCTGATGGATCTGCAGATGCCTGAAATGGACGGCTATGAGGCTACACGCGCCATACGTAATCTCCCCGACGAAAAGAAGAGAAGCATCCCCGTGATCGCCCTCACTGCCTCAGCCCTGATGGATATCCGCTCCCAGGCCAAAGAATACAAGATGGATGATATCCTTATCAAGCCCTTCAAACCCGACGATCTCGCCCGGATGCTGCATAGGGTTATTGTGGGGAAAAAGGAATAAGGTTTGAAGTTTGATGCGCCTGCGGCGCGTTTGAAGCAGCCTGCGGCTGCGTTTGGAGACGCAATGAATTGCGTCTGTACGCTGTATGTTTCAGGTTCCAGGTTTCAAGTTCGGGTCCGCGGCGCGGAGGTTTGAGGTTTGAGGTTTGATGCGCCTGCGGCGCGTTTGAGGTTTGAGAAGAATAACCCGATACTCTTAACTCTCAACCCGATACTCTTAACTCTCAACTCGATACTCTTAACTCGTAACTCCCCCTACTTTCCGCAGTATTTCTGCAGATAGATGATCGCTTTTTTCCGGCCGTAATGGAGGGCCCGGCTGAAGTCGAAGCAGGCGCTCTCGCGGTCGCCTGTCTTCAGGTAGGCCTTGCCGCGGCGGTAATAGACCTCCCCGTTGGAGGGATCCAGGTCGAGCGCCATACCATAATCAAAGATCGCATAGCGGTAGGTGTGGGCTTTCATATAGACATCTCCCCGGGTTACAAAATTGTATGGGTCGCCGGGATCCTTTTCGATGACCTGTGAGAGGAGGCGCAGGGCCCTGTGGTAGTCTCCTTTGGAGGCATACAGCTCGCCTGCCTGCAGCATGGCCCGGGGTTCGTCGGGGAAATATTTCCGGTAGTGCTCCACGGCCGTGATGGCCTTTTCCGTTTCTCCCGCCTCTTTCCAGGCTGCGGCTGCCCGCAGCAGGAGCGCAAAGTCGCCGGGGCGTTGTTCGTACAGTCTTTCGCAGGCCTTTGCCACTGCCTGCGGGTCTCCTTTCTCCCGGGCAATCATCACGCCGGTCATCAGGACGGTGGTATCCTCTGCATTGATCGCGGTGGCCTGTGCCAGGTCGTCCGCAGCTCCGTGCAGGTCGCCCTGTGCCAGGCGGGCGCGGGCCCGCAAGGCCAGGAGGACGGCATCGTCGTTGTACTGTGCCAGGATCGTGTTGGCCTCCTGCAGAGCAGCCTCCGGATCGTCCAGGGCCAGGTCGCCGCGTATGGCCGCCTCGGCCTGCTCACGACGGGAGTACCAGTCTTTTTTCCATATCTCCCGCCAGCGGGGATCGCGCTCCAGGGGTGTCAGCAGGGTATCCAGCATGATCTCCCGCAACGGACGGTGATACGGGGAAGCCAGGTGCTGCTGCAGTGCCCTGAAGGCCTCGTCTTTCTCACCCTGCTGCGCACAGAGACGTGCCAGCCACAGCGAAGCATATCCCGGCTGCAGACGATCGGCCTCCCGGAAGACCGCCCGGGCCGCTGCCTCGTCCCCCTGAAAGAACAAAGCCTTGCCGCGCCACAGCCAGAAAGCTGCCTCCTGCGGATGACGACGGAGCGCCTCCGAGAAAAAGGTGGCTGCCCGGCCGTACTCTTTTTGCTGAAAGGCTGCTATCCCCTCTTGCACCGCCCCCTCATCCTGCGCACCTGCCGGCAACACAAACAACAAGAAAAGAAAGATATATCCTATGTTCCTGATCTGTTTCATTTGGCGATCGTTTCTCCTCCCGGTTTGGCTCCTTTCTCTGTAATAACATGGATGAACCCTGTTATATTACGCACTTCGGTACCGGTGAGTCTTTTCTCATACACATCACACAGGTAATAATACACCCCCGGCGAGACGAGCTCGTTCTTGTCCTTGTAACGGCCGTCCCACTTGATCAGCGGATCATCGGTCTCAAATACCAGCATGCCATAGCGGTTGAAGATCTTCATATCCACTTTCTCCACAAAACGGTTGGTACGGGCCACCAGCAGGTCGTTGATACCATCGTTGTTGGGCGTGAACACATTGGGGATCTCATAATAAGCACAGTTATCCACACAACTGAGGACGGAGAGATCACTCTCGTTCCCCACGGAGTCGGTGGCCGACACCGCATAACAGGCGGCCATCGAGTTCTCCGGATAATGTACAAAGGTGGTATCATCCGGGTTTTCCACGCGGACGAGTTCCTGCAGCTCCCCGTCAATGGTAGCCTTATAGAAAACCGTATAATACATCACATCCCTGTCTCCGCAGGCATGGGCCGGATTGGTCCAGGCAAGCATGTTATACAGGCTGTCACAGTAAGATATCACCGTGAGGTCCGGAGGACAGGGAGGCGTCAGGTCAACGGGTGTGGCACAGACGGTATGCGAGGTGTTGAGGATGGTGTCCGGCAGGTTGGGACGGTTGTAGGACCCCACGCTCACCAGCCGGTAACAGTACTGCTGCCCGTTGGTCAGGCCGGTATCCGTGTAGACCGTATCACTCGTGACCCCCACCGAGTCGAACGGTCCCGCAGTCTCATCCTGGCGGTAAACGATATAGGCTTTGTTGATCCAGGGCACGTTCTTTTTGATGTGAAGCGTCACGCGGTGGTCGTTGGGCTCCGGCGAGGGATAGACCGACGAGGCCTCGGCGGGGTTGCCTATGAGAAAACGGTTGCCCGTCTCATTATTATAGAGCTCTACCCGGTAGGTATAGGGATGGTCCGCCGTGTTCAGCAGGGAGTCGGTGAAGGTGGTATCGTTCAGGTCGGTCGTGGCAAAAGTGGCGATCAGCGCATAATTCGTTCCCCAGATACCATCGGAGCGATAGATACGGTATTCATACGGTCCGTTGGCGGGGATGGTGTCCAGGTCGCGGGGTTTGGCCCAGGCAATGAAGATCTTGCCGTCAGCGGGATCTGTTTTCAGCACACTCACATGGATCAGCACCGGCGTGCCCTCGATGAGGGTGCCGCACACCTCTTCGGAGGGCAGGCTCTCCGAGCCGTCCTTGTACACCCCCACGATCATATAGCAGTAATCGGTACCCTGCTGCAGTCCCTGACCGTTGTTATCATCCACAAAAAAGGTATCGCCGCGTGCCTGCAGCTCGGCGACAAGGGAGTAACCGATGTCCCCCGGCACGCCGGCAACACAACTGTCGGGCGTATATCCCGAAAAGCCGCTCTTGCGGTAGATGCGGTATCCTCCGGCCACCGTATCGCCCGGCGACCAGGCCAGACGCATGAAATTGCCGCCCGGATGTATCCGCAGGTTGTGCGGAGGCAGGCCCAGCACACGTATGTTGAAGTTGGTGATATCCACCAGACTGAGATCACTGTTGTCATCCCACGACTTGATCACCACCTGGTACGGCTGGTGCCGCACATGCATCGAGGTGGTACGCCAGAAAAAACGGGAGGTGGAGTAGCCCTTGCCCCGGTCGAGCAGGGTGAAGGTGGCAGGTGAATCAAATTCATTATCGATACCGAAGACACCACCGTAGGCCTCCTGAAAAACGGAATCCTGGTCCTGGTCCACACTGGATATATCAATGTCTATCGTATCGCCGGCCAGCACACACATGTCCGGGACATGATCATTGACCGGCGCATGGTTGTCGGTATTGTACACATTCACCTGCATGTCGCGCTCGATGTTGCCGATCTTGATGCCGTTGCGCCATTCGGAAATGTTGATGGCCAGGTTGTAGGCCCCGCTGTCCACAGGAGCATCCCATACCAGGTCGCCCGTCACCGGGTTGACATAGAGGGTATCACTCGCCCTGGGGAACGTATATCCTTCGATGGGCTCGCCGTTCTCCTTGCGACAGACGGTAAGGGAGTAGGAAAGACTGTCCCCGTCAGGATCATAGGCAGTGGGGTTGTGGATGAAGATATGCCCGACAGCCGCCTTGTCATAGGGAGGACTGAGCAGTACCGGCGTGCTGTTGGCCCCGATGGCCGGATTGATCATCAGCACGGTCTGCACAGAGAAAATGACATTGACAGAATTGGGGATGTTCTTCACCCCGTAGTTGCGGTTGGGGTCCTGCACCACGATGCGGTACACCCCGGGACCGGGATAAGTATGACGGGCGATGTAAACATTCTTGTTATAGTAATTGGGCAGGGCGATCTTGGCCACCCGCGCCACCACCGACGAGGTGTTGTCGCCCCACTGCACCTCCAGTTGCGGACGGTCGGCCATGCTCAGCGAGTAGGTGAAGGTGGTGACCGTCACCTCATAGGTGAACTCGCCCACCTGCTTGCAGGTGATCTCGCCCGCCCTGTTGTGCGTAGCCAGGGCAGACCCTCCCCCCGCCAGGAATACCAACAGCGCCAGCCAACCCTTCAGAATATTTATGCGCCTTAAAAACATCATCCGAAAAACTCCACGAAGTTACAACATTTACGGGA
>JALVJE010000103.1 GCA_027028505.1 Bacteroidales bacterium
CTCATGGTGGAGATGATCTCCCGGCTTATGTTCCCGATCGTCCGGGAGAGGACCATCAAACGGCTTTGATCTTTGGTCACCTGCAACTGTTCGGAGGCTATGGAGATGCGGGTGAGGGCCGACCCCACATCATCATGCAGATCGCTGGCGATCCTGACCCGCAGCCGTTCCACCGCCAGGAGCTTCTCCAGTTGTATGCGGTGCAGTGCGTATAAAAGCAGTAAAAAGGCCAGTATTCCCAGCATCTTGAACCACCAGGTCCTCCAGAAGGGGGGCCGGATCTTTACCCTGAGCTTCAACAGATGATCGCTCCATACCCCATCCCTGTTGGTAGCTTTGGCTTCAAACAAATACTCTCCCGGATCAATACGCGTATAACTGGCATATCGTCTGTTACCCGAGTACACCCAGTCCTGATCCACCCCCACCATCCGGTAAGCATACCGGATCTTTTCCGGTTGTGCAAAATCGAGGGCAGCAAATTCAAAAGAGAAAAAATTCTGTTTCCAGGTCAGCACGATCTTTTGGATCTCAGTAAGATCTTTCCCGAACGTCATCTCCCTGTTAAAGACCCTGAACCCGGTCAGCACCACCGGAGGCTGATAGTCATTCTCGCGTATCATCTCCGGGTCGAACATATTGAACCCGTTCACCCCTCCGAACAGCAGGGTACCATCCTTTAATTTCAGGCAGCTATGCAGATTGAACTCATTGTTTTGCAACCCGTCATGCATATCAAAATTTCTGATCTCCCCTGTCACCGGGTCGAACCGGCTCAATCCGTTATTCGTACTGATCCACATCTTTCCCTGATCATCCTGCAGGATACCATACACAATATTACTGGGCAGACCGTCTTTCATGGTGATATGCCTGAAGCGTCCTGCTAAAGGCTCGTCGGGCCGCATCCAGCACAATCCCCTGTTGGTTCCTACCCACAGGATCCTGCCGGCACTATCCGTTGTTTCACAGATGTCATGGACCATGTTTCCCGAAACCGACGAAGGATCTCCTTCTTTAGCCGGATAAACCGTGAATTTTCCATTTTTCTTATCCAGCGAGAACAAGCCAATGCCCCAGGTACCGATCCAGAGAGTACCTCTGGAATCCGGCAGGAGGGTAAGCAGGGACGAAGCCATGAAAGTTCTGTCCCCCCAGGTGATCTCCTTATAGCATTTTCCTGCGTTTTTTGTCAGATCATACCTGACCAGGCCTGCGTTATCGGAAGCGATCCACAACACATTGTCCTGTGTAAAACAGAGATCGTTGATATACCTCAGGCCCTTCATGTCTTCGGGGGAGATGCCCGCAATATTTATCACAGGCATAAACCTTTCTGTAACCGGATCAAACCGAAACAGACCATTATCGCTTGTAGCGACCCACAATTTCCCCTCATCATCCCCTGTAACAGCACTGACATGATCACTGGCAAGAGTATACGGATCATGCGGATCATGCCGATAGACAGTAAAAATATTTTTCCTGCGATCCAGACAGTTCAGCCCACCGCCATTCGTTCCGATCCATATCCTGCCATGATCATCTTCATAGAAGGCGGTCACATCATTGCTGCTCAGACTGTTCTTCTCTTTTTTCCCGTAACTATAATGACGAAAAGCTACCACTCTGGGATCCAGTATATTCAGTCCTCCCGCCCCGATCCACAACAGGCCTGACCGGTCTTCCAGGAGACTGTAAACATTATTTCCCAGCAGGCTTCCCGGGTCTTCCGGATCATGAATGATGCGGGTGAACGTCCCTTTATCGGTATCGAACAAATTCAGCCCTTCCGTAAAGGTCCCGATCCAGAAACGGTTTTGCGGGTCCTCATACAGGGAACATACATCATTGCTGCTGATGCCGGCAGGATCGCCCTTATGATGCTCATACCGGACAAAGGAGGAATCTTTCTCATTAAACAGGTTCAGTCCGCCGCCCCGTGTGCCTATCCATATCCTCCCGGCATGATCTTCCAGTACCGACATGACATGATCATTCCCCAGGCTGACAGGGTTCTGTTCATCATGTACAAAACGAACGAAGTCCACCGAGCCGTCTTCGCTGACCCTGCCCAGGGCCAACCCCGACCAGGTGCCCACCCACAAGCGTCCCTTACTGTCGAAAAATACACACCTCACAAAGTTCCCCGGTAAGCTGTTTTTGTTTTCCGGCTGATAGAAAAACTTCACAAAACCATTTGTCTCCGGGACGTACCGGTCTACACCGCCTCCCCAGATACCGATCCAGATATTTCCACTCGGGTCCATACAGACCGAGGCAGGTCTTTCGCCGGAGATTCCGGAGGGATCAGAAGAGTCAGGTAAAAAACGCACGAATCTGTCCTCACCGGGATCATAACGGCTCAGTCCTTTCCAGGTCGCGATCCATATCCGTCCCTGGCGGTCTTCGCAGAGATCCCATATCCAGTTATGGGAGATGGTGTTGCTGTCGGCGGGATCATAGCGGAATACCCGGAACTGATACCCGTCATAGCGGTCCAGTCCGTCCTGGGTGCCGAACCACATGAATCCACGGCTGTCCTGCATCATACAATTGACAGAACTCTGGGACAGACCATCCTCGATGGTGAGGTGCCGGAAACGATAGGGTTGAGCTGACACAACCTGCCCGAGGAACAGAAAGATTATAACCACCCGCCGTAAACTTCCCGGAGGTTTCATAAGTGGTAAGGTTTGGGAATGTTATCCACAAGATACGGACAAAACGGTGGAAATCCAACAGGAGGGGAGTTGGGAGTTGGGAGTATCGAGTTGCGGGTATCGAGTTACGGGTATCGAGTTACGGGTATCGAGTTGCGAGTTGGGAGTTGCGAGTTGCCGGGTGCTGGGTGCTCCGCCTTCGTCCCGATTCGGGACTATGGCGGACAAAGTGGGTGCTGGCTTCGCCCGACGAAGCCGTAGGCGAAGGCGGGGTGCTGGTTGGAAATGCGTGAATGATTCCCGCCCGCCTGAACGAAGTCATTCAGGCAGGGCCGAGGCCGTTCGGACGGGGAATGATTGAATGATTGAAAAATCAGCAATCAAATCAAAATTCAAAATTCTGCATTCGATATTCGATGTTCGACATTCATCGATCATCCTTCCCATACCTTTCCCTCCGGTAATGCTCCACCTCCCAGCCCAGGATGAAGTCGATCATCTCCTGCGACATGGGATGAGGGCCTCCGAAAGCCTCGGAATACCTGCTGACCTTCATAAAATCCTCATACACATCGAGGGCAGTAATGGCTGTTTTTTCTTTCTCTCCGATACCGTACAGCCCCAGGTCTTTCACCAATATGATGCCGGGATCGCGGCGGTATTTTTCCCGGTATTTCTCAAATCCTTCCCGTACCTCTTCCAGTATCTCCGGAAGAGCAGAGCTTCCCGACCATACATATTCCGCTCCGCAGTAGACCATGATGTCCGGCGTAAAAGGGATGGATATGGCCCGGAAGGCTTCCGTATCCCCGTAAAAATGCCGGTGCAGGGTGTTGTGGCGTAGGGCCACATACGCGTTGCCGGCCAGGCGGGAGAATTCATGACGCAGCGTTTCGGCCTCCTGCGTCACCGGCAGTTCGGTGATCTCCTCCGGCCGGATGATCCCGCGGAGCTTTCCGGAGACCATCTCATAGAGTTCCCTGATCTCCTCCGTCGTACGGGCGCTCACAAAGATACCATGGTTCTGCAGGAAGATCAGCTGCGGGTCTTTACCATATCTCTTTCTGTATGCAGGGAGTCGCTCCTTTACTTTGACAAAGAGTGAGTAGCCTGCCGCCGGCTCCACAAAAAGGGCCTCCTCCCCGAAAAGTTCCGGTGTTTTTTCAGCGGCCTGCTGCGAGCACATCAGGGCATTGACCAGCGTGGGATGGGTATGTACGACGAAGGGGTATTCGATCAGATCGTGCAGGGAGGTCTCCACCGAAGGTCGCAGGCCCTTCTCCGGGTCTGTGCGTGCCGCCAGCAAGTCCTCTTTCACCTCACTCTCACGGCGCTGCACGTCATGGCTGTACTGTTTCTCCCCGATCACACGGAGGCGACTGCGGTCCAGTTGCACAAAACCCTCTTCCCCGATGGTCCCCAGTTCGGTGCCGCTGGCCTTCACCCAGATATAACGATCGTCCTTGTAAGAGGTGTTCCCTCCTCCGGCGATGACATAGTCCGGGTTACTCCCATAATACCTGGAGATCTCAACAAGTTCTTCTATTTTGGACCCTGTTTCCATCTGCTTTTAATTTCCCGTGGTCTTTTTCCCCAGCCAGGGGGTAGCCCCGATGAACCATACCAGGGTGCCGCCCAGCACCCAGGCCTTCATGCTCTCATCACTCATCGTACCGTAATAACGCAGGAACGCCGGCACGACGGTAAGGAAAAGTCCTGCTACTGCCAGTATTTTGTAGATCATCTTCATAACTCTTTGTCTATCTTATTCAAAAATCAAAATCCAAAAGTTCAAATCCAAAGTTCAAAGCTCAAAATCCAAAACATTTCCTTTCATCATTTTCCACCTTCACCAGGCAAAAATCTCTTACCTTTTGCCTTGAATTGTCATTCAGTGGTCATTC
>JALVJE010000104.1 GCA_027028505.1 Bacteroidales bacterium
GCGTTAGCTGGGGTTAACCCCGATCTAGGAGTTCACGGTTTTGGTGTAAGCCAAAACCGATGAAATCCTTAATCGATCAGCAATGAAAAGCGCTTGCGATTTTCTATTGCTGATTCTGGGTTTATATAAATGGTACCCCGCCGGGGACAGAAATCCCCGGCGAGGCCGCACTTTTCCGTTCATTTTTTCTTCAGCCTCTGAACTCATAACTGAAGTAAGTTCCATCGGTCTGTACCCCTTCGATGGCTTTGATCCGTACGGCTCCACCGGCCAGGATCCGCGCCACATCTTCGGGCGTACGTAGTTTTTTTCCGTTAATACTGAGTATAATATAACCTTTTCTGATACCTATGTCCATGAATTTTCCCGGCTTGATATCCACAACCTTCACTCCAAAGTCAATGTTCAGGCGACTTTGTTCTTTCCTGGTGAGCGATTCAAACCGGGCACCGTCCACGTAACCGGTAGCTTTGACCAGCTCGGTATTACCTTGTTGGTTACGTAAAGTGACCAGTATTTGTTTCGTTTTACCGCCTCTTTTCACCAATACGTTCACTCTGTCTTTGGGCCGGTAGAGGCTCAGCTCTTCCTGCAGCTCGGCCAGCGAGTTCACTTTCTTGCCATTGATGGCGAGCAGCACATCGCCTTCTTTGATGCCGGCATCCTCGGCAGCACCTCCGGGCACCAGCCCGTCCACATATACGCCTTCGATCTTATCCAGATGTTTTTCTTTGGCAAAGTCGGCATTGATATCAGCCACCTGCACACCCAGATAAGCCCGCTGTACCTGTCCGTATTTTTCCAGGTCTTCCACCACCTTTTTCACGATATCGGCAGGGATGGCGAACGAATAGCCGGTATATCCCTGGGTAGGTGAGATGATGGCCGAGTTGATCCCGATCAGCTCCCCTTTCAGGTTGACCAGGGCGCCCCCGCTGTTACCGGGGTTGAGGGCCGCATCCGTCTGGAGATAGGACTCGATCCGGTAGTTCCGGTCACCCATGAGCCCCAGGTTGCGTCCTTTGGCGCTGATGATCCCGGCCGTGACCGTGGAGGTCAGGTTGAAAGGGTTGCCGATAGCCAGCACCCAGTCGCCCAGACGCACCTGGTCGACATCACCGAAGTTCAGATAGGGCAGGTTGTCTGCCTTGATCTTCAGCAACGCCAGGTCGGTGGGAGGATCGACCCCTATCAGCTCAGCTTTGTAAGTGCGTTTGTCATCCAGGGTCACCTGGATCTTATGGGCATTCTCGATCACATGATAGTTGGTGACGATATAACCGTCCGGCGAGAGGATCACCCCGGAACCGAATCCCAGGACAGCCTGCTTCGGCGGCATACCGCGGTCTCCAAAGAAAAAGTAGTAAAATGGGTTGGCCGCGTAGGTCTCCACCTCCGTCTCGGTCTTGACATGGACCACGGCTTTCACGCCCGTCTCGGCAGCCGTATTGAATTCCGACTCAGTGGCCGAGGGCAGCGCAGTCCGCTCCGGCAGGTTCACGTAACGCACCTGCTGCGCCTGTTTTATACTGTCTTTGTTGCTAGCATGATCAAAAATATTATTGTTGTCATTATGCATTATAAAAAAGATCAGCACGATCCCTGCCAAACCTCCGAGGAAACCCGTTAAAAGTGTTCCCGCTATTCTTTTTGCTTTCATAATAAATAGTTTTAAAGTTGTTAGAATATCGTTAAATTCGTAGCGCCAGGTCTTGTTCAAATATTATGCCTGATCATTTCTATGGCGAAAGTATTTATTATAATAACATCTTTAGATACAGTTTATTACAATTTAACAGCTTCTTAACATTCTTTAACGATTCATGACAGTTTATGCGGCTCACCTTTTACAAATACCAGGGTACAGGCAATGATTTCATCATGATCGACAACCGGACCGGAGAATTCAGGCCGGAGAAGAAGCTGGTCGCCTCCCTCTGCAGGCGTCGTACGGGGATCGGCGCCGACGGACTGATCCTGCTGGAAGATCATCCCGGTTATGATTTTGCGATGCGTTATTTCAATGCCGACGGAGGCGAGTCCACTATGTGCGGCAACGGCGGGCGTTGTGTTATCGCCTTTGCGCGGGCACTGGGTGTTTGCGGCGACCGGCCCCGTTTCCTGGCCATCGACGGCGAGCATGCCGGGGAGATCCATGGCGATTCCATCAGGCTGAGAATGAAGGATGTGAATGAGATCCGGGAGACAGAAGGAGGCTATTTTCTGGATACCGGCTCCCCCCATTTTGTCCTTTTCCGGGAAGATGTGCAACAAACGGATGTCTTCAGCGAAGGCAGGGAACTGCGATACAGCGACCTCTTCGCTCCCGGAGGCACCAACGTGAACTTTGTACAGGTGCTGGATCCGCAGACGATCTTCAACCGCACCTATGAGCGGGGCGTGGAGGACGAAACCCTCTCCTGCGGCACGGGCAGCATCGCCGCCGCCCTCGTCCATGCCCACATACGACAAAATGTCAGTAGTCCTGTGACAGTCCGTACCCGCGGAGGGACCCTGAAGGTGTGGTTCCACCGGGGAGATGACCCGCTCTTCGGGGAAGTCATGCTGGAAGGACCTGCCACAGCCGTCTATGAAGGTACTTTGGAAATTTCCTGAACCATAAAAAAATCTACAGCCATGAAAAAGATCACCCTGCTGACCCCCTTTCTGATGCTCCTTTTCCTCTCTCTCACCCTGCCAGCCCAGATCCCGGAGCAGGAGATACAGGAGCTGAAAAAAAGTGTGGATGGTAATTTCGAGCACCTCCGTCACCGCCTGGACGAGCTGGAGAAATCGATCGATGACATTCTCTGGTACAACAAGGTGGGCGATGTGGCCTTTATCGACAAAGTGTACATCTATGGTCCGCCCCTGGCCCATGAGAAAAACCCCACGGCCCAGGGCGCCGGCAACCCTGTCAAGTTCAGGGCCTACATCTTCATCCCCAAGAATATAGATCCGAACAAGAAGTACCCCCTGCTGGTCTTTCCCCATGGCGGTGTCCACAGCAACTTCACCACCTATTATGCCCACATCATCCGGGAGCTGATGTATCAGCAATACATCGTGGTGGCCGCCGAATACCGCGGAAGCACCGGCTACGGCGCATCCTTTTACCGGAAGATCGATTACGGCGGACGCGAGGTGGAGGATGTGGACAACAGCCGGCAGTACATGATCGATAATTATGAGATCGTGGACCCGAAGAAGGTGGGCATCCTGGGCTGGAGCCACGGCGGACTGATCACCCTGATGAACCTCTTCGATCACCCCGATCATTACAAGGTGGGCTATGCCGGCGTTCCCGTGAGCGACCTGGTCGCCCGCATGGGTTACAAGACACAGTCATACCGCGATCTATACTCGGCTGACTATCACATCGGCAAGACCGCCTATGAGGATGTGAACGAATACCGGCGGCGCTCCCCCGCCTGGAACGCGGAAAAACTGAAGACCCCCCTGCTCATACATACCAACACCAACGATGCGGATGTGAATGTACTCGAAGTGGAACATCTGATACAGGCGCTGAAAGCTGCCAACAAGAAATTCGAGTACAAGATCTACCAGGATGTCCCCGGCGGACACTCCTTCAACCGGATGGATACAAAGATCGCCAAAGAGAGCAGGGTCGAGGTCTATAAGTTCCTGGCCCAGTACCTGCATCCTCCGCGCCCCATCAAAAGTGTGAAAGAACTGCAGAAAGCGGCCTACGTGTACCAGTAATGGAAAGGATCCTACAATTCGTCGGAATAGATGACCCGGGCGGGTTCCCGCAGGTTGTAGCTGCTGGACATCATCCTGCCGTAAGCGCCGGCACTGCGTATGGCCAGGATATCGCCCCGTGAGGTAAAAGGGAAAGGGATATCACGTGCAAAAGTGTCGGCGGTCTCACAGACAGGTCCCACTACATCCACTTTCATGGTCTCTCCGCCTTCGCCGCGGTAGCGTGCCGAGAGGTTCTCGATGCGGTGCACCGTCTCGTAAAGGGCCGGCCGTATCAGGTCGGTCATGCCGGCGTCAACGATCACAAAGGTGCGGACAGCGCTCTTCTTCACATACAGCACCCGCGTGATGAGATCGCCCATCTGGGCCACCAGCGACCGCCCCAGCTCAAAATGCACTTCCTGGCCTTCTCTCACCTGCAGCGTCTCCCGGATCGCCCGGAAAAGATCTTCGAACGAAGGGATAGGCTTCTCAGCAGGATGACGGTACTCCACCCCCAGCCCACCTCCCAGGTCGATCGTATGTACGGTAAGACCGGCATCCGTAAAGATCCTCTGCAGAGCGTTCACCCGGCTGCCCAGCTGGCGGAAGACCTCCAGGTCGGTGATCTGGGAACCTATATGCACATGGATCCCCCTGAAATGAAGGACATCCGACCGCTGCAGCAGGGCAAGCACCGGAGGCAGATCCTCTGCCAGGATGCCGAATTTGTTCACCTCGACGCCGGTGGTGATATGGCGGTGGGTGTGGGCATCCACGAGGGGATTGATGCGTATGGAGACAGGCGCTGTCATCCCTCTTTCCCGTG
>JALVJE010000105.1 GCA_027028505.1 Bacteroidales bacterium
ATGCCGCCGGAGGCATCCCTATACGCAAAGGCCCTGCCTGGATGGTGCTGCCCGGAGATACCTCCCTCTACGACTGGCACGGAAAAGTGCCCTTCGAACTGCAGCCGCATACCTACAACCCGCCCGGCCACAGCGTCTCCTCAGCCAACAACAGAACGGTCAGGGACAACTATCCTTATTATATGGGCACTTACTTTGCCCAGTTCTACCGCATCACCCGCATCCGGGCGATGCTGAATGAAAAGGAGAAACTGGATGTCAGCGATTTCAGGAAGATACAGACCGACCAGCACTCCCTCCTGGCTTCCACTACACTGCCTCCCCTGCTGAAGATCCTGGAAAAGAATTCCGGCGGAATGACCGCCGAAGAAAAGAAAGCTCTGGGAGTCTTACAGAAGTGGGACGGTTACATGGGCACCCGTGAAGAAGCTCCGCTGATCTTTGAGTTCTTCCTGAAACATTTCATCGAAGAGACCATTTCTGATGAGCTGGGGAAAGAGCTGACCAGCGACGTGCTGCAGATCAGGAATCTCCTGACCACTGTCATCGAGAACATACGGGCCGACACCACCTCCCCCTGGCTGGATGATATCAACACACCTGCTGTCCGGGAAGGACTGACCGCCATGGTCCTGCGCTCCTGGCACCTGGCCGTACAGGAGGCTGCCGCACGTTACGGTCCCGACCCGGAATACTGGCGGTGGGGCAGCGTACATCATTTCACGATCGAACATCCCCTGGGGAAGAAAAAAATACTGGACAGGGTATTCCACCTCAATAAGGGTCCCTACCCCGTGGGAGGCAGCTTTCATACGGTCTGTCCCTACAGCTACCCCTTTACCGGCAGCCCCGACGCGATCAACCACGGCGCCTCACAACGGCATATCTATGTCGCCGGCGACTGGGACCGCAGCATCACGGTCATCCCCACCGGCGAGAGCGGCGTACCCGCCAGCGACTACTACGGTAACCAGACACCGCTGTACATGAGCAATAAATATCACAGGGATCATTTCTCAAAGGACCTCGTCACCCGCCACGCCCGCCACACCATGTCCTTCCTTCCATCAAAATGACACAGGGCAATTCGTCGTTCATCATTCATCGTTCATCCTTAGATATAAAAAAAGCGCCGTGGGGCGCTTTTTTTATATCGTCATAATGTCTTCTTCTTTCTTCGCAACAATATCATCCACCTTCCCGATGTACTCATCGGTCAGCTTCTGCACCTCATCCTCCGCATCTTTCTCCGCGTCTTCCGACAAACCCTCTTTCTGCATCCGCTTCAGCTCTTTCTTGGCCCATTCCCGGGCATGGCGCACCCCGATCTTGGAAGTCTCTCCTTCCGACTTCACCTGCTTTACCAGCTGCGACCTGCGCTCTTCCGTCAGGGGCGGGATGTTGATGCGTATCACCTCGCCGTTGTTGATGGGCGTAAGTCCTATGTTGGCGGCCAGTATAGCCTTCTCTATGACCTCGAGCATTTTTTTCTCCCACGGCTGCACGGTGATCGAACGTGCATCGGGAGTGTTGATGTTAGAGACCTGGTTCAACGGCGTCTCGGTGCCGTAATAGTCCACATAGATGCCGTCCAGCATGGCCGGACTGGCTTTCCCGGCGCGTATCTTGGCCAGCTCGGCCTCCAGATGCACCAGGGCATGCTCCATCTTCTCTTTGGCCTCTTCCAGGATCATTTGAACTTCCTCATCCATAACGGTCATGTTTTTGGTTACTTAAAACAAAAGTAATCAATTTTTTGATTAACGGTGCACCAGCGTGCCGGGGTTCTCCCCTTCCAGGATCCTGCGCAGGTTGCCCCGCACGTTCATATTGTACACCACCACCGGCAGATCGTTCTCGTTGCACATGGTGAAAGCTGTCAGGTCCATGATCTTCAGGTCTTTCTCATACGCCTCGTCAAAAGTGAGGGTATCGTACTTCACCGCCGAAGGATCTTTCTCCGGATCGGCCGAATAGACCCCATCCACACGCGTACCCTTCAGCAGCACCTCACATCCCGTCTCCAGTGCCCGCAGCACCGCCGCCGTATCGGTGGTAAAAAAGGGATTGCCTGTGCCCCCGCTAAAGATCGCCACCTCCTTTCGTTCCAGGGCCCGTACGGCATGCTCTTTGACAAAACGCTCCCCGATCGACTCGATGGCCACGGATGTGAAGAGCCGTGCCTTCACTCCTTGTTGCTGCAGGGCATCCTGCAGGGCCATGCCGTTGATCACCGTAGCCAGCATACCCATGCGGTCGCCCGTCACACGGTCGATGCCTCCGCTGGCACCCGACACCCCTCTGAAGATATTCCCGCCGCCAATGACGATGCCTGTCTCCACGCCCAGGGCAGTGATCTCCGCGATCTGCGAAGCATAATCATCCAACACCTCCTTGTCGATCCCCGCTGCCCGGGACCCCATCAGCGCCTCCCCGCTGAGCTTCAGTAAAATCCTTTTGTATTTTGTCATTTTTCGTCTGTTATGTCCACGAAAATATAAAAATTTTCCTCTCTCGCTTCATCACACCTAAACTCCCTCCTCTTTCTAACTTCTTCCTTCATCCTTCTTTATCCTTTTCCAACCCCGATGGTACCTTCTCTCTTTATCTCTTCATCGCTTCATCGATATCCCCATTTTTCCATCTTTCCATCTTTCCCTTAATCGTTCATCCTTCATTATTCATCCTTCCCAGCACCCCTCCCTTGCTCCGCCGAAGCGGCTACGCGAAGGCGCAGCGGGGTCTCTAAGTTCTGCGCTCTGAGCCAATTCCACCCAGCACCCTGCACCCTGCAACCAGTACCTTTTATGAAGTTTGGAGTGTGGAGTGTGGAGTGCCTGGAGTTAAAAGTTAAAAGTGAACTAAAGTTAAAAGTTGATGGGGTCAAGCAATTTAGAAGCTTTTTGGCGTAATGGGTCTTTCTCATCTCTCATCGCTCATAGCTCACTCTTAGACCCTTTCGACTTTTCGACCCCTCTTCCTTCAAGCTTCGAGATTTCTTCTTCCTTTTGCCTTTCCTCGTCCGACGAAGCCACCAGCGTAGGCGGATGCCTTATTACTTTTGCCTTCGTTAGTGTGGAGTGTGGAGTCCCGAAAAATCTGATTTTTCGAGGATCCTCGAAAAACAACGCAAATCAGAGATTTGCTGTTTTTCGGGATGCCTAGAGGTTGGAGTTGTTTTCTCTTCATCACTTCATCGCTTCATCGATATTCTTCCGTTCATCCTTCGCGCTTCAACCTTCGAACATAAAAAAAGCCGCCCACCTCGCGGCGAACGGCTTCCCCCCAAATCCTTATCTGACTTACACTGTCAGCGAATATCTCAGGAACCCGGTAACCTGCAGTTCCGGATCGTTTTCCTTGAGATAGGTACGTATGTTTTTCTTGCTCTCCTTGATAAAATCCTGGTTCATCAGAGTGCTTTCCTTGAAGAACTTCTTCAGTTTCCCTTCGGCGATCCTGTCCAGCAGGTTCTCGGGCTTGCCTTCGCGGCGGGCCTGCTCACGACCGATCTCCTTCTCTTTCTCGATGATGTCGGCCGGCACATCTGCCTCATCCACAGCCACGGGGTTCATGGCCGCCACCTGCATGGCGATATCCTTGGCCACCTGCAGATCAACGTTCTCCTTGTTGAAGCCTACCAGCGAGGCCAGTTTGTTGCCGGGATGGATATAAGGTTGCAGATAAGCAGCTTCCATCTTCCCGTAGTAGGCCAGATCGATCTTCTCGCCGATGATCCCGATCTTCTCGACCACACCCTCTTCGATCGTTTTGCCGTCCAGCTCTGTCTTTTTCAGGGCTTCCAGGTCGGCAGGTTTGGTCTCAAGCGCTTTGTCCAGGATGCTTTGGGCGAACTTCACGAAATCCTCATTCTTGGCCACGAAGTCGGTCTCGCAGTTGAGCACGATCATGGCGCCGAATTTTTTATCCTCCGTAGTGCCGGCCAGCACCACACCTTCGCTGGCCTCACGGCCGGCGCGTTTGTTGGCGACAGCCTGACCTTTCTTGCGGATGATCTCCACGGCTTTGTCAAAATCGCCGTCGGCTTCCTGCAGTGCCTTCTTGCAATCCATCATGCCGGCACCGGTCATCTTTCTTAATTTGCTGACATCAGCAGCTGTTATTTTTCCCATAGTAATGATCTCCTTTTTATTGATGGGGAAGACCCTCGGGGTCTCTTCCCGGTTATTTTTCTTCTTTTGCCGAAGCTTCAGCCTCTACTGCCTTTTCCCCTTCTTCCTTACGGGCCGCGCTTTTGCGGGCAGCACTTTTCTTCTCTTCCTTCTCTTCTGCGGCAGCAGCTGCCTCATGTTCCTCTTTCTTCTGCTTCTCGGCAGCGCCTTTTTCTTTCTCCATCTTACGCTCTTCCAGACCTTCCTCGATGGCACTGGCAAGATAATCCACGATCAGGGCGATCGACTTGGATGCATCGTCATTGGCCGGGATGGGGAAATCTATGTTCGTAGGATCCGAGTTGGTGTCCACCATGGCGAACACGGGAATACCGAGACGGTTGGCTTCCCGCACGGCAATGTATTCCTTCATCACGTCCACCACGAACAGGGCGGCCGGCAGACGGGTCATGTCGGCGATGCTGCCCAGGTTCTTCTCCAGCTTGGCGCGCTGCCGCATCACCTGCAGACGCTCCCGCTTCGACATGTTCTCAAAGGTGCCGTCGGTGGCCATCTTGTCGATGGCGGACATCTTCTTCACCGCCTTGCGGATGGTGGGGAAGTTGGTGAGCATACCACCGGGCCAGCGCTCCGTAACATACGGCATGCCGGTCTCCTTGATACGCTCGGCCACGATCTCCTTGGCCTGCTTCTTGGTGGCCACGAAGAGGATCTTACGACCCGATTTGGCGATCTGCTTCAGGGCATTGGCCGCCTCATCCAGTTTGACCAGGGTCTTCTCCAGGTCGATGATGTGGATCCCGTTCTTCTCCATGAAGATGTAGGGAGCCATCTTGGGATTCCACTTCCGTTTCAGGTGACCGAAATGCACACCGGCCTCCAGAAGGTCCTTGAACTCTAACTTTTTACGCATAAGATTTGATTGTTTATATGTTTACTTTCGTTTTGTCAACCCCCGGGTAGTTCCTCATGCGGGAAGTCCCGGCAGTTTAGATACTAAACATGCTCTCCGTCAGGCTAACGCTTGCTGAACTGGAATCTCTTCCGGGCTTTGGGCTGGCCGGGCTTCTTCCTTTCCACCTCGCGCGGGTCCCTGGTGAGGAAACCCTGGGCCCTGAGGGCCGCCTTGCTCTCGGGATCGATCTTCACCAGCGCACGGGCAATGGCCAGACGCAATGCTTCCGACTGTCCTTTGTATCCGCCGCCGTCGAGAACCGCTTTAATATCATATTTCTCCTCCGCTTCCATCAGGGAGAGTGGCTGTTTGACAACATACTGCAGCAACTTGGAAGGAAAATATTCATCCACGCTGCGCTTGTTGATGGTGATATTTCCTTTGCCCTCCGTGACATAGATACGGGCAACAGCAGCTTTCCTGCGACCAATGGCTTGAATTACTTCCATGCTCTCTATTTGATTGTATTAATATCCAGTGTTTTCGGTTTCTGGGCCTCATGCGGATGCTCAGCGCCGGCATATACATGCAGGTTCTTGCTGTAGATAGCACGTCCCAGACGGGTGCGCGGCAGCATACCCTTAACGGCTTTCTCTACCACGGCGATGGGATTTTTCTTCATCAGTTCGGCAGGGTTGGTCTCCCGCTGCCCTCCCGGATAGCCCGTATGACGGATGTATCTCTTGTCCTGCATCTTGTTGCCTGTCAGACGCACTTTCTCGGCATTGATGATGATCACATGGTCCCCCGTGTTCACGTGAGGTGTGAAAGAGGGTTTGGTCTTACCCCTCAGGATCATGGCAACACGGGAGGCCAGACGCCCCAGCACCTGATCGGTGGCATCCACCACATACCAGTCTCTCTCAATTTCTCCCTCTTTTGCCGATACGGTCTTGTAACTTAACGTATTCACTTTAGCCCTAATTTTTTAATTAACACCAACATACGGCCCTCGCCGCTTTTTTGTGGACTGCAAAAATACAAATCTTTTTCATAATACAAGTGAAATTGTGTTTTTTTCTCACCCTCTGCATGAAGGAAAAGCTCTTCAACTCATGCAGGAGTATCGAGTTAAGAGTATCGAGTATTGAGTATCGAGTTGGTGGTTGGTAGTTGGTAGTTGGTAGTATATTGTTAATATATCATCGTTCATCCTTCGAGCATCGAGCATCAAGCTTCCTCTCCCAGCACCCTGCACCCTGCAAGGAAGTTTGGAGTCCCGAAAAATCGATTTTTCGAGGATGCTCGCAAATCTCGATTTGCGGCATGTGGAGTGCCTAGAGGTTGGAGTTGTTTTCTCATTATCTCATCATCGCTTCATCTCTTCATCGCTTCATCGAGATCCCCATCATTCCAACATTCCCTGCCTGAGGCAGGCATCTTTCCACCTTCCCTTTCATCACATCCTTCCTCCCTGTGCCCTGAGCCCTGTGCTCTGAGCCTATCCCACCCAGCACCCAGTAACCAGCACCCTGCACCCTGTACCCTGCAAGGAAGTTTGGAGTCCCGAAAAATCTTGATTTTTCGAGGATGCTCGCAAATCTCGATTTGCGGCATGTGGAGTGCCTAGAGGTTGGAGTTTTTTTCTCATTATCTCATTATCGCTTCATCGCTTCATCGCTTCATCGAGATCCCCATCATTCCAATATTCCAATATTCCATTATTCCAATATTCCATTATTCCTTTTCTTTATTCCCCTGGTATCTGTTTCCGTTTTTTTATGCAATTTTGCCCTATGCCCTTACTCCGTCATCATATATGGAACCACAGAAACCTCTACCTGGGCTCGCTGGCCCTGCTGGCCCTCTCCCTGCCCGTCTCCCCTTTCGGTATAAGCCTGGCTACTTTCATCCTGCTGGGAAACTGGCTCCTCGAAGGTGATTTCCGCCGCAAGAAAGAGATCCTGCAGCACCGTCCCTCCCTGTGGATCTTTATCAGCATCTTTTTCCTCTGTCTTATCGGCATGACCTACTCCTCCAACCTGCATTACGCCTGGCACGACATCGTCATCAAGGTTCCGCTACTCGTTCTTCCGCTCATCATAGGCACCTCGCAGCCTGTCTCTCCCAAAGAGTTCCGTGTGATCCTGGCTGCCCTCCTGGCGGGTCTCTGGATCGCCTCCCTCACCGGCATTGCGGTGCTCCTCGGCTGGACCCACACTGAGATACGCAACATCCGCGATATCTCGGTTTTCATCTCCCACATACGCCTCTCCCTCATCACAGGCGTGACCCTCCAGGTACTGGTTTATCTGATCATCTATGAAAAACAACTGTCCCGGACGGAGAGATGGGTCTACCTGGTCTCCCTCATCTGGCTGGCAGCCTTCCTCTTCATCCTGAAAAGCCTCACCGGCTTCCTCATGCTGGGTCTCCTGCTGGTCACCACCTTTATCCTGCTGGTACGGACGATCCGCACTTTCATGCTGCGGTATTTCATCATCATCATGGGTGTGACGGTGGTACTGCTGGCTGCTGCCTGGCTCTCCCGGGCCACCACCCGCTACCATACCCGTGATCCTCTGCCCGATCCGCAGAAGATGGGAACGACCGCCAACGGCCGGCCTTATGATCATCCCCGGAACCTGGTCGATGTGGAAAACGGTCATTATGTGTGGCTCTATGTTTGTGAGGATGAGCTCCGGCGATCCTGGAACAAAGCCAGCGATCTGGATTACGACGGACGCGACCTGCAGGGACAGCGCCTGAGCACCACCCTCATCCGGTACATGACCTCCCTGAACCTGCGTAAGGACTCCCTGGGATTCTCACGGATGATGCCCGAAGACATCCGGAACGTGGAGAACGGCATGACCAACTATCTCTTCGCCAACAGGTTTTCACTCTATCCCTATTTTTATGTGCTGATGTGGGAAAAGGAACATTACCGGAAAGAACTGTCGGGACACTCCCACACCCAGCGGCTGGCCTACATGCGTGTGGGCTGGCAGATCGCCCGCGATCATTTCTGGTGGGGCGTGGGCAACGGCGACGTGCCGGACGCTTACAGAACCTATTATAATAAAGGTAACACAAAACTCTCCCCGCGATGGCAACTGCGGGCCCACAACCAGTACCTCACCTACTGGATCACCTACGGCATCTTCGGGGCTCTCTGGTTCCTCATTGCTTTCTTCCTGCCCTTTTTCATGGAAAAGAAACATAGCTCTTTTTTCGCCCTGATCTTTATTATCATTGCAGCCCTTTCCATGTTGTATGAAGACACCCTCGAGACGCAGGCGGGCGTATACTTCGTCGCCTTCTTCTATGCGGTGTTCATCTTCGGCATGGATAAACTGACCGAAAACAAAGAAATTCCTACAGATCATGAACAGGACAGAAAAACAGGATGAAAGCTTCCTGCGCGAGGCGATCCGCGAAGCGGAGAAAAGTGTGGCCCATGGCGGCGGCCCTTTCGGGGCGGTGCTGGTCAGGGAAGGAGAGATCATCGCCCGTGCCGGCAATAGTGTCACCCCCGACAATGATCCTACGGCCCACGCCGAGGTGAACGTCATCCGCGAGGGAGGACGCCGGCTCCGCACCTTCGATCTCAGCGGTACGGTCATTTATGCCTCTGCCGAGCCCTGTCCCATGTGTCTGGGAGCCATTTACTGGGCCAACATCGACCGGGTGGTCTTCGCCGCCTCGCGTGACGAGGCTGCCGGCGCCGGCTTCCGCGATGCCATGATATACACCGAGCTGGCCCTGCCACCGGAGCAGCGTCACCTGCCCCACTGCCACCTGCCCCTGCAGGAACGCCTCAACCCCTTCCGGGAATGGGAGGAGAAGAGCGATAAAATGCCGTACTGAACGATAAAGCGATGAAGAGATAAGGCGATAAAGCGATAAAATCTCTTCGACCATTTCGACTTTGGACTTTTCGACTTTTCTTCCATGCGAGCTTCGAGCATCCCCGCCCGTCCGCCCGGACGAATGTCCATTCGGACGGGGAGCAGCGAACTTCCTTTTGCCTTCATACTTTTGCCTTAGCTGCTATGCGCCGCGCCGTCGGCTCCCTTCGGCAAGCTCAGGAACCGCCTTTGGCGGCCGATGGAAGGCGCAACGGGGTCTTCTCGCATCATCGCTTTATCTCTTTATCGCTTCATCGATATCCCCATTATTCCCTGCCTACCGGCAGGCAGGCGGCAGGTAGGCATCTTTCCTTTCATCGTTCATCATTCATCCTTCCACCCTGTGCCCTGTGCCCTGTGCTCTGAGCCCTGTGCCCTGTGCCTATTCCACCCAGCACCCAGCACCCACTTTGTCCACCGAAGCCGGTTCCTGAGTAGCCGCAGGCGTATCGAAGGACAGCGAAGGTGGAGCACCCTGCACCCAGCACCCAGCAACTAGCACCCTGCACCTTTTTTGAACTTTTTTCGCATTTTTGCCCCATGTCCCGACTCGATCATACTTTCTTCCGCCGTGATGTCCTGGAGGTGGCCCCCGCACTCCTCGGGAAGAGACTGGTGCGCCGTTACGATGACGGCCGGGAGGAGTCCTTCCTGATCACCGAGACGGAGGCCTACCGCGGCGAGGAGGACCTGGCCTGCCATGCCAGCAAGGGCAAAACACCCCGCACCGCCACCATGTACCTGCCCGGCGGCGTGCTGTACATCTACCTGATATACGGCATGTACTGGATGATGAACATCGTCACCGGCACAGAGGAGGATCCTCAGGCGGTGCTGATACGCGGCATCGAAGGCTTTGACGGTCCCGGCAAGCTTACCCGCCGCCTCAGTATCGACAAAAGCTTCAACGCCGAGGACCTCGTCACCTCCTCCCGCATCTGGCTCGAAGAGACCGGCCTCCTCCCCTCCTACACTACCTCCCCCCGCATCGGCGTCGACTACGCCGGTGAGAAGTGGAAGAATATGCCATGGCGATTCAAGGTAAAGTAGTAAAAGCCGGGATCATCCCCTGGAAATACATAAATAATGCGATGCCTGCCTGCCGCCTGCCTGCCGGTAGGCAGGGTAGGCAGGAAGCGATAAGGCGATAAAGCGATCAAGCGGTGATGTGATCAGGCAAAATAATTATTTTTAATCCATGAATCTCTAAAACTATTAAGATAAAAATAAGATGTATGAGATATTCATATTCCTGATCTTTGTGTTCCCTTTCTCATTCAAAAAGATGAAAGAGAGGGATGTAAATATGAGCCTGAAACTCTTTCATATTCTTTTTACATTATTCCTGTTTGTTGTTTCTCTGTCTGAGTTTAGAACCGGCCTGTGGCTTCTATATAAAAAAGGATCTGAAGCATTTTTAATCTCCAGATTTCCCAAGGAGAGTGTGAATGCCAGTATTGTAATGATCAATATATTATATTTTTTCTTAACCTTCTATTTAACAGCTATCTCAGTGGGTCTTGCTCTGTGCCAGGAAAAGGCCAGAATTCGTTTTTTATATTCCTTACCATTCATTTGGCTCATCACTGTGTATTATTATTATATGTATTATATTGTTAGTACCAGTGATAAAGATTTTAGAATATTGACACTATCCATAATCGGGTCGATATTTTTATTGATAATTTCAGGCATATATGGAATATATTCTTCCAAAAAAATGAAGCGTCTGTTTATGAAGATTGATTAACAGAGAGATATCATGAAATTTCAAAATACCCGGGAAATATGAAATGGATCCCCCCGGGTGGTACCGGGGCTACTATCTTTCGACCCCTGGGGTCGTATTACTTATCGCTCATTTCTTTTCCTTCCTTCAACTTTTCATACTTTTCATACTTTTCATACTTTTCCCACTTTTCGACTTATTCGTCATTCGTCGATCATCCTTCATCCTTCCACCCTGTGCTCTGTGCTCTGAGCCCTGAGCTATCCCCCCCGGCACCTTCCCTGACGGGCCCCATACAATCCTCGCAATCAGCTTTAATCCGTAATGATCCACGTCTTCCTTCGAGCTTCGCGCATCGAGCATCGAACTTCCTCTTCCCAGCACCCTGCACCCCCGTCCGACTGGCGTCAGCCGGGCAGGCAGCACCCAGCAACCCTCTTCAACTACGTAGCTAACTACGTAGCTCCCTACGTAGTTGTATTTTTATTACAACCTGTTATACTGATATTTATAGTTATTTTTATTCGCTACTTAATTTCTACTTTCACAAAAGTAGCGATCATTTCTTCCCGGATCCCTTGTTGGGACCGAGAAGCCGGAAATCGGCATTGAAGAGCAACTGTAAGCCTACATTGTAGTCGAAGCGGGCCAGACCGATGTCATAATACCCATTGCCATACACGGTCAGACCCACCCCCTTCTCGAAGGTCTTGCCATATTTTACCTTGAATGTCAGGAGATTGCGATTGGTATAGCCGGCAGCATCCGTCCGTTCCGAGACGGAGGCGTACAACTGCTCGCCCAGGTAGGCATAGAAATTATGACCGTACCAGTATCCCACCTGCAGCAGCAGGTCCTTCGCCGAGACCCCCGCCACCGGCTGCAGCCCCCAGCCCGCGGTGAAGTCGAACAGCGGTTGACCGGAATTGTCAAAATAATCATATACCAGCAGCTCTCCCGACACTGACCTGAAGAATTTCCCGCCCAGCATTTTCTCGGCAGCCACCCCCCCGGCCAGGTTGCCGAAGGTATGCACCGGCGCCGGTGAGCTGTCGATCTGCCCGCCCTGGTGGTAGATCAGCGTGTAGAGCGGGATCGTCAGGCGCCATCCCTCCCACTCCCGCAAGATGCGGAAACGTGACGAGGTGCCAAAGACCAGCCGCTCCTGGTCAGGATCGCCCGGCAGGATGAAGTTCCGCCACTGCAGCCAGTAATCCCCCTCCAGCCAGGAAGTATGCACCAGTGCCTGTACGCCCTCCTCCGGAAGATCATACATGGAACGGTCATATTTATACAGCGGCTCCGGCAGCCGGTGGTTGAGGGAGCCGTATACAGAACCCATCACCAGCGAGATCACATCGCTGAACTTATACACCGCCGTGAACACAGGCCGCACATCGGAGGTCTCCTCCCGCCCCGAATATTTTAGCAGGTACACACCTCCCTTGATGAGAAAATGATCCGACACCTGGTACACCAGCTCCGGCTGGAACTGCAGTCCGATCCAGGTATAACCCACCTCCAGCGGGGAGAAATATTCGGCATCAAAGAGGAAGTTGTTGTTGGAGATGCGCAGGAAGAGCGTTTTTGCATTCCCCGCCGGCAAAGTATCAGGCCGGTACAGCACCGGCAGAAAGTCCCCCTGCGCCACCGCGGGGAAAGCCGCAGCCCACAAAAAAAACAACCCCAACCCGAATACCTTTCTTTTTCTCATCCCTTGTTCATTTAACCTACACAAATTAAACTTAATTTCCGCAATAGTACAACCCAGGGGAATATCGAATATCGAACACTGAATATCGAACACCGAATTTTGAATTCTGATTTTTGATTGATGATTCACTGGTGTCCGATAAAAATCGAAAATAGCAAAATTACGTCCTAAAATGCCCAATTTATGGGAGAATCTCCAGAAAAAATAAATGTTAGGGGGGTATTTGAAAT
>JALVJE010000106.1 GCA_027028505.1 Bacteroidales bacterium
TTGCACGCAACGAGGAGATGATACGCCCCCACATGGAAAGAACACTGCAGGAAGAAGCCATTCCGGCCGCCCTGGAGGTGTGCCGTATCGTGCCGGCCGCCCTGGGCGACAGCATCGGAGATTATGCCGCCCTGAGCGTGGCGGTGAAGAACGATGATCGGTGATTGACGAACGATGAACGCTAATAATATTGATCGTAGAGACGCAATTTATTGCGTCTCAAATAATGATCGTAAAAACACAATATTGCGTCTCTTATTTGAACCCATTCAATCCGGTTAAACTATGGAAACAAAAGACATCATATCCGGCTTCCTCCAACGTTACCCCGCCCTGGAGATATGCCGCGGGGACATAGAGGCCGCCTGTGAGGCCCTCATCGGAAGCTATGAAACGGGCGGCAAGGTGCTCACCTGCGGCAACGGTGGCAGTGCGGCGGATGCCGATCACATCGTCGGTGAGCTGATGAAGAGCTTTGAGGGCCGCCGCCCGCTGGACGAGACCCTCTGGCGCGACCTCGTGGAGGTGGATCCTTCGCGCGGGGCTTACCTGGCCGAAAAGCTGCAGACCGGCTTGCCGGCGATCTCCCTCAACGCCCATACCGCCCTGATCACAGCCGTGGCCAACGACATAGATCCTTCCCTGATCTTTGCGCAGCAGGTGGCCGCCTACGGTCGCGAGGAGGACGTACTCATCGCCCTTACCACCTCAGGCAACTCTAGGAATGTGGTGGATGCTGCCATTACGGCCAAAGCCATGGGTATGACGGTCATTGGGATGACGGGAGAGAACGGTGGTAAGCTGAAAGAATACTGTGACATCCCGATCCGTGTGCCGGCACGACGTACCGCCGAGGTGCAGGAATACCACCTGCCGGTGTATCATGCCCTTTGTAAGGCGGTGGAGGAAGCGTTCTTTGGAACGATGAACGATGAAGGATGATCCTTCGGTACGCCTTCTGCTATTCAGGAACCGGCCTCTCATTTCTGCAATGATGAAGTGATACCTGCCTGCGGTAGGCAGGAAGCAATAAAGCGCTGATGCGAAAACCCGCAAACTCGATACCCGATACTCGCAACCCGATACTCTAAACTCTGAACTTTGAACCAGGAACCTATTGTATATATCATGAAAAAAGTAAAAATATTGTTAGGGGCCTTCGTGATGGCCTTCCTGATCGCCGGCTGCGGCGGGGACAGGGAAAAAGGTGCGGATAGGACGGTGCTGCGTGTCGGTCCGCAGCCCGACGGCAGCATCCTGGTGCCCACGAACCAGTTGTTGCGGCCGGCAGGACTGCAGGTGGTCTTCCCCGGCCGGCCGGTGGATATAGCCCTCAGTCCTGACGGGCAGTGGCTGGCCGTGCTGAACCACAGCTCCGTTATCCTGGTCCGGGTGCTCGACAGGGCGATCATGCAAACCCTGCCTTTCCGGGGCGGCGGCTCTTTCAAAGGCATCGCTTTCTCTGCCGACGGGAAAAAGATCTATGTCAGCCAGGCCCGTGACCGGATCCTGGTGGCAGAGATGGACAAAGACCATATCCTGCACTGGGGCGATCCGCTCATCTTTCCCAGACCGGCTATGGGCGGTCACCCTGTCCCGGGCGGACTGACACTCAGCAGTGACGGGAAGAAGCTCTATACGGTGCTCAACCGCAGCAACACCCTCGCTGTGGTGGATATGGCAGACAGGTCCGTGAAGGAGATCCCTGTCGGGGTGGCTCCTTATGATGTATTGTTGCTCTCTGATAAAAAAGCTTACGTGAGCAACTGGGGTGGTCATCATCCCCAGGCAGGAGAACCTGCCTATCCTTCGTCCGGCACGGAGGTGTCGGTGGATCCGGAGACAGGCATCGCCAACAGCGGAACCGTATCTGTGGTGGATCTGAAAAACGGGAAAGTGAAAACAGACATCCGGGTGGGACTGCTCCCCACAGCCCTGCTGCTCAGCCCGGACCGTTCGCTGCTGTATGTGGCGTGTGCCAACAGTGACAGGATCTATCTCATAGATACCCGGAGAGACAGGGTGACCGACAGTATCTCCGTACACATGGAGAAAGACATGCCTTTCGGCAGCTCTCCCAATGCCCTGGCGATCACCCCTGACGGCAAGCGTCTCTTTGTGGCCAATGGTGCGGACAATGCTGTCTGTGTTATCAATACCGGACAAAATAACAGCATAGAGGGATTTATCCCTACCGCGTGGTACCCCGGCGCCCTCCTCCTCGATAAGCAGGCCCGTTTCCTTACCGTGGTCAATATCAAAGGCCCCGGCGAGCGGAACATCCGCCAGGACCGTCCCGCCTACAATACCCACAGCCCTCTCGGGAGCCTCTCCTTTATCCCCCTGCCGGACGGGAAAACCCTGGAGAAGATGACGGCGACGGTGCGTGCCAATAATCATTATGATGCTATGGTGAAAGCCCTGACAGGAAAGAAAAAGATCCGGGGCCGCGTGCCGGTGCCGGTATTGCCGGAGCAGAGATCGGTGTTCGAACATGTGGTGTACATCATCAAGGAGAACCGCACCTATGACCAGGTGCTGGGGGATATGCCGCAGGGCAACGGTGATACGGCTCTGGTGATG
The DNA here is from genome assembly GCA_027028505.1 of Bacteroidales bacterium. Lineage (GTDB taxonomy): Bacteria > Bacteroidota > Bacteroidia > Bacteroidales > VadinHA17 > DRPN01. The sequence goes on from JALVJE010000106.1 coordinate 2,584, forward strand.
TTCGGCCGGGAGGTGTCGCCCAACCATCATGCCCTGGCCGAACAATTTGTCCTGCTGGATAATTTCTACTGCAGCGGCGTGCTGAGCGCCGACGGTCACCAGTGGACCGACGAGGCCTATGTGACCGATTACCTGGAGAAATCCTTCGGTGATTTTCCCCGCAGCTATCCTTATGACGGGGATGATCCGCTGGCCTACTCCCCGGCAGGCTTTCTCTGGGACAATGCCCTGCAGCACGGCCTTACCTTCCGGAATTACGGGGAGTTTGTGGGTGCCCGGATCGAGCCGGACGGCACCTTTAAAGAGATCTGGCAGGATTACAGGGCCGGCACTCACAGGATAAAGGTCCGGGCCAAAGTACAGCTGCCCTCCCTGGCGCCATACACCTGTCCGGATTATATCGGCTTCCCCAACAGGGTGTCCGACCAGTACCGGGCCGACGTGTTCATCCGGGAGTTGCGGAGATTTGAGCAGACCGATAGCTTTCCCAACCTGATCATTATGCTCCTGCCCAACGACCATACCTCCGGCACCGCCCCGGGCATGCCTACGCCCCGGGCGGCCGTGGCAGACAATGACCTGGCCCTGGGCAGGATCGTGGAGGCCATTTCCCACAGTAAATTCTGGGCAACAACCTGCATCTTCGTGACCGAAGATGACCCGCAGGCCGGGCTGGACCACGTGGACAGCCACCGCACCGTGGGCTTTGTGATCAGTCCCTATACCAAAAGGGGAGAGGTGATATCCGTCTATTACTCCCAGATCAGCATGTTCCGTACCATTGAGAACATCCTGGGCCTTCCGCCCCTGAACCGCTTTGACCTGACGGCGGCGCCGATGACCGACTGTTTTACGGACCAGCCGGATCTGACACCCTACAAAGCACTGCCGGCCAACATCCCGCTGGACAGGACCAACCCTTCGTTGAAAGACCTGTCGGGGGATGCGCTGTTCTGGGCCCGGAAATCCCTGGAGCAGGATCTGGACGATGTGGATCGCATCGATGAGGACACTTTCAACCGCATCCTCTGGCATGCTGTCAAAGGGTATGACCGGCCGTATCCGGAGATATGAAGAAGCTCGAAGGGCGATGCCCGAAGCTTGAAGCTTGAAGTGTGAATAACTATGAACTATGAACTGTGAACTGTGAACTATGAACTCTGAACTAATAACTTAACTATGAAAAAAATACTCAAATGGACCGGGATCGTGATCCTGGCGATCGTGTTGATCGCGGGGGTGTGGGTGATGTGGAACCTGCGTGACCGCCACCGCGGCTATGAGGTGAAGATGGATGTGAAAGGCGGTGCGCCGGTGCTGATGAAAGCCGGGTTCTCCGCCCAACCCATCACCCCGGAGATCGTGGATACCTGGGAGGATGTGGACCACAATGCCAAATATGAACCCGACAAGGGTGACATCTACCATGACAACAACCACAACGGAAAATTCGATGCATACTGGATCGCCGGCTTTGACAACCGGCGTGCAGCCAACGGTGTGCACGATAATGTGTGGGCGCGGGCCATGGTACTGGATGACGGAAAGACACGTCTGGCGGTGGTGGCCCTGGATGCCATCGGCTTCACGCACGATGATATCGTGGAGGCACGGGAGATGATCCCCGCAGAGGACAGCATAGACTATGCTATCATCCTGAGCACCCACGACCATGAGAGCTTCGACCTGCTGGGCCTGTGGGGCGAGGGTATGTTCAAAAACGGCGTGAACCCCGAAATGCGTAAATATGTAAAACAGCAGATCGTGGCAGCGGTGACGGAGGCTGTAAAGCACTTGCGGCCCGCTTATTTTGTTCTGGCGCAGGATCCTGCCGGCGCTGC
>JALVJE010000107.1 GCA_027028505.1 Bacteroidales bacterium
CTGAAAGAGAGAGGGCATGAAGTGAGGATCATTGCCGCGATCCACAAGGACCCTGAAGATCCTTATTTTTACAAGATCCCGGGATTCGTGCTTCCCGGAGCAGAAGGGGCCCAGGAGAACATGGTCTTTTTGTTCGGTAAGAATGACAAAAAGACTTTCCGCAAAGCCATAAAAGGGGCTGATGTGGTGATGGTCCAGTTTCCTTTCTTAATGGCCAAAGGTGTTGTAAAGACCGCTAAACGGTTGAAAGTTCCCGTGATAGGGTCTTTTCATGTACAACCCCAGAATATCATGGTGGCCCTGGGCAAATCCAGTAAGGTGCTGGAGAGGGTTATCTGGTTCTCTTTTAAGCATTTCCTGTTCAATCGTGTGGATAACATCATCAGTCCCTCACAATTTGCCAGCGACCTGTTGAAGTCCGAAGGTGTCAAGGGACGGCATAAGGTGATCTCCAACGGGATCCCGTTAGCGTATGTGCCGGGGGATTATACACGGCCTGAATGGTTCGGGGATAACATGGTGCTGATCTCTGTGGGAAGGCATGCCGGAGAGAAGAGGCAGAAACTGCTGATCGAAGGGGTGAAAAGATCAAAATATAAAGAAAAGATCCAGCTCATCCTGGCCGGGAAAGGGGAAGACACCGAAGAGCTCGTGCTCCTGGGGGAAACCCTGCCCGTAAAGCCTTATATAAAATACATCAGCGATGAAGATAAGCTGAGGTTCCTGAATACGGCCGATATGTATGTGCACGGCTCTATCGTGGAGCTGGAAAGCCTCTCCACAGCCGAGGCGATAGGCTGCGGACTGCCCTGCCTGATCAGCGACTCAATGTATTCGGCAGCCTCCCAGTTTGCACTGGATGACAGGTTCACCTTCAGATCGGATGATCCGGACGATCTGGCCCGGCAGATCGACTATTGGTACGAACATCTCGATGAGTTGCGCAGTAAGGAGATGCGGGACAGTATCCTGGCCATGGCTGAGAAATACCGTTTTGAGAGATCTATGGATGAGTACGAGACTTTCCTCTCAGAGATCGCCGGTGTGGCAAAAAATAAACAGGATAGTAACAAGGAAGATGTGACCACAGATATTCCGGAACACCAGGTAGCCTGATAGCCCATGAAAACGGAAAAAGTGCGTGAACAGCAGATCCCCATGGAGTCGGTCTATCCGCTGGAGATCGGTCCGGATTATGTTTTTATCCGGACTGACTGGTTCTTCAGGATGTACTCCTCGGTCGTTGTTTTTTTGTTCGCTGTTTTTCTGGGGGGATTGTTTTTCAGTATCATCGGACGGCACAGGATCAAAGGCCGGAAAAAACTGAGATCGCTGAAGAAGAAGGGCTTCATTACAGTAGCCAACCACTGTCATCTTTTCGATACCGTTCTCACGGGGAAGGTCTTTTATCCCCGGCTGGCCCGTTATGCTTCGGTGCAACGGAACTTTGAAGCGCCCTTTTACCGGAAACTGTTCCCGGCGCTCCGCGGCTTCCCGATCCCCAACGGGGTGATGGGCATACGGCGGATCACCCCGGCGGTGCTGGAGGCCATCGAAAGGGGAGAGATCGTCCATTTTTTCCCCGAGGCCGAACTGTGGCATCTTTACCAGGGGATCGACCATTTTCAGCGGGGCTCTTTTTACCTGGCCCACCTGGCTCACTGCCCCGTGGTGCCCATCATTCACCTCTTCAAACCCCGGAAATTCTTTGGCAAAGAATTATCCAGAAATATCCTGGATATCACAACCATCGTGGGAGATCCGGTATATCCTGAAATTCTTCCGAAAGAGGGAGAGCGGCCTGACCTGGAGTCGGTGACGAAAATGACAGAGTCCGTCCGGCAATGGATGAAAGAGGAGATGGAAAGGTATCACGGGAGAGGATAGTTAGTTCGGAGAACTTTACCTGGGAAAATATTTGTAAATATCTTTTCGATGCAAGCAGCGAATGAACTCAACAGTATTCCCGGAAATTATAAGACCTATCCTGTAATTGCCTATCCGAATACGATATTCTTTTTCTGATACAGATAGTTTTTTCAGGTTTCTGATTTCGCTAAGGTCTTCCGCTTTTTGTGTTTGTCTGATTACTGACGATATTCTTTTAAGAATATTTTTGTCTTTAATTTTCCTGACATCCTTCTCAAAAGAACGGTCAATTTTAACCAGCATTGTCAAGTTTTTTAAGGAAAGAATCCGTATCTGTATATTCTCCGGTTCTTCCTTTCTTTATAGCAATAGACAAAGCGATCTCTTCGGTTTCATCCGGGGAGAGTTTTTTGGCGTCTATCCCTATTTTTCTGGCAAGTTGCAAAATAAGATCCAGATCCTTCTTTGAGTCAGATGTCAGTAGTATAGTAGCCATATGACCTGTGTTTTATTTAACAAATATAGTTAAAATCAAAGAAATAAATAAGGTCGTTATACTTGAATTTTCTCCAGCATTACCGCCACTTTTTTGTCGATCGGCAGGGTCAGATCTTCCGGTGTGAGGTCTTGCAGGGCTTTCCAGCGGAACGACTGGCCCCGTTCCGCATCTTCGGGAAAGTCGAAGGGCTTTTCCGAAACGGGAAAACAGGGTGGCTCTGTGAAACGGGCCAGGTAGTAAATGCTGATCACCTGCATGCCGGGATGGAATTTTGATTCCTGGAAGAAATCGGTGGTGTAGAGATGGCGGAGCACCTCCAGTGAGCAGCCGGTCTCCTCCCTTATCTCCCTCTTGAGGCAGTCGATCGTTCCTTCGCCATACTCCAGTCCGCCGCCGGGAAACTTGGTGAAGCGGTGGCCCATATAGCTTTCGTCGCTGAGCAGCACCTCCTCCCGGTCGTTCAGGATGATGCCGTACACGCGGATGGTGAAGCGGGTGTTGATTGGTTCCGGCATGGGTAATGATGGTTTAATGTTCGGTCATACGGTGGTCATACAATTGTCATTCAGTAGTCATTAATTCGCTGCGCTCACGAAATTTACTCGCTAACGCTCGTGAAATTAGCTCCGACTGCGTCGGGACGAAATTAGGTAGAAATTCCGGAACAAGGTGCTGGGTGGATCTTCATACTTTTCATACTCTTTCCACTTTTTGACCTTTTCGACTTTAGACTTTTGACTTCTTCAGCTCATTTCTCATTTCTCATCGCTTCCATTTTTCCTTCTATCCATTCAATGATCTTCTCCGTTTCTTCCGGCCGGAACCACCGTATCTCCGGGTCACGGCGGAACCAGGTGAGTTGCTTGCGGGCATATTTGCGGGTGTTGGCCCGGATACGCTCAATGGCTTCGTCGAGGGTGATCTTTCCGTCGAGGTGGTCGAAGATCTCCTTATATCCTACCGTGTTGAGGGCGTTGGTGTGACGGTGCGGCAGCAGGCGCCGCGCCTCCTCCGTCAGCCCTTCCTCCACCATCTGCAGCACCCGCCGGTTGATACGGTCGTAAAGCTCCTGTCGCGGCAGGTCGAGACCCACCTTGAGGGTGCGGAAGGGCCGTTCCTTGCGGGTGCGTGTGAGGAAGGTGGAGTAGGGCCGCCCGCTCTGCACCGAGATCTCCAGCGCCTTAAGCAGCCGCTTGGGGTTGTTCAGGTCTGCCTCCCGGTAGTAGTCGGGATCCACCTCCCGCAGGCGGCGCCGAAGGCCTTCCAGGCCTTCCTGCTCGTAGAAGACGAGCATCTGCTGCCGCACCGCCGGATCCACGGTGGGGATATCATCAATACCATGGCACACTGCCTCGATGTACATCCCCGACCCGCCGGCCATCACCACCGGGTTCATACGCCCGAAGAGATCCTCCAGCAGGGCCATCACCTCCGTCTCGTACATGAAGGCATTGTAGTAGTCGAAGATGGATTTTGTCTGAATGAAATGGTGTTTCACCGCCGCCAGCTCCTCCGGGGAGGGGACGGCCGTTCCGATGCGCATCTCCCGGTAGATCTGCCGTGAGTCTGCCGAGATGATCTCCGTGGCGAAGTGCCGGGCCACCTCGATCGCCAGGGCCGTCTTGCCGGATGCTGTGGGACCGCAGATTATAATGAGAGTGTTCACAGTTCACAGTTCAGAGTTCAAAGTTCATAGTTTGTAGTTGGCCTTTTTGGCTTTTAGACTTTTTGACTCTTCGACCTTTTCGACTTTTAGACTCTTGGACTTCTATATCTCCGGCAGATCGTCAATATCCTCGAAATTATCGGAGAGGAGGTCTTCATCATCATCCGGGAAAAGGTCTTCGTCGGGGGGAGCGGCAAGGTCATCAAAGAGCAGCTGGGGCGGGGGATCGCCTTCCCGGCGTGTGCAGCGGGGGTACGTCTCGCCTGCTGCCGGTCGTGCTACCTCCACCACCTCCATGAAAAATCCCCGGTTGGAGAGGTAGTCGAAGAGATACAGCAGCTTGTCTTCCCGGGCCGATACCAGGTCGCCCACCCTGGTGTTCTCCAT
>JALVJE010000108.1 GCA_027028505.1 Bacteroidales bacterium
TATTGACGGGCACCAGGAGGATGCTCAGGACAAAAGCCACTTTGACAAGGCCGAAAAGCATCCCCAGGAAACGGTTGAAAAAACCCAGTGCCACTGCCTTGACCAGTTTGTCCAGCAGGCGGGCCAGCAGGTGAACCGCCACAACGATGATGATGAAGGTGATGACAAAAGAGGTAATGTACAGTGCGTTGCCCTGCAGATCAAAATGCTGTGTCAGCAGACCGGAAGTATAATAGGAAAAACGGAGTGCACCATACAGTCCCAGGACCAGCGCGGCCAGGGAGGCCAGCTCGATGACCAGACCGTTCCTGAAGCCTTTTATCAGACCCCACAACAAAAAAATACCTAAAACGATATCAAGTATGTTCATGCCGGAAAGATCGGTTGCAATGCAAAGTAAATCATCTTTTTCTGAAATAAAAAATCAGAAGTAATATAAAAGTAGAAAAAAAGTATTTATAAATTATCTATGTAAAATATTTATTATATTTGTTTTATGAAACAATAACTACGTAGTTAGCTACGTAGTTAACTACGTAGTTGGGTCCTTCTGTGCTTGCAAGGATCATTTTGTTAACATGAAAATGAGTGAGTTATGGCAAAAAGAAAGAACACATCAAAAAGCAGAGAGGTCAGGCATCTGACGAAGATCTCGGGTGGCAGCAGCTATGCTGTTGTGATCCCGATGGATTTTATCAAACAGCTGGGATGGAGAGACCGTCAGAAGCTAGTGATCCGTAAATATGGCTCCAAGGTAGTGATCAGCGACTGGGAACCGGAGGAAGAATGATCCTTGTCAGGCGGCTCTCCTATGGCCTGCTCTTTACTGTGAAAGGAGGCCGTTGTAATAGGTGATGATCTTTTTCAGATCCTCTTCACGGTTGACGGAGAGATGCTCTTTCTTGATGAATTTGCCGATCTCCTGAGCATGGTCCTGCAGGAAGGTGAGCAGGGATTTTTTGTTCCTGACCAGTTCCAGGGTTCCGGGATCGTTATTTCTCTGCAGATAATAGAGGGTATGTTTGTTTTCAAAACGGGCCGGTTTGGGATCCTGGTAGGGTTTGGCCTCTTCAGCTTCATGGAAGGTGATAAGGTGCCGGGCCAGTAAACGGCAGGGCCCGTCGACGACCAGTTCATAATAACTTCCTTTTTTGTTCCCTTTGGTTTTCAGGAAGATAAATGTTCTATTGTCCAGGGTGATCTTTTTGACCCGCTCCCGGGGAGTGATCCAATAGGTATGCCCTTTGACCTGAAACTCCATCTCATCAGTATAGAGATCATATCGCAACTTGCCGTGGTAATGCGAGTTATCGTCCATGACGATGAACGCTTCCCGGTAATCGGGGAAAAGATAAGGCGACCCTTGTATCTGTTCATAGGAGGAGATAACCCCCGCAGCCGGGTTGGTAATCTCCTGGTTCACTCTGAAATCATCCAGGAACTTGATGATCTCCTGCTCCTGTGCATGCAGGACCATCCCGGAAAACAGGAACAGGAACAATAATGATCCTTTCTTGACATTTTGGGCAATATGTTTTATCAGCATAATCAGGAAGTTTAAAATCTTTCCTCAAAAGGACAAAAAATATACCGAAATGGCAAACATCAGCCGAAAAATGAGAGGCCGGATCCGGACGCGGAAAATATTGTCATGTTCCTGTCTACCTGACGGGGCTGTAATGTTGGAACATTTTTTATCAATTAACCCAGAATCAGCAATAGAAAATCGCAAGCGCTTTTCATTGCTGATCGATTAAGGATTTCATCGGTTTTGGCTTACACCAAAACCGTGAACTCCTAGATCGGGGTTAACCCCAGCTAACGCATTAGTTCAGCTAATTTTCAGCTTCCTAATGCGTAATCTGGGATTAATATTTTCGTTTAAATTTGAACTTCTTTTAGAGTGGATGATATGATCCGTGCCGGGTGAAAAAGATGTGCAAAAAATTACCGGTATGACACCAGACCTTAAGAAAAAGCTGATCCCCCCTCTGACAAGCCTGATCCTGGGTGCATTGTTCGTGGTCCTTTTACTGGTCCTGGCCGGAAAATACAGGATCAAAGCGGAAGAGCATCTCAATTCCGGTCCTACATCTTTCCATTACTATGTCGATCTGAACCATGACGGGGTAACAGAGAGGGTAGATTTCCTGAAAGATCTGATCATTAGGGACCAGGTCGGAATGATCGTTTATACTCCGGAAGATCAGATCATTGATCAATGGAATTTTGACGGAGCCTGGGGGCGGATGGACCATCCTTTCATCGGCGACATCAACGGGGACAATCAAGATGAGATCATTCTTTTTTCGCTTAATAACGATTCTATACTGATGCATTGTGTGGATCCCCTCCATGGGAAGATCCTGTTCCGGGACCTGCAGATCGCAAAGGTTTACCGTGAAAAGGAAAGGTATGATTTCAAAGTGTATCCCGGTTTTCTGTATGATCAGGACGGGGATGGGTTCAAAGAGATCTATTTCAGCATCAGCTGCGGTTTTACCACGCGTTCCCGGCGGTATTATGCTTACAATATGGTCAGGGACACGCTTTTTGCCTCGCCCCGGGCCTGTGTACCTGCTTTTGACCCCCGTATGTGGGATCTGGACAGGGACGGAAAGCCGGAGATCTTCGGCCGGACCTTCTCTCCCGGGAACTGTGACACCACAGCCAGCAACCCCATACCTTACAGCGACTATTACAACTGGCTGGAAGTTTTTACCCCGGATCTTCGTTTTAAATTCCCTCCCATGCGTTTCAATAAGTATCCCTCATCATTGTATACGGGCGTGATCCGGGGAGAGAAAGAGGATCACCTGTTCGTTTTTCATCATTACCGGGGGAGGGAGGGCTATCCTTCCCTGATGTTGCTCCTGAACGGGGATGGAAAGATCCTGAAGAAAAGAAAGGCAGAGAACCTCTCCTCGTCCCAGTATTCGGTGATCACCCCGGAGGGTGGGAGTGATCATGTATTCCTGGTCGGTTCGGACGGAGAGGTGTTCAGGATCGATACCTCCCTGACACCGAAGCCGTATTACCGTCTTCCGGGGTCCTATGACGAAGTAAGGTTTTGGTCCATGGATCTGGACGGAGATGGCGTTGCGGAATATATTTTTAAAGGGAAAACCCGGAATGATTTTATGGTCACCAGTCATGACCTCCGGCACGCTCTCCGGTTTACGGTGGGGCATGGTGCGCCTGACCCGGTATTTTCCGTGATGAGAAACGGAAAGGATCCTCCTCTGCTGGCCCTGGACGGGGGTGGTTATACCTCGTTCTTCAGGTACGGGAAGACTTTTGCCTACCGGTACTGGTTCCTTTTTTATCTTGTTTTTGCCCTGTTTGTATATCTGCTTTTCTACCTGGCCGATAAGGTCCGGGAATACCGGCGCCTGAAAGTGGCAGATACGCAGCGCAGGATCTATGAGTTGCAGTTGCGCTCTTTCCAGAACCAGTTGGACCCGCATTTTACTTTCAATGCGATCACCTCTCTGGGCACTCTCATTTACACGGAGGAGAAAGAGGCGGCCTATGATTATCTCGTACGTTTCTCTGGGCTGATCCGGAAGATCCTGGAGAGTTCCGACAAGATCGCCCATACCCTTGGTGAAGAGCTGGACTTTGTGAAAAATTACCTGGAACTGCAAAAGTTCAGGATGAAAGGGGATCTTCATTTTGATATTACTGTTTCACCCGGGGTCAATATGTCAGAAATGGTACCCCGCATGATCATACAGACCCATGTGGAGAATGCTTTGAAGCACGGGCTCATGCACAGTGAAAAGGAGGGCCGCATCTGGATCCGTATCTCCTGTGTGAACCATATCCTTACCATCGAGGTTGAGGACAATGGCATTGGCAGGGAAAAGGCCCGGGAGCTGAACCAACGATCCACCCATCTGGGACTGAAAGTCACAGAACAGTTTTACACCTTGATCAACAAATACAACCGGCAGAAGATCGAACGTGAGATCATTGATCTGTATGATGATGAAGGCCGTCCGGCCGGTACACGGGTCGTGTTGCGCATCCCGGAAGGAATCGTTTACAATTTATAACCTGTTTCAGACAAAAGGCTCTTCCCTGTCGAAATCAGGCAGATAATGGTCATGGCTGGAGATGTCCTGGGTAAAGAGGGTCTCAAAACCCAGGGAGAGAGCGTGGTCCACCATTTCGTGATATTCTTCCGGGCGGAGGGTGCGGTCGATCTCCGGGAAGCGTCGGGCATTGTGTTGCGGGGAGTACTGCGACATGAGGCTGACAGGGATCTGCGGGGAGATCTCAGCGACGGCTTCCAGGCATTTGCGGCTGTTTTCCGTCAGGCCCGGCAGCACCAGGTGGCGGACGAGAAGCCCTTTGACTGCGATCCCGGCCTCATCTGTCTGCAGCGGCCCGGTCTGATCGAACATCTCCCGCAACACTCCCGGGATGACCTCCGGGTAATCGGCAGCCCCGGAATAACGGCGGGCCGGTTCTGTTTCCATGTATTTGATGTCGGGCAGGAAGATGTCCACCAGCCCGCTGATCTCACGAAGGGCTGCTACCTCATCATAACCTCCGGAGTTGTATACCACGGGCAGGACGAGTCCTTTTTCGCGGGCCAGGAGGATGGCGTCGGCCATCTGCCAGATCACATGTGACGGGGAGACGAAATTGATGTTATGGGCCTCCGCCTCCTGCAGGCGGAGCATTTCATCTGCCAGGGCAGAGGGGGTCATCCCGCGGACAGCGGCGGGGGTGAAACGCTGGCTGATCTGCCAGTTCTGGCAGAAAACGCATCGCAGGTTACAGCCGGCAAAGAAAATGGTACCGGAGCCGCGTGTGCCCGAGATGGGCGGCTCTTCCCCATGGTGCAGGCCGCTGTGGGCAACCAGGGCCTGAGCTCCTGTACGGCAATAGGAGGTCTCTCCTGCCAGGCGGTCGATACCGCAGTGGCGCGGACAGCAGGTGCAGGAGGTGAGGAAAGGTGAAAAATTTTTCCGGATTGCCATGCAGATCGGTTGCAGGATGGTTATATTACAAAGATGAACTGAAAAAGTGATTTATTGGAAAGAAATTTTGTAGCCCCACCAGGACTCCCTGCCTGCCGGCAGGCAGGGAACCTGTATCTATGGAAAACTATTTGTCAACATTAAATTAAAATAATAAGAAGCCTATGGAGTATCTCCATTAGCAGCAATACCTTTCAAAAATTCTTTACCAATACCAGACTTTAAATATTTTTCACGAGCTCTTGCTTCCAATCTTGTATAGGTGGTTTCTTGATATAGCAATTTCCAGGGTCTAAAACCTTTTGTAGATCTGGTTTTTCCTCTATTGTGCTCTTTTATCCTGTTTTCCAGATCTTTTGTGAAGCCCACATAGATTCTACCATCAACTTCGCTAATCAATGCATAGACAGTAAAAGTTTCATGAGACATGGCGAAAGAAATGGAAAATTTGTAGCCCCGACAGGAATCGAACCTGTATCTACGGTTTAGGAAACCGCTATTCTATCCGTTGAACTACGGGGCCGAAATATCATAATTCAAGTTATCAAAAAAATAAAAATAAATCAAAGAACCACTATTCCCTGCCTACCGACAGGCAGGTATCCGTTGAACTATGGGACCGGAAGCGGAGGGCAAAGATAAAACAATTTCAGAAAAAATCCTGAAAGCAAGGGGAGGTGAAAACGGAGGGGTTCCGGCTTATTTGCCGAAGCGGAAAGAGAGGCAGACCCCCAGATAATTGTTGGTAAGAGGGGATTCCAGATCGTCTTTGTCTTTCATGGAGCTGTAATGATAAAAGATCGTTCCCCCGATGCTCATGTGTCTGACCAGGTTGTGGTCATATCCCCATCCCACGTTCAGGCCGAAGCCGGGGTTAGTTGCATATACCTCTTCGTCGATGAGCAGGCGGGTAGAAGCCATGTTCCCGTCAGCGAAGATATAATTCTTCCCTTTCCCGAAATAAAAAGAGAGACCGCCGCCCACCTGAGGAACGGTCATCAGGTCGGCAGCGGAGTTTCCACTGGTTTCGGGATTCACTATGAACATTACATCATAATTGAAATAGATGGCGACACTTGATCCGGTCTGATATCCCAGTTGGAAGATCAGGGGGACGGGGATCCCTTTGATATCATAAGCATCCCGGTAATTGGTCTTCCCCGTGGCGATGCCGGTGCTGATGCGGGCATAAATGCCTTTTTGTTTCTGTTTGAGTTCGGGAAGCTCCACCTTTTGCTGGGCCAGGCCCTGGAATACTACAGAGAAGGAGACCGTCAGAAAGAAAAGCAGGAAGAGGCTGATTCGTTTTTTCATAAGGGTCGGGTTTGATTTATCAACAATATTAAGCAAATCGCTCGATCTGGCAAAGGAATATATTTGATAACATATTTGTAACAATCCCGTATAGAGATAAAAAGAAAATTTTGTAACTTACAACCATCATATTATCAAACAAATAAATAAAATATTTATCAGGAAAACAAAGCGTTTATGGTACAATTAAGGTTATTGGTATTGATAATGCTTCTGTTTACGGGGCTGTCCGAAGGAATGTTACCGGCCCAGGAAAATGTTCCTGATAAACGGCTTGCCCTGGTGATCGGCAACGGGGATTACCTGGCCGGTCCCCTGCCCAATCCGGTCAATGATGCCCGGTCGATGGCCCGTGCCCTGCGAAATGTAGGGTTTGATGTTATATTGCGGGAGAATGTTTCCAATCAGACGGAGATGAAACGTGTGATCCGGGAATTCGGTCAGAAGCTGAAAGATTACGATGTGGGGATGTTCTATTATGCCGGGCATGGCATACAGAAGGACGGTTATAATTTCCTTGTGCCGGTGAATGCTCAGATCAACAGTGAGGAGGAGGTGGAATATGAGTGTGTGGATGCAGGTTTTGTTGTGGCTTTGATGGATGCGGCAGATTCGCGGGTCAATATTATCGTTTTGGATGCCTGCCGCAACAACCCATTTGCCAGGACTTTCCGTTCGACGCGTCAGGGCCTTGTGAGCATGAACGCTCCTGCCGGCACGATCATTGCCTATGCCACCTCCCCGGGGAAAACCGCCCTGGACGGCTCGGGCGTGAACGGACTCTACACCCAGGAATTATTGTACCAGATACAGCGTCCGGGGCTGAAGATCGAGGATGTTTTCAAGAATGTACGTATCGAGGTGATGCGGAAAAGCGATAACCAGCAGGTGCCCTGGGAGTCCTCCTCGCTGACGGGAGATTTTTATTTCAAGCCCACCCAGGAACAGATGACCGCCTATTTTGCCAGCAAGGGAGCGCCGGTAAGTGAAAAGGGAACGTTCTGGAAAGCCGATACGAAAAATATCGTGCTGAAGAAAGACGGCCGGGAGATCATCGACCCCAAGACCTATCCTTTCGGGGATGATCTGATCGCCGAAGATCCCGAAACCTACGAAAGGTACCTGTTACGTAATTATTGGAAAAACCGTGACAACCGGTACCGTCCGGCCGAAAAGCTCCCGGTGACGGTGGCCGATTATTATCAGACCAGTGAGACGGAGAAAGCGCTGGAAAAGAACCCTGCAGGAGTGGCAACAGGTATTGAGACGCAGGCAGCCTTCGATGCGCGTTACAAGGCGAAATGGAGGGCTGACAGTAAAGGAAATCTGTGGTTTGTCGTGGGGGTGGAGGATGTGAGCACCAAGATACAGGTATCCCTGGAGAACAATAAAAAAGACCTGCAGATCTACTATCCCGGCAATGATGCACATTACTTCATTAAAAATGTTTCAAAGTATCTGGATAACAGATGGAGAGAGATCTATCCGACAGATAAGACTTTCAGCGCTCCTGTGGTACCTGTCACGGCCGGCAACAGTGTCACGAAGGAGCCGGTATTTACGGGAGACCTGAAAGTCCGGTGGAGGGCCACACGTGACGGCGTTTACTATCTGTATGTAAACGGCCGGGAGATCAGCAAGGAGACCAACTATGAGCTGAAAGGAGAAGACCTGTATGTGTTCCACCCACGGTCCGGTCGCACATTCATCCTGAAGAATTTTGTCAACCGGTGCGACAATGTCATGCGAAGAGGGGTGGTTGCTTCTGATAAAAGATGAACATTTACCGTCTTTGTATCTTTTGGTATTTCAGTTTATTGCAAAGTTATTAACAGAGGTGTGTGAATAAATTGTTTCAAAAGAGTATTTTTTGAATCGGGATCTTTTATATTTTAAGTTCCGGAATAAAGTTATATGCATAACTCCATAACCCGGTGATAAACAACGATCTCGGTCAGGACTGGCAAGACAAAAAGCTCATCATTGTAGAGGATGATGAAGCGGGATACCAGTATTTCGAATCCCTTTTAAAGAAAACAGGTATACGGATCGTATGGATCCGGAACGGGGTTGAGTTCGTCAATTATGTCGAGAGTGAAGACCATCCTGCCGATATCATCCTGATGGACATCCTGATCCCCCTGAAAAACGGTATCGATGCCACGCGCTTTGTCAAGGAGAAATACCCGCAGATCCCTGTTGTCATTGTGACGGCTTATGCTTCGCGGGAGATCCGGGAGAAATCCTATATGGCCGGGTGTGATGCGTATCTTACCAAACCCATACTTCCCCACACCCTGCTGAAGACCGTAGGAGAGTTTCTCGATAAGAAAGAGGTGGTACGGGCCTCCTCCCGTTCCTGACTCCCTGTTTTTACGAAGTTCAATTACGCCGTATCCCCGCTGACTGGAGGTAGAGGCTGTAGTACTGGTTTACTTCGTCTTCCAGCTTTTTCCCCAGGGTCGCATTGTATTTCTTGCAGGTGACGGCGATCTGCTGGAGGATCTGCAGGCTGACCTTTTTCTGGTAGTCGAGGGACTGGCTCATCTCGGCCGGGAAGGAGAAATAATAATTCATCTCGTCCTTCAGATCGCCGGCATAATCGAGAGCCAGGCTGTCGGCTTTTGCCTGTGCCCCGGCCGCATAATATGCTTCGATCTGTCCGATGGTGAAGATACTGTAAGGCATTTTGTCTTTGGGCAGCAGCTCTATGCTGCGGTCCACAACGGCAATGGCGGAGTCTTTTTTACCTTCCTGTACCAGCGCCTTGGCCAGTCGTGCAAAAATGTTCCGGACCTTGATGATGGAGATGGTCCTCCGTGTATAATAATCAAGGTAAACATCCGGAGCGTTCATCCTTCCCCAGCGGTACTTGTTCATGAGATTATCATACAGTCTTTCCGTATTGACGCGGCCATAATCGATGTAATTGTCGGAGTTTTCCGTTTTTATGGGAACCAGCCGGTATCCGAACCCTTCGAGCTGGAAGTAGTTTTCCATGCCCATGGCATCATCGTGACGGCCCGTCACGTAATAAACGGGTCGCTGCCAGTTGAAATGGGCCAGCAGGTCCATGACCATCATCGTGCTTTTCATGATGTAGGTCTTCTTACTCAGATCGATCTGTACCTGCGGGACGATCTTACCGGCAAGCGCAGGAGCGACCGTACCGTTGGAAACCACCGTGGCGCTGTCGACCGGTATACTGAACTTCTTGGCCGGGAGGAAGTCGATGGAACGACCGTCCTGCAGCTGCAATTTGGAGGCGGGGTTGTCACTGGCCAGAAAATCGATGGCCGTACGCAGGTTCAGGTATCCCTTCACCTTTTTATTATCCACCAGGTAGATCTGGTTGTTGGTACCGTCCAGGTATTTTTTCCGGTCCAGTGTCAGCGGCAAGGGATCCGATTCATACACTTTTCTTTTCATCTGGTCGATGTACCAGTCGGTGTTGAAAAGCATCAGGTTGACCACCCTGACATCGGTACGGACCCCCTCCACTTCCTGGATGTACCAGAGGGGGAAGGTATCATTGTCGCCATTGGTGAAGAGGATAGCGTCTTTTTCGCAGGTATTGAGGTAATCATAGGCCAGATCACGGGCGGTGTACCGTCCCGAACGGTCATGATCGTCCCAGTTCTGCTGTCCCATCAGGGCAGGCACGCCGAGTGTGAGCAATCCGGCCACGATGGCACTGATCTTTTCCGAAAGTACCCTTTTCAGCAGGTAGAACAGGCCCAGTACGCCCAGACCGATCCATATGCTGTAGGCATAGAAAGACCCTACATAGGCATAGTCCCTTTCCCTGGGCTGGTTGGGGGTTTGGTTAAGATAGATCACGATGGCTATGCCGGTCATAAAGAACAGCATCATCACGACCAGAAAATCCTGGGGGTGTCGTTTCCAGTGGAAGAACAGACCGATAAGTCCCAGCAGGAAAGGCAGCATATAGTATACGTTCCTTCCCTTGTTCTGAGCAAATTTGGCCGGCAGGTTATCGGTAGGGCCTACCCTGTTCTTATCGAAGAAAGGGATGCCGCTGATCCAGTTGCCTTCCAGCGGTCCTCCCAGGCCCTGGATATCGTTCTGCCGTCCGGAGAAGTTCCACATGAAATAACGGCCGTACATGAATCCCAGTTGGTAGGTAAAGAAGAACCGCAGGTTCTCGCCGAAAGTGGGGATCATGATCGTTTTGGTGGTGCCATCTCTTTCCCTCACCTGGATCGGCCTCCCTTTGATGTGGCCCCACTGTTTATAAACCTTGATATGGTCCGGTTGGTTGCTGTACATCCTTGGGAAGATGGTCATCCCTTTGGGATCATACTCGTATGAGGCTGCATATTGGGAGATCACGTATTTGCCGTTTTCCTGAACATAGGTGGGCTTGCCGTTCTTCACCCCTGTGATGGGGGTGTTGTAGTATTGTCCGAAGAACAGGGGCCGGGTGCCGTACTGTTCGCGGTCGATGTAAGAGAGGAAGGAGAAAACATTGTCCGGTTTGTTTTCGTTGAGCGGGGGATCCGCATTGGAGCGGATCAGGATCATGGCGAAGGAGGAGTAGCCTATCAGGATCATGGTCAGGGAGGTGAGCAGCGTGAGCAGCATACGCTGGTTCTTTTTCCCCAGGGCGACCACGGCCCACACGAGGAGGGCTGCGATGATCAGGTCCGTGAAGATCGAGGAGGTCAGGAAAGGCATGCCCGACAGCACGACCGCTGTGCCGGCGAAGATCAGCGTTTTCTTAAGGTCTTTGTTCTTCAGGATGTAATAGATCCCCAGGATGAGGCTGGCCGCCAGCAGCAGCATGTGCAGGGTCAGCCCGCTGTTGTAAGGCAATCCCAGGGTATTGACCATGAACAGCTCAAACCGCGAAGAGACCTTGAACAATCCCTGGATAATGCCGTACATGATCAGGACCACCAGCACAAAAGATATGACGAGAGCGATCACGGTTCCCTTTGGGGTGGGATCGTACTTTTTGTAATAATAGACCAGGACGATGGCGGGGATGGCCAGCAGGTTGAGCAGGTGTACACCTATAGAGAGGCCGATCAGGTAAGTGATGAGGATCAGCCACCGTTCGGCATGGCGGGGGTCGGTGGATTCCTCCCATTTGAGGATCGCCCAGAAGACGATAGCTGTGAACAGGGAGGAGGTGGCATATACCTCTCCTTCAACAGCAGAGAACCAGAAAGAGTCGGAGAAAGTGTAAGCGAGGGCGCCGACCACGCCGCTGGCCATAATGGCGATGGTCTGGCCGGTGGTCAGCTCGCTTGTTTTTCCCACGATCTTACGAGCCAGGTGGGTGATGGTCCAGAAGAGGAAGAGGATGGTAAAGGCACTGGCCAGCGCCGACATGGAGTTGACCATACGGGCAGCCAGCTCGGGTTTGCCGGCAAAAAGCGTGAAAAAACGTGCCAGAAAAAGGAAGAAAGGCGCTCCCGGAGGATGGCCTACCTCCAGCTTAAAAGCGGTGGCAATGAACTCTCCGCAGTCCCATAGACTGGCCGTGGCTTCGATCGTGGAGAGGTAAACAAAAGCAGCGATACCGAAAACCACCCATCCGGTGATGTTGTTGATGCGTTTGTATTTGTTCATATCTGTTATGCCGGGTTTTAAAAGGAAACCAAAAATTGACCGAAATATTTTAAATTTAAGGGCGAAAATAACGCTTTTTTACGGGATGTCCGAAAATTAACCCAAATTACGCATCAAAGATCCGTTGCCCCACGTTTTTTAAGGCCGTCCCGGTCTCCGCGGAAGGCAAAGCCGGCCGGGCCGGATAAAAAAGGAGATGCTGAGAAGATGAGGAAAACAATACGTTTCCGGGTGGTTCTGAGAAAGACAGTGTGGATGCTGTTGTTCTGCATGCTGATCTTCCCGAAGGAGGGGTATGCTCAGTTCTACAACAACGGTCAGGACCCGGCTTCCCTGAGATGGTACCGTATTGACACGGATCATTACAGGATCCTTTTTCCGAAAGATTATTCGGATAGGGCACAATACCTGGCCAATTTGTTCGAATATACATACGGTCGTGTCGATCACAGTCTTCACAGTGAGCCTCGCAGGATCACGGTGATCGTGCATGACCGGTCGGTCGTCAGCAACGGTATGGTCGTCTGGGCGCCGCGGCGTGTGGAGCTGTATCCTGTGACAGACCCCACCTCTTACGTGGATGGCG
>JALVJE010000109.1 GCA_027028505.1 Bacteroidales bacterium
CGTCGTAAAGCTCCTGCAGGATACCTGCGAAGGTCTCGCGCAGCAGGTACATGCCCACTGAGTGGAACTGCATCACCAGGACCCCGTTGTAATGATCTACGATGAGTCCCGGCAGGCGGTCGCCTTCGCCGAAGACGAGGCGGTAGACATTGGTCTCCTCGTTGCCGGCCAGACCCAGTTCACGACGCAGCGCCAGGGCCTCCGCCAGACGGCTGCGCCAGAAAGCTTCGTCCGGTTCGACCGGCTCGAAGGAGAGGATGCGCACGGCGATGCTGCCGGGCTGGTAATGACCGGTACCCAGGAAATTGCCCTTGTTGTCCTCCACGTCCACCAGGTCACCCTCGGTGACAGGACCCGCGATCTTTTTGATGGCGCCGGAGAAAACCCAGGGATGATAACGGTGCAGCGACTGGTCCTTGCCCGACTTCAGGATGATCCTCGTGCGGCTCATGCGGGGGAGGTGTTAAGTTTCCGGTAGATCTCGTAACATACCCAGGCGTCGGTGGCTGCATATTTCTGCTGCTTCTCCGTGAGCTTCTCTGCTTCCCAGTTGGAGAGCTGCTGCGATTTGGACACCCGGAACCCCAGTACCTGGGCGGTGATCTTCACCAGCGAGTTATCTTCGATGCCAAAATCCTTCACGAACTCCTGCAACTCGATGAAGCCGCCCGGCTCAAAGTCATGGATCTCGCGCAGCTTGCGGATGTCATCCTGCAGGCCGATGCCGATCTTCTGCAATTTGTCATCGGAGAGAAGACGCCACAGATCTTTGTCGTAGCCGATCTTGTTGAGACGGATGAGCCAGGCCCGGCCGGAGGTGGCCAGCTGGATAAGCGCGAGGGAATTGATGTGACCTTTTTTGAAAGAGGGACGTGTCTCGGTGTCAAAGCCCAGGCTCCGCTCCTGCCAGAGAGAAGGCAAGACCTTTTGCAGCTTCCGGCGGCTGTCGATGCATACGATCTCACCCTCATACCTGCCAATGGGCAGGTTCATCACCTCCTCCTTGCTGATGTTTTCCTGAAAATCCTGTTCCATAATTCCGGCACGAAGATAAGAAATATTGAGAAAGGTGCAGGGTGAGGAAGCTCGAATGGTGATGCTTGAAGCTCGAATGAAATAACTCGATACTCGATACTCTGAACTCTGAACTGTGAACTGTGAACTCTTAGAGCTTCAGATAGTAAGTATATCCCATCCTGAACCACACCGTGCTGATGGGCAGACCGACGACGCCGTTCTGCATCATCACGCCTCCTTTGACAGCGTTGTGTTTGTTGAACTTGTATTTCACATCGGCGCCCAACCTGATCTCGTCGATAGTGCGTGTCTTAAAAGGATACAGCGGGAAGAACACCTCACAGAACACAGCCGGGGTGAATTTGCTTTTTTTGATATCATAATCCACCGTAACCTTGTCGCGGATATGTTGCAAAGGGATGTGGGACCATTCATCACTCCCATAGCTCCTGGTGCGCCGCTGGTAGCGTAGGCGGTTGGTAAAGCCGAAGCGTCCCAGCGACTGGTCAGCGCTGAACTCGGCCATCAGCTTGTCGCGATAATGGAAGGCCCCGTCGTTCTCTATGCGCCAGGCCGTCCGGTAGATCAGGGCCACATCGAAATGCTTGCTGATCTTGTACCCACCCTCGAACTGGAAGAGGAACTTGACCAAACCGAGGCCTGTATTGATAAAGCGTTCGCTGTTGACGACCTTGAAAGAGAACTTCTTCGGCAGGTTGAAGTTGATCCCGGCACTGACCCATTCTCCTGTTTCCTGTCCCCTGAGCAGGGGGGACAAAAGCCCCAGGAAAATAAATACAAGAAGAGTTCTTCGAAGGATCCTCATAGCGGTGGGTTGTGCCTGGACTATTTTTTCTTGTTGATGTAGATCTTACCGAAGTCGGCCTGCTGGAAAGGCTTGTCGATGGTGAGGGTGACCGCTACGGGAACGGTCGCTCCATCGTTGTTGGGGTCTTTACCATAGACGACGACTTTGTAGTGTCCCATGATCAGGTTAGGGAAAGCCACGGTGCCGTCATCCAGTACGCGCTTTCTCTCACTGTAGGTGGCATCATCCTCATAGATCAGATAGACCGGCTCATCGTAAGCGAAGGTGGTATCGATGATGTAGGCATATCCCTTGGACCAGTTGATCTGATACACCTTGCCTTTCAGCAGAGCATGTCCCTCGTCCACATCCAGGCTCTTGTAAATGATCAGCTCACCTGCGTCGGCCTTGCTCTTGCCCGAGGGCAGGGAGATCTCTTTCTCCACCGTCTTGATACCGGAAGGAAAGGAGAGCGGATCTTCCGAATAGGCAAATACCTTATAGGTGCCTTTGTTGAGGAATCTGAATTGGAAGGTGCCGTCCGGGCCGGTCTTGGTGTCGTCCGAAACATCGTCCCCGGTGCCGTAAGTGATGTACACATCTTCGTCGGGGGCAGGGTAGCTGCCCTGCATGACCCGGAAATCCTTATCGAAAAGATGGACGGTCACCTTGCCGGTGATGGTGCCGTTGCCCCCCGGTCCTTCTTTCGTGCAGGAGGAGATCCCCAGCACTATGGTCAGGGCCAGGGCAGATAAAAAAGTCTTTCTGAAGAGTTGCATAGGATCCGTTTTTTTGATACCGGGGGACAAAACTATAAAAATCCGCGAAACCGGAGACAGAAGAGGATCACTATTATCATGTCAATATTGACAAGTAACATGAAGTTTTTGACACTGGATGAATGAAGTTAAAGTTGATGAGCCAGTCAGATATCCCTCAATTTATCCGGATTTTGTCTGTTATCAAACAAAGTAACGATGTGAATCTCATGCTTTATGATCCCGTAGTAGATTGTGGTCTGACTTGATAATACAGACTTTCTGATATTTTTTAATTTGTCACTCTTTGCAAATAAAAGGGGATTTTTTTGGATCAGTTCCAATTGCCTGTCAAGTAAACGGGAAAACTTTTTGATCTCTTTTTCAGTCCAGTGTTGCTCAAGGTAATCAATGATGCTTTTCAAATTTTGCAACGCTTCGTCAGACCAGATCAGCTTATAAGTATTTTTCATAGACCTTACGAGCAGTTTCATGGGTATGGATCCTGCCTTCTTCAAGATCCTTTAATCCCCGTTGGATGGATTCAAGTTCTTCTTTTTTCAGGGAGTCCCCCCAGTCTTCAGAGTGGGTATAATCCTCTTTTATTTTTTTCAGCTTTTGAATGACTGTAGCATCATTAAGTTTTGAGATCCACTCGATCAATCCCAGTTTTTCCGTTTGAATATTCATCTTGCGTTCTTTTTATACAAAAATAATCATTTTCAGGGATAATACATTACAGTAAAAGGTGGATTCTGACTCCCTATCTTTGCGAGCACTGCGCACTCCTTTGCGGTCTCTGCGTGAAATTTCAAAATCCAAATTTCAAAATTCATTATTCCCGCCTCGGATAACAGGCATACTCCCTTCTACCTTCTGTCTGCTTTCGCCCTTTCAGGGCTATTGTATCCTTGGTCCTTAATGATCGGGCTGCGCCCGATCCTGGTTGCATACGCCCCTTCGGGGCTTTTAGCTCATCTCTCATCTCTCATCTCTCATTGCTCTAAGCCCACTCTTCCCACTTTTCTGACTTTTCCGACACTTAGACTTAGACCTTCGACGTTCATCGTTCATCGTTCCTCTCCTTCCGGCTGTGTCAGATCATACTTCTTGTCATACAGTTTTATGTTGTACTGTATCCAAAAGGGATCGGTGCGCCAGGCGGGATGGGCCAGCAGCTTCTCCCATTCGAAGAGCTCTTTCATGAGCCTCTCGGCCGTATCTTTTTCTTCCCGGAAAAGATCATGCTGTTCGGACATGTCTTCGCTGATGTTGTACAGGAGGGGAGGTCTGTCGGGCATGCGTATCAGTTTCCAGTCGCCGTCGCGTATGGCAGCCACGGCGGCCCTGCGCCAACAGAGACGCGGGTGGGGGGAGCCTTCTTTTGTGCCTTTGAGGTAAGGGATCAGGTTGACGCCGTCGAGCTGCCAGCCCTCGCCGGCGCGGGGTCTCTTTCTTTTCTCCACGCGGGCCCACTCCGCGGGGAAGCGTGCCTGTGCCAGGCTGTCCACGATCTTCTGTGCGTCGCCGCCGGCGGCAGCCACCGAGGTGGCGAAGATATCCATCGAGCTCACCGGCTTGTCGTAGGTGGTGTGGCGGGGCAGTCCGGCCGGCCACCGCACGAAGAAAGGCACGCGTATGCCGCCCTCCAGGAGGGTACCTTTCTTGCCGTTGAGGGGGGCGTTGCAGGCGCCGTTGAGACCGGTGTTGCCGCCGTTGTCGTTGATGAACCATACCAGCGTATTGCCGGTGAGGTGGTTGTCCTGCAACGTCTGCAGCACGTTGCCCACGGCCCTGTCGAGGGCTTTCGTCATGCCGCCGAGGATGCGGCGTTGTTTTTCCGTGATGTAGGCAAAGGGCGCCAGATCATCTTCGCGCGCTTCCATGGGCGTGTGGACCGCGTTGAAAGCCAGGTACAGGAAGAAAGGCTTTTCCCTGTTGCGCTCGATGTAGCGGCAGGCCTCGTTGCCGAAGGCGTCGGTAAGATAATCCACCGGCACACGCACCGTATCCATCTGCCGCTCGATGTTGAAATATTTCTGTCCCTGGCCAAAGTAGTGGGCGCCGCCGCCGCGGAAGCCGAAGAACTCGTCGAAGCCCCGGTTGAGGGGATGGTATTTGTCCAGCGATCCCAGGTGCCATTTGCCGATGGCGCCGGTGTGGTAGCCCAGGGTGTGCAGGGCGTCGGCCAGGGTGATCTGGTCGGTGCGCATGCCGATGTAGTCCGGACAGTCGCTGGGCTGATGCGAACCGATGTTGTACTCATGACCGAAACGCTGCTGGTAACGGCCTGTCAGCAAGCCGGCACGCGAGGGACTGCAGACCGACTCGGTGACATAACCCTGCAGGAAACGGATGCCGCTGTTGGCAAGATAGTCGATGTGGGGCGTGTGGAACTGCTTTGACCCCTGCACCGAGAAATCCCCATACCCTGCATCGTCGGAGATGATGACAATAATATTGGGAGGCCGCTGCTCCTGTGCGGAGACAGACAAAATGTCAAATAACAACGAGAGTAACAGTAATACTACATTTTTCTTCATGATCATACTGTTTTTTTTACCCGGCACCCCGCCTGCGTCCCGACTGTCGGGACTTCGGCGGGCAAAGCCAGCACCAAAATCATAAGTTTATTCTTAGAAGCTGATCTTCATCTCCTTCCCATCCTTCTCCTTCCCCGGCACCAGCCCATCGTATTTTTTGAAATTACCCTCATCTCCGACTACAAGGGTATAGGTGCCCTCTTTGAAAACCCTGGGAGAGAAGGTGTTGCCGTTCATTCGCAATGCATAGACCAGGTTGTTTTCCGCGTCATAGATCTTTATTACCGGATCGTTCATGCCGGTGACGGTCACTTTGGGCAGCCAGCCTGCAGCCTTCCGGTTGTAGTTGTCTTCCTGGCTGAAGGTGAAGGGCCAGCCGGGATACTCTTTGGAGGCGGGGTCGGTGGGGTCGACACCGCGTGGCCAGCATTCGACCCTGATCTTGCGCGTGTCGCGATGGAAACGTACGATGCCGTAGCCCGAGGAGCGGTCGTAGATCTTCGAGGGTTTTTTGCCGGTATAGACGGGGTTGGCCACAGCCCAGACGGTCATGCGGTTGCCAAAGCCGTCGAAGAAGTCGCCAGTGTACCTGGGAGCGTCGGGAGCTCTGTGCAGTCCGCCCTCCATGGGCCACCAGCGGCGGGGCCAGAAGTTGGAGATGGAAGGAACGCAGAAAGCAAAGGAGGCATCGCGCCAGGCCTCCAGGCCGTATTGGGTGAGGCTGCCCAGGTGCTGGTCGCCGGCGATGTGCATGGCGAAAGCCTTGCGTATGGCGTCCACTGCTTTGTTACGACCTGTCTGGGGCCAGCCGTCCGAGTCGAAGTCCGTCACCGGCACATCATCAGGAGGATAATCTCCCGGCTTGAGGATGCGCAGGCGCGGCACGGCGGCATCGCTCATCTCGTTCTTCGGCAGGGTGGCCAGGTTCTCGAAGATGGTCTGTGAGAGCAGCACTTTCATCCAGGTGCCGTCGCTCCAGTCCTGGTTCCAGTGGTTGAGGAATTTCAGCTGGCGCGGGCCCAGCAGTTCGGCGCCGGGGATGTCGGCCTCTCTGGCAGCATTGAAGTTGGGGTTCTGGGGCCAGCCGTTGCGTATCTTTGCCTGGGGCAGCATGTCGCGCGGCGCCGATTTGAATTTGCGGTCCTCAACGATGGCGAAGCTGATGCCGCCCAGCAGCAGATCGGTGTAGTAGACGGTGATGCCCTGAAGCACGGGTGTGGGATCATAGGGGTCGGGCAGGTGGGCGGTCTGTGTGCGCTGCACCATGTTGACCCAGCGGGCGGGCATTTTGTATCCGCCGGCATCCTGGGCGTTCATACCCCAGGTCCCGGGAGGAGTGGCCTTGCCGCCGGCCCCCCACAGGTTACCGTGGAAAACATCATGGTCGTCGGGGATGGCTACGGTGGGGGTATTGCGGAGCAGCTCGCCGTATTCCCAGCCGTAGAGGTACCATTTGCGCAAATAGTCGAGCATGGCCTTGTCCAGGGGTCTGGCCTGCACGCCGTAACCGCCGACGATCTCGTAGATCTGGTCGCCGGAGAAAAAGAGCAGGTCGGGGTTCACCTTCTTTACGGCCTCCGTCACCTCGGTGTTGGGGAAGCCTACGTCGCTGTTGCCGGTGAAGGCGGCCACGACGACCTCCTCCTTATCCCGGGGATCTTTGCGGACGATGCCGTCGTAGGTGAACGTTTTCTTTTTGCCGCCGTTGACGGTGATCTCATAGCCCAGCCGGTAAGGCGTGTCACGGCTGTCGTCCCATCCTTCGATGCGGAAGGTGGCGGTGCGGGCATCTGCATCCATGGGGGCGGTGGCGACTTTTTTCCATGCGTTTCCCTCTTTTACGCTTAAGGCTACCTGCTGACCGTCCTGCTTACCGACGGGGGGCAGCTGGGCGGTCATCTTCAGGATGCCCCGGCTGAGGGTGTACTGGGCGAAGAGGATGGGACCGAAGGCCCTGTCGGGATAGGCGGTGATGCCGGGTCCCGAGAGCTGCAGGTCGTCAAACCAGGCGCTCGGCACATTGAGCTTGCGCGAGGGATCGGAGAAATGGCTTACCAGTGCCAGGCTGCCGCTGAGCTGGCGGGCGGGGACATCCTGCTCCTCTAACGTGGCCAGCTCTTTGCCTGTGGCCGGGTCCATCACCCGGACCGTCAGGACATAGCCTTCTTCCTGTGCTATGACGGTAGCATTCAGGGAGACCCCTTCCTTCAGGTGAGGGATCAACAGGACAGCGTTCTTGTCCACCTTTTCGGAGGGCTCTCCCACAAAGAGTTCCCCACCGGTGGTGATACCGATGTTGAGCCCCCGGCCGAAAACCGCGTCGTCGCGGTAATCGTGGAATTTGCCTTTGGCGCCCAGGCGGATGCCGATCCAGTTGTGCTTGGAGACCTTCAGGGTGTCTGTGAGCAGGCCCATGCGCACAGAGAAGGAAAAACCATCCTTCGGATCATCCACCCTGCGGGTGAGGAGGTTGACATTGCGGTTGCGGGCGGCTGTCATACACTCGATGCGGCCGTCATGGAGACGCCAGTCCTGAAGAGGGTTGCTCCAGTAACCGGGACCGATCCATACCCTCTCCACTCCGGCTGGGAGCGGGTCTTTGAAGACGTTCTTGCTATTCTTACAAGAGGTGCAGGAAAAGGTGCCTGTACCCAAAAGGGCGGCCACGGCGGTGGCCAGGAGGAGGTGCTTAATGCTTTTCATGGTTCTGTGATTTTATCTTTTGCAGTTGTTGTTGATATGCTTTTTCATCAAAGGCCGGGTTCTGCTGTGTGGGCAGGGGCGCGTGCGTCCTGCGCAGCCAGCGGTCCATCTTTTTCGACAGTTTTTTCTTCTGCCGCGGCTCCCGTAAAGATAGGTCATTTTTTTCTCCTATGTCCTCTTTCAGGTTATAGAGTTCCTCTTTGTCCGTTTCATAAAAACGGATAAGCTTCCAGTCGCCATAACGGATGGCGGTGGCGGGGGTGGTGCGCCACATCTGCGGCATGCCGCGCATGCGTTCCAGGTAGGCGGGGAAATGCCAGTAAAGAGCCCGCCGGCGGGGTGTCTTTCCCTCCAGGAACAGTTTGCTCAGGTCGATGCCGTCAGGGTGGAAGCCTGCCGGGCGGGGTGAGCCGGTGATCGCCAGCAGGGTGGGATAGAGGTCGAGACCGATGATGGGGTAGTCGCTGCGGCTACCGGCTGTGATCTTCCCCGGCCAGGAGGCGATGAAAGGCTCCCGGATGCCGCCCTCGTAGAGCATCCCCTTGGCACCGCGCAGGGGGGCGTTGGAGGTGATGCCCCATACGCCGCCGTTGTCGGACATGAAGATGACCAGCGTCTTCTCCCGCAGGTGCAGCTCGTCGAGCTTGTGCAGGATGCGGCCCACACTCTCGTCGAGACTTTTGATCATCGCCGCATAGACGGCATTCTTCTGACCGTCGTCGGGCGGGCGCTGCCGGAAGACTGCCGTAATACTGTCCTTGGCCTGCAGGGGGGTGTGAACGGCATAGTGCGGAAAGTAGAGGAAAAAAGGCCGGTCTTTGTTGGCCTCGATGAATTTCTCCGCCTCGCTGGTGAGGCGGTCGGTGAGGTACTCCCCCTGGGGTCCGTCGGGGAGATAAGGGTTGTGATAAGGAGAGAAATAGCTGCGGGGGTGCCCCAGGTGCCAGCCGGCCACGTTGAGGTCGAAGCCCTGAGCTTCCGGACCGGAATCGGGAGGGTCGCCCAGGTGCCATTTGCCGATGGAGGCACATACGTAACCCCGGGCATGCAGCGCCTCAGCGATGGTCACGAAGGCCGTGTCCAGGACGGTCCGGTTCTTCACGGGGATGAGGCGACGGTAAGCGGCCCTGCCCCGCTCTGAAGGACCTACGGTGTAGATGCCGGTGCGGGGGGCATAAAGCCCCGACATCAGAGCCGCCCGGGTGGGAGCACAGTTCGGGGCGTTGGCATAGGCGTTGGTGAAGACCATCCCCGAGGCGGCCAGCCGGTCGATCTCAGGCGTCTCGTAATAACGGCTGCCCATGTAGCCCAAATCGCGCCACCCCTGGTCATCGGCCAGGATGAAGACGATATTGGGCTTCTGACCCGGGGCTACCAGGGAGACAAGGCTTAAGAGCAGGAGAAGAAAAAGATCCTTTATGGTTCCCATCACGTTTTTTAAGGTTTAAGGTTTGAGGTTTGAGGTTTGAGGTTAAAGACTTCACGCAGAGGTGCAAAGGAGCGCCAAAGGACGCAAAGATGATCTGTTTCTCAATACCCCTATTTTTTCGCATCATCGCATCATCGTATTATCGCATTATCGCTTCATTGCTTCATCTCTTCATCGCTTCATCGATCCCCAGTTTCTTATTCCACCATTCCAGGATCTCCTCATCTGTGGGGTTTTCACCCAGGCCGCGGCGTTTCATGATCTGTTTGTAGCGTTTGGCGGCCAGTTTTTTTGCAAATTCTGTCTCCCGCGGATCTTCCGGGTAGGTACCCTTGTCATATCGGTTGAGGAGGGTGTCCATAAGTACCCTGAGCTCCTGCAGGGTGTCGGCATACACGGGGTCGTCCGCCACATTATGTACTTCGTATGGATCTTTCGTCAGGTCGTACAGCTCCTCAGGTGCTTTGTGATCTGCCATGAACCAGTCCTGCTCGGGGGTGAGCTTACCTTCACGGTGCATGATCCGCATCAGCGTGAGGACGGGATAGGCCTGTTTTTTATAGGTGTTGAATTGTGTGTAAGGCAGTTCGGGGTGGAAATTGCGGATGTACTTGAAATTCTTTGTGCGTACGGCACGGATGCGATCGACGGTCTCGTCGCGACGGTCGCGCATGGTGAAGACCCATGTACGGGGCGGCAGGGAAGGATCCGGGAAGTCAAGGCCCTGCATCCAGGCAGGGATGGGGATGCCGGCCAGGCGGAGGGAGGCCGGAGCCAGATCGACATTGCTCACCAGGCAGTCCTCCACGGTGCCTTTCTTTTGTCCTGCCGGATAGCGGATGATCAGCGGAGTGTGGGTGCCGGGGTCGTAGAGGAACTGCTTGGCCCGCACCATGGGGCGTCCCTGGTCGCCGAAGAAAAAGACAATGGTGTTGTCCCGCAGTCCTTCCTTGTCAAGGCGCTGCAAAACTTTTCCCACCTCACGGTCGAGGATCTGGATGGTTTCCAGATAGAGGGCCCAGTCTTTGCGGGTGAGCGGCTGATCGGGATAGTAAGGAGGGATGGTCACCGCCGCCGGGTTCACGGGATGCACTGTGTCATGGGAGAAAGGGCGGTGGGGGTAATGGATCTGTACCTGCGCGAAGAAAGGCTGACCCTCCCTGCGCTGGCTCCAGTCGGTGCCGTCATAAAGGCTGTCGGCGGTGAAGTTGTAGTCCTGCTTGCCGCGACGCTGGCGGTTCCTGAAATCGCCGTTGCAGGTGAAGTAGCCGGCCCGGCGGAAGAGCCAGGTGACGGGCACCACCCCGTCCGGCAGGGGTTTCTTGTAACGGGTGCGGTGGTTCTGGCACCCGATACTCACCGGGTACATGCCGGTGATAAGGGTCGAGCGGCTGGGGGAGCAGACGGCTGTGACCGTGAAGAAACCCGTGTATTTCACCCCTTCGGCCGCCAGCCGGTCCAGGTTGGGGGTGTACACCGCTTTTTCCCCGTAACATCCCAGATCGGTGCCCAGGTCGTCGGCCACGATCCACAGGATATTGGGCCTTTGCTCCTCTCCGGATCTGCTTGTTTTGCAAGAGATTGTGGCGGTCGTGGCGGCCAGGGCCAGGAGAAACAGGAAGATAGATCTTCGTACTTTTGATAAAGTAGAAAAAAAGTTCTTAAAAATCATTGTTGTAATAAATTGTTAATCAAATAAATATAATAATATAGCTACGTAGTGAACTACGTAGTTAGCTACGTAGATGAGATGGCCGGATCATGCTCTTCTGTTCATTATCAGTTTATTATTGGTGTAAATGTTCTTTCACAAACTTCTCCAGTTGGGTGTAGGGGAAGAGGGCGGAAGGGGTGTGTTGCTGTTGTATGATGCGGAGGGCTTCCTGCACCTTTTCGGGGTATTTGTCTGCGAGGTTCTGTTTTTCGGCCGGGTCTTTTTTCAGGTTGTAGAGGGC
Organism: Bacteroidales bacterium; assembly: GCA_027028505.1. GTDB lineage: Bacteria > Bacteroidota > Bacteroidia > Bacteroidales > VadinHA17 > DRPN01. Next base: position 11,214 of record JALVJE010000109.1, read on the forward strand.
CATCTCGGGTTTTTGGTTCCTGCGTCGCAGATTGGTGATCAGCAGTTTCCAGTCGCCCATACGTACGGCCGCCTGGCCTCCATAGGAAGGGAACTCCCAGTAGAGGAACTTATGTTCGACCTGTTTCCCCTGACCGGTAAGGGTGGGCAGGAAGCTGATGCCGTCGATGCCGGCGGGTGTGGGGGCGCCGGCGAGGTCGCAGAGGGTGGGCAGCACATCCCACAGGGCAAAAGGCCGGTCGCTGACCCTGCCGGCCTTGATCTTTCCGGGCCACCATACCACCAGCGGCTCACGGATGCCCCCCTCGTGGAGGGAGCCTTTCAGACCGGTGAGACCGCCGGCGCTGTTGAAGAACTTGTCATCCGAGCCACCCAGCCGGTTGTAGGCAGGACCGTTGTCGCTGGTGAAGAAGACGATGGTGTTGTCCTCCAGCCCCAGGCCCCGGAGGGCTTCCATGATGAGGCCTATGGCAGCATCCATCTGGGTGATCATCCCCGCATAGGCGGCGTGGGGGTAAGGATTCTTCAGGTAGCCATGGTGCTTGTACGGGGTCTCTTCCACGTGGCCTTTGTACATGTCGAGGTACAGATCGGTGGTCTGTATGGAGAGATGGGGGATGATAAAGGGCAGGTAGAGGAAAAAAGGCTTGTCTTGGTTGCGGTTGATGAACTTCACCGCCTCTACGGTGAAGAGTTCCTGCGAATGCAGGGCGCCGCGCAGCGTACGGCCGTTGTTGCCGGGGAGGTGGACGATGGAGTCGTTCTCCCACAGGAACTCCGGATAATGATTGTGGGCATGCACCTGGCATTTGTATCCGTAGAAGAAATCGAAGCCCTGCTTCACGGGGTCACCCGGCGTGAAGGTGTTGCCCAGACCCCATTTGCCGATGCATCCCGTGGCATAGCCCTGTGCCTTCAGCAGCTCGGCTATAGTGAGGATGGAGTCGGGGATGGGTTCCTGACCCGGGAAAGGGGTATAGGGGTTGCGTACTTTGGGTTGCAGGTTGTCGCGGATGTAGGCGTGACCGGTATGGTAGCCGGTCATTAGCGTGCAGCGTGCCGGCGCACATACCGCCTGCCCCGAATAGAAATCGGTGAATTTGATGCCCTCTTGGGCCAGGCGGTCAATGTTGGGGGTCATGATGATCTTCTGTCCGTAACATCCCAGCTCACCATAACCCAGGTCGTCGGCCAGGATGAAGATGATGTTGGGCTTTTCAGGTGTGGCTCCGAAAGAAGGATGACCGGTCATCAGAAGGC
>JALVJE010000110.1 GCA_027028505.1 Bacteroidales bacterium
CTGCTCGCCGCCCTCGCGCTGGCCGTGGTGACGGTGTACCTGGTGCTGAAGAAAAAGAATTTCTGGATCACCGCTGTGCCCATGGTCTTTGTCCTGATCTTCACCCTCTGGTCGATGATCGCCAACCTGATCCGTTTTGCCGCAGATAGGGATATCCTGTTGTCCGCTATCTCTGCCGTCATCCTGGTGCTGACAGGATGGCTGCTGACGGCGGCGGTGGTGTCGCTGGTGAGGAAAAAGGGATGAAATTAAGTAGAAATTTACTCGCTACGCTCGTGAAATGACGCTGCTGGTGAAGCTGAAATCAGGTGCTGGGTGCTGGTTGCTGGTTGCTGGTTGCTGGTTGCTGGGGGGATCTGCATAGGGCATAGAGCATAGTGCATAGTGCTTAGAGCTTAGTGCAAAACTCCTTACTCATATCTCATCGCTCATCACTCATAACTCCTCTCTGACTCTTCCCACTCTTCCGACTTTTCGACCTTTTCGACTTTGGACTTTTCGACTTCCTTTCTCTGCGCTCATTGCGTTCCACTTTGCGCCCTTCGCGTGAAGCCTCTCTCTCCATTCAAAAATCATTATTTCCCCTGTTCCATTTTTCCATTTTCTTTTATCCTTTTTCCTTCTTATTTTTGGCTTATTATGAAAGCAATACAACTTGTTAAATACGGAAAAGCGGACAGAGCTTTTCGGATCACCGAGTTGCCTGTCCCGGAGCCGGGGGAGGGAGAGGTGCTGATCAAAGTAAGCTCTTTCGGTCTGAACTTTGCCGACGTGATGTCGCGCCTGGGGCTGTACCGCGAAGCGCCCAAAACACCTTTTGTGCCGGGCTACGAAGTAGTCGGAACTGTGGAAAAGAGCAACGTTGCTTCCCTGAAGGAGGGGGAACGGGTGGTGGCCTTTACCCGTTTCGGGGGTTATGCACAATATGTTACGGCGCCCGAGCTGGCTGTGGTGCCCCTGCCGGAGAGGGTTAGCGGTGCGGCAGGCACGGCCCTGGCGACCCAGTATTGTACGGCCTGGCATGCAGCCATTGACATGGCTAATATAAGGGAAGGAGAGCTGGTGCTTATCCATGCCGCTGCCGGCGGCGTGGGTATCGCCCTGACCCAGATCGCACACATGCGAGGGGCCACGGTCGCCGGCACCGCCGGATCGGAGGAGAAGATCCGGTTCCTGAAAGACTCAAACGTAGAATATGCCGTGAACTACCGGGAAAAGGACTTTGTGGAAGAGCTCCCCCGCCTGACAGGAGGACGCCTGCCGGATGTGATCTTCGATCCGGTGGGAGGGAAGAACTTCAGCAGAAGCCGCAAGATCCTGGCTGTGGGCGGGAGGATCGTCACCTATGGCGCCTCCGACCAGCTCAACCATCTGAAAAACCCCCTGGCCCCGCTCAAACTGCTGTTCGGTTTCGGGTTCCTCCATCCTGTTGGACTCATCATGAACTCTAAAGGGGTCCTTGGAGTGAATATGCTGAAGATCGCCGACCACAAACCGGAGATCCTGCAGAAAGCCATGCAGCAGGTGGTGCGCCTGGCGGCCGAAGGAAAGCTGATACCTGTGGTCGGAAAAGAGTATCCTGCCACTGAGATTGCCGCCGCCCATGCGTTTCTGGAGAGCCGCAAATCGATCGGGAAAATTGTTATGAATTGGGAATGAGGATCGATTGAAATGATTGAATGCTTCCCGCCCGGACGAACGTCCGTTCGGACGGGCCCGCCCGGCTGACGGCAGTCGGACGGGGAATGCTTGAATGCTTGAATGATTCCCGCCCGGCCGAGGCCGTTCGGACGGGCCCGCCCGGCCGAGGCCGTTCGGACGGGGAATGCGTGAAACTCTTTACTTGCAACTCCAGGCACTCCAAGTACTCCAAGTACTCTAAGTACTCCACACTCCACACTCCACACTCCACACTCCACACTCCACACTCCACACTCCACATTCCATACTCCATACTCCATACTCCAAATTCTTATGTCTCAGATCTTTTATCGCATTTCAGACATCTTTTTCCTGGTCTTTCACCTGGTCCTGGTGATCTTTAACCTGTTCGGCTGGATCTGGAAGAAGACCCGGCCGGCCAACCTGATCACATTGCTCCTCACCGGGGTCTCCTGGTCGCTGCTGGGGATCTTCTACGGCTGGGGCTACTGCCCCCTCACCGACTGGCATTTCCGTATCCTGGAACATCTGGGCTATACCGGTCTCCCCAACTCTTATATCAAATACCTCCTGCAACGCCTCTTCCATCTGGATCTTCCGGCAGTCCTGGTAGACCGGGTGACCCTCATCACTTTTCTGGGGGCCCTGGGGGGCTCTTTGTTCATGAATGTGAAAGATCTTATACAGAAAAGAAAAGGATGAATTGATATCTGTTTTTTAAGAAAGAGGCAAAAAGAAAAAAGGAGCCGGCCGGCTCCTTTTTCTTTACAGAGATCAGAATTTCTTAAGCTTCGGGTGGCAGGGCTTCGGCCGTAACCACTTTGGGTTTGGCAAAGATGCCCAGCACACCGTTGACGCCCACGCTCATGACGATGTTGTAAAAGAAGATCAGGAAGCTGATCAGCAGGAGGGCTCCGCAGATCCCGGCCAGGATCATGTAGATATTGAACTCTCCCTCGAAATAGATGGTGCGGCGCAGCATGCCTTTCAGTCCGGCCATGCCCATGAAGGCGCCCATGCCGATACCGCCGAGCAGATGACCCCAGAAATGGAGATTGGCCAGTTTTTCGCTGTAAAGCTTCCCGCCATTGGTGAGTATGGGGAACAACAGGTAAACGGCAGCATAGAGGGTCATAGTAAGTCCTACCAGTATGGCTACGTGAACATGGGGCCCGACGATCCACTGGGTATTGTGCAGGATGCGGTTCAGGCCCAGGTCGGCCTGCATGATACCGGCCGGCACCGCCAGGGCAAAGCCCAGCAGACCGCCCAGCAGGAATTTCAGCGGAGGCGTCATCTTCAGCGGACGGGCTGCCCAGAGGGTGGCCAGCGTGATGAAGAAGGCCAGGCCCTGGGTGAAGAGCTCGAAGGCAGTGACCATCTCTCCGGAGATGATCTTCAGAAAGCCGGGCTGTGCCTGGTCCGACATCAGATGGTGCGACCATACCGTCCAGGAGACGACCAGCTCGAGCAACAGGGCGGCCCGGGCAACGTTCTGCATGAAAAGTTTTTTCCCGGTGATCAGTGTGGCCAGCAGGTACCAGGTACCTGCCACGAAGATCAGCACCAGCCCGTCGGCGACCAGGTCAAGACCCCACCAGAACCAGTTCTTGTAGAGCAGGGCATCAATGGCCGTTTTCTCCAGGGAGTGGCCGAAAATAGCAGCGACCATATACACCAGGATCAGCACTCCCGTGAAAAGGATGATACCGGAGTTCAGCGCCACATCCACCGTGCCACGGGCAATGGCTGCCACAGGGAGGGAGACCAAATGGTCCTTCTGCCTCTCTTTCTTCCTGAAGAGATTGGCCAGGCCTGTGATGCCCAGAGCGTCCCTGATCAGGGCCCCGGAGGGTTGTTTCTCCCATCCTTTGGGGGTATAAACGATCGTATTGAAGATGTTGATGACGAAAAAAACCGTGCCCACCATCACCAGGGCAATGCCCAGGATGAAAAAGGCCCCTCCGACCGGGGTGAACTGGCTGAAATCCGCCGGCAAGGGCCAGTAAAGTGTGTAGAGAGGTGCGTAATGGGTCAGGAAACCGGCCGTCCAGAAGGTGAGTGTGCCGAAAGTGACCAGCAGGAAAGACCAATTGGCCATCTTAACGCTCCAGATGGGTTTCTTCATCAGAAAAGGCACCAGGAAAAGAAAAGCCCCGAAAACCAGTGAATAGGAGGAGCCAAAGATCCCCACCAGGGGATGGGCCGTCAGGATACCGAAATACTGATCCGGAGGAATGGCACTGATGGGTTGTATCTGGTAGATCCGCATGATCATCCCCTCGATGGCGGCAAACCCGTAATAGATAAGTCCTACCACTACAAAACGGAGCGCGATCTTCTGTAGAGCGGTCTGGGATTCAGGCTTGAACGCCGCCTGTTCCCCGTTCATAAATGTGTTGATGAAACTCATGGTGATATATTTTTTGGATTTGATGAATAAAAGATCATTTTACGACGACCACATCTTTGAGGATCATATCTATTCCCTCAGGTCCGGAATATTCCGTGGAACGGATCGTATAAACCCCCGGGTTGACAAACTCCCAGAGGATATCGTTCCGGTGTCCCGGGACCACTTGCATCTGGAAAAGCATGGAGTTGTCTTTCCGGAAAAGGCCGAAGCCGTAGGTAAGGTCCTTTGATGTGACATCGAACAGTACCTTGTCGTGCAGATCGACATAAAGTGTGTCTGCCGGCAGGGTGAACTTGTGATCTTCCACCGTGATCACGAAATGCTTGTCCGGTTTGATATGTGCCCGGTGCAGGTCCAGCTCTTTCCAGGGGATCGTTTTGGCAGTGGCTATGTGCAGGGAAACGCCCAAAACCACCAGGAAAACGATCCATGCATAAAAAAGCCCGTTGCTTACCGGTGAGCCTTTTCGGGCCCGGGTGATCCTGACCGCAAACCAAACCATCAGCGACATGATCAACAGGGTGTACGCCGTATAGGCGATCGTTTGTCCATGCAGGACGAGTGCTGAATCAACCATAATGTTTAGTGTTTAAGTTAATAATGGATCGATCTGAACAAATACAGTAATGTAATGTTAATTAAATCACAAATAATTTTGGGATAAATATAATTATATTTTTACATTTTTAAATATGTAAAATAGATATTATTTAATAAAAATTTTGATATAATAGCTATACCTGGTATAGGGATATGATGAAAGCAGCTTTTAAGTTGAATGATTGCGGATGTTATGTTGCAGAAATAACAAAAACTATTTCCGCAGGGTGGCTACCAGTCTTTTGGTATGCAGGAGCAGATCGAGGGCGCCGGTGATGGAGGGGATCACGATGTCGGCGGCCTCGACGGCTGCCCGGGCAGCGCCTTCGGGGCCGGTGATGCAGATGCCGAGACGGGCGGCCCGCAGCATGCCCTGGTCGTTCATGCCGTTGCCGACGGCCACGCATCGCGAAGCACCCAGCTCCCTGACAAATGTCTCTTTCTGCATGATCTGATCTTGAGTGTCCAGAAGGTGCAGCTTGCAGGGGTATTCAGCGAACTGCCGGGCCGCCGTGCCGAAAGTGTCGGCGGTGAGGATGTAAACATCCAGCAGGGAAGAGAGTTGCGTGATGCGTTCCCCCACACCGGGGAGCAACATGCCGTCCAGGGCCAGCGTACCGTTCAGGTCCAGCGCCAGATATTGCAACTGCCAGGGATCCCCCTGACCCGGTATCTTCAGCTCGATCATCCTGATTTTTTCTGTAAATCTAAATGATTTCTCCCAAACACCCAACTCAAACTCCCAATGCCGCAAATGCAGCGGCATTTGCGAGCCCGTCCGAATGGATGTTTATCCGGGCGGGCATCCTCGCAATTCTAACGAGATCAAGATCTCGAGAATTGCGGGACCCGATACTCCCAATGCCGCAAATGCCAGTTGCATTTGCGGGCATCCTCGCAATTCCTACGAGATCAGATCTCGAGAATTGCGGGACCCGATACTCGATACTTTTTCGTACCTTTGCGCCCTCATTCAGAGAGGTAATTTATTATTATGCAGTATATCAGGAATATAGCTATAATCGCCCATGTCGACCACGGGAAAACCACCCTCGTGGACAGGATCATTCAGGAATGCAAGGTGCTGGATCCCCGGAAAGAGCCGGGATCACTGATCCTGGACAGCAACGATCTGGAAAAAGAGCGGGGCATCACCATCGTATCGAAGAACGTTTCGGTAAGGTACAAAGGTGTGAAGATCAATATCATTGATACCCCCGGCCACTCCGATTTCGGGGGCGAAGTGGAGCGGGTGCTCCGCATGGCCGACGGCGTGCTGCTGCTGGTGGATGCTTTCGAGGGGCCCATGCCGCAGACCCGTTTTGTGCTGGGCAAGGCGATCGATATGGGGCTGAAGCCCATCGTGGTCATCAACAAGGTGGACAAGCCCAACTGCCGGCCCGACGATGTGCAGCAGGATGTCTTTGAGCTGATGTTCAGCCTGGATGCCAGCGAAGAGCAGCTTGATTTCGAGACCCTCTTCGGATCCTCCAAGGAGGGATGGATGAGCCATGACTGGCAAAAACCTGCTGATAACATACGTGCTCTGCTGGACTCCATCCTGGAGGTGATCCCCGAGGCGCCTTACCGTGAGGGTCCGCTGCAGATGCAGATCTCTTCGCTGGATTATTCCAGCTTTGTGGGACGTATCGCCATCGGCCGCGTCTTCCGGGGCGACCTGCTGGCCGGGTCCGAATACCTGCTCCTGAAAAGGGACGGTACACAGAAACCCGTAAAGGTGAAGGAGCTCTTTGTTTTCGAAGGGCTGGGCCGCGAGAAGACGGGCAAGGTGCGTAGCGGTGATGTGTGTGCCATCGTGGGGCTGGAGGATTTCGACATAGGGGATACCCTGGCCGATCCGGAGCAACCGGAGGCTCTGCCACGTATCAGTATTGACGAGCCGACCATGAGTATGTTCTTTACCATCAATACCTCTCCTTTCTTTGGTCAGGAAGGGAAATATGTCACCTCCCGCCAGTTGCGCGACCGGCTCTTCCGCGAGATGGAGAAGAACCTGGCACTCCGTGTGGAGGAGACGGCCAGCGAGGATGCTTTTCTGGTGTACGGACGGGGTGTGCTGCATCTCTCCGTTCTCATAGAGACCATGCGGCGGGAAGGATATGAGTTCCAGGTGGGGAAACCCCATGTCATCTATAAGGAGATCGATGGCATGAAACACGAGCCTGTGGAGATCCTGGTCATTGACGTGCCGGAGGAGTATGCCAGCCGGGCCATCGACCTGGTGACGCAGCGCAAGGGCGAGCTGAAGGTGATGGAGCCCAAGGGCGACCGCATCCATCTGGAGTTTTCCATCCCGTCACGCGGCATCATCGGCCTGCGTAATAACCTGCTCACCGCCACCGCCGGCGAGGCGGTCATCGCCCACCGTTTTGAGGGGTATGCTCCCTACCGGGGTGACATTGCCACACGCAACAACGGCTCGCTGGTGTCGCTGGAGACCGGCCAGGTGCTGGCCTATGCCCTGGACAAGCTGCAGGACCGCGGACGCTTCTTCATACAGCCGGGCGAGAAGGTCTACAAAGGCCAGGTGGTGGGGGAGTACACCCGCGACACCGACCTGGAGGTCAACGTCCTCAAGGGAAAGAAACTGACCAATATGCGGGCGGCCGGCTCGGATGCGGCGGTGAAGATCGCCCCTCCCGTACGTTTTTCCCTCGAGGAGGCCATGGAATACATCCGCGACGACGAATATCTGGAGGTGACCCCCGCCAGCCTGCGCATGCGTAAGATACCGGTGGTGAGGAGGAATTAGCTCCCTGTGGTCGCGAAATTAAGTGGAAATTTACTCGCTTCACTCGTGAAATTAACCCCGACTGCGTCGGGATGAAATTAAGTAGAAATTAGCTCGCTGGCGCTCGCGTAATTAGCTCCCTTCGGTCGCGTAATTAGGGTTGGGTGCAGAAGGGAATGATTGAAAAATCAGAAATCAACAATCAACAATCAACAATCAAAATTCATAATTCTTTCTTTGCGTCCTTCGCGAAATCCTTGGCGTTCTTCGCGTGAAGACTTCCGGAATGGGACATGTACCCTATGTTTATATCCTGCTTAAGCTTACTTTTGGACTTTATTTCAGCTCAAACTCTTTCGTTACTCCCTCATCGGAATTAAATCCCGCCATCACGCGGAACATGCCCGGCTCCACCACATAGTCCATTTTCCGGTTCCACAATCCCAGGTTTTTTTGTGTGAGTTCAAAATGCAGGGTGGCTGAGGCTCCCGGCGCGAGGGTCACCCTTTGGAACCCGGCCAGTCGCTGCACCGGCGTCGTCACGCTGGAGATCTCATCCGTGACATACAGCTGTATCACCTCTGTGCCTTTCCTGTCTCCAGTGTTGGTGACCGTCACGTTCACGGGCAACGGTGCGCTGATCCGTCCCGTGGCCGGCACCGTTAGGCTGTCGATGCGGAAGGTGGTGTAGCTGAGTCCGTATCCGAAGGGGTACAGGGGAGCATTGGACATATCCACATAGCGGTGGGTGGAGGAGGGCTTGTGGTCGTGGTAAAAAAGCAGCTGGCCGGCGGCGCGGGGGATCGTCACGGGCAGCTTGCCCGAGGGGTTGACGTCGCCGAAGAGGATCTCTGCGAGGGCTGTGCCGCCTTCCTGGCCGGGGTACCAGGCCTCCAGCAGGGCCGGCGCTTTTTCGGCAGCCTGTGTGAAGCTGAGCGGACGGCCGTTGAGGAAGACCACCGCCACGGGCGTGCCGGTGGCCAGGACAGCATCCAGCAGCTTCATCTCGTCGGCACCGGGCGTGAGGCTGGCCTTGTCATTGCCTTCTCCCACCACGTCGTTGCCCTCGCCCAGGACCACCACGGCAGCGTCCGCCTGACGCGCGGCCTCCGCCGCTTTGGCGATGAAGTGGGAGAGAGGCTTATCTTCCGCAGCGAGCATCCTCCAGACAAAATGAACGCCTGCAAAGCCCTCCTCCTCGGCATAATCGATGCGTATGGGATAGCGGTGACCCGCCTGAAGCTTCATACGGCAGCGCTTCATAACATTCACCTGATAAGGGTCCCAGTTGTCGATGACCAGCTTGTTGTCAAAGAAAAGACGTCCCTTGTCATCGGTGACCAAGCCTATTTCATATGTCCCGGAGACTTTGGGTTTCAGAAAGCCGCTCCAGCTCACGGAGAAATGGTCTTTCGGGATCCCTGCGGCAGGCGACTCCGTGCCCCAGTATGGGTTGTGGAGGGTGTCGGTACGTACCAGCGAGGGCTTGTCGCCCAGTGAATCATTGGCATAATAGCGGGCGGTGAGCCCTTTTTTGCCGCCGGCCACCTCTATCTCGGGGATCAGCAGCTCGTTGGGAACGACCGTAAAAACCTCTTTGGGCAACAGCCCCGGTGCATACAGGATCTTACGGCCTTTTCCGTATTTTTGGGTGATGCCTTTCAGGACACTTGTCATGCGGGCGCCGGGAGCGGTATAATCGCCCAGGGCATTCTGTATCGCCATGGGACCGATGACCGCCAGCGTCCTGATATCTTTGCTGAAAGGCAAGGTATGATGATTGTTCTTCAGCAGGATGATCCCTTCGCGGGCAGCCTGCAGGGCCAGCGCCCGGTGATGGGGTGTGGCGAAGCGTTGGCGTACCAGCGAGGTGTCGGTGTACGGGTTGTCGAAGAGTCCCAGCAGGAACTTCACCCGCAGGATGCTGCCTGCCGCCCTGTCGATGGCCTCCATGGGCAGCCGGCCGCTGGTGACCGCCTCTTTCAGGCTTTTCTCGAAGACCTCGTGGTCGTAATCATAGAACTGCATGTCGGTGCCGGCCTCCACGGCCTGGCTCAGAGCTTCCGTGGGGGTGGAAGCGGTATGGTGGGTGTTCTGCAGCATGGCGATGGCGCCCAGGTCGCTCAGCACAAAGCCGCGGAAACCCCATTCACGGCGCAAAACGTCGGTGAGCAGCCACCGGTTGGCCACGCAGGGGATGCCGTCGATCTCGTGATAGGCGGCCATGGCTGCCAGGGCCCCTCCCTGACGGAAGGCGGTCTCAAAGACCGGCAGGAAAGCGGAACGTGCCTCCCGCTCCCCGATGTTGACGGGTGCGGTGTTGCTGCCCCCCTGGGGGATGCTGTGCACGGCAAAGTGCTTGGGCTCGGCCACCACCGAAGCATCGCCGCTCAGCGTGTCGCCCTGCAGACCCCGCACCATCGCCAGACCCGTCATAGCCGAGAGCCAGGGATCCTCGCCGTAGGTCTCCTCCACACGCCCCCACCGCGGATCACGGGCCAGCCCCAGCACGGGGCAGAGGACCATCTCTACACCGTGACTGCGCGTCTCGGCGGCGATGGCATGGCCGATCTGCCGTACCAGCGCCGTATCCCACATGCTCGCCAGGGCGATCGACTGGGGGAAGACCGTCGCCCCTTTGCCGAGGTAACCATGCAACGCTTCCTCAATGAAGAGAATGGGGATGTGCAGCCGGGAATGCTCCAGGGCATAGCGCTGCATCATATTGACCATCTCAATGTCCGTGGGATAGAGGTCATGGATGGCTCCGATGCCGGTGTTGCCGATCACTTTGGCGATACGCTGATCATCCCAGTAACCGTTGCGGGACACCTCCCGGCCACGGTACATATCCATCTGGCGGATCTTCTCTTCCAGGGTCATGCGGCGCAGCAGGTCCCGGACACGCTTTTCCACCGGCACCTCCTTTTTCAGGTAAGGGGGTGTGGGCTTAAGCTTACTACAAGACAGGGGCATGAGCACAAGTGCCGCAAGGATCAGGAGGGAGAGGATTGGCTTTTTCATGGCAGGGACTTTTTGTTTTCTCTTTCAAAGCTAATCAAAATCCTTTCAGGTTGTCCTGAAAAAAAGATGGTGTATTAAATATTTCTAATCATTCAGGGTGTTAGGGAGTTTGAGGTTTGAGGTTTGAGGTTTGATGCCCGCTGCGCGAACGTTAGAGGTTTGTGGAGACTAACTCGTCAATCATCAATCTTCATTCACCTATTAGGCGCTGTCCTTGTTTTGTTGGAATCGGCTCTGGAAGAATGCTTTCCTCATCAGAAGTCGGAGAATATACATAGGGTTTGCTGAAAAAGTTAATTTTCATTTTCTCAAATATACGGGAGCTACCATTGAGTATCCAAAATATTTTCCGAAAATCCATCTTAAAAAATAGGACAAAAAATAATCCTTCTCATATCTGAGAAGATTGAGCACGAAGAAGATCGCACTGATCCAACTCTCTGATGTATCCCGCAGCTTGGCCCTGATCCGGTTGAGATTATATCCGTTTTTCGCCTGTCCAAATTTTCCTTCTATCGCATTCCTTTCCGTTGCTTCTTTCTTGCGTTTACGTTTTTGATAATAACTGAGCCTCTCCTTTTTCGGAGGCCTTCCCAACGGAGCAGCTGTGATCCTGATCCCCCTCTCCTTTAACCATTGTCTGTTTTCCCTCGTAGAAAAGATCTTGTCTACCTCTACCAACTCCGGATAGTATCCGAACAATGATCTGTAGCCTTCAACCACGATTTCTAAAAAGTTCCCCTCATTGTATGCATTCCATCCCAATTCATTCAGTATGCTATATCCATTCACCAGGCTTAACAATATCTTGGAACCAAATTCCGTTTTTGATCTCTCTTTTCCCCTGACTATTGGCCTGACATGAGGTTGATGCAGATTCACGATCCTGTCTTCTATGGTCTTTTTGTTTTTATCGTACATCTCTTTCTGTTGCCGGTATACCTCTCGTATGATCCAAAAATATCGCAGATCTTTCCCCTGGAGTGGAAAGTACCCTTTCTCTTTTTCAAATTCATCAAGCATCTTATCAATATGACGAATATCTCTTGATAAACTCTCCAGAAGATGTCTTTCCATCCTTCGCACAGAACGTTTATCCTTTTTCCTTTTCTTTGAAAAACCTAAAAACTCTTTATCCAACTTCCGGCGATAGGTACGTGGTTTCACCCCCGTTTTCCCTCTCTTGCGATATATGTCATCAATGATCTTCTCTAAGATCTTTCTCCCCTCATTCATCAAGTTGGTATCCGTTGGATACTTGATGTATTGATCCGCCACTGTCGCATCTACCTGCAACTTCCCTTTATTGGGTGGATCATTCTCTCCATCTTCCCGGTCTTCCTTCTTCTTTTTCTTTATCCCTTTTTTCGTCTTCTTCATCGTGGCACTTTCTATCAACATTTCGTTAAGTTCATCAAATACTTCTTTCCCAACACGCTTCCTTATTTCTACAAAAAGACTCGGATCAAAAACAGGTTCGGTCGTAAATTCTGTTAACCCTACAAAGTATTGCAGGTAGGGGTTCTCCTGGATCTCCTCTATTACTCCCCGATCATCCAATTTTTTAAGATGCTTGATGATCAATGCTCCCAATACTGTCCTGGGGGACACCCCCGGTCGTCCCATCCTTTTATCCATTACCCGCATGTAGATCTCTGCAAACCTATCCCACGGAACTATCTTGCTTAACCTTACCCATCGGTTCTCTGGGGATAATTCCCGGTAAAAGGGGGTCCTGAATTCTTCTATCGTGATCTGTTTTGTAGACTCGTAACGTACCATGGAATCGGGATTATTTTTGGTTAGAAATGCAAACTTTTTATGCTAAATTATCATTTTTCTTTGCATTTTAACTTTTCTTCTACAGTTGGAACGCACCTTTAGAAAAACTGATCCTCATAATCAGCGAGTTACGTCTGAAATCTTCTGAAATTTCTGAAAATGTAGTGCCACAGAATATTTCAGAAACTATTGCATATTTGAGATATATGACAG
>JALVJE010000111.1 GCA_027028505.1 Bacteroidales bacterium
TCCTGGTGCCTGGGAGTCACCAGGGTACGGTCACCGACATCGAAGGCAACTTCTCCCTAACCCTCCCCGAGAAAGTATGCTGCCTGCAGATCTCGTATGTAGGCTATGTCCCCCTCACCTGGCACATCGACTACGGAAAAGAACTCCAGCAGATCCGGCTGCACTACCGCCCGCTGAGCATCAACGAGGTGAAGGTGTTCCCCGGCGTCAACCCTGCCCACCGCATCATCCGCCTGGCCGTCGCCAACCGCTCGCGTAACGACCCGGAGCACCTGAAGAAGTTCAGCTACACCTCCTATGATAAGATGATCATCACCGTCGACGCCGACTCGCTGCTCAACTGTGACACCACACAGCTCGACAGTGCTTCGCTGCGTTTCCGCCGGTTCCTGGAGAAACAGCACCTGTTCATCATGGAGACAGTGACCCGACATCTGTACAAAAAACCCGACCTGAACCAGCGTATCGTCCTGGCCTCGCGCATGTCGGGTTTCAAGGACCCTGTGATCATCCTGATGATCTCGCAACTGCAGTCTCCTACTTTTTACCGGGAAAAGATCCGGATCCTCGGCAATGAGTACATCAACCCCGTGAGCCGTGGCAGTACATCCAAATATGTATTCCTGATGGAGGATACGGTCATCCATGCGCCGGGCGACACCACCTATATCATCTCCTACCAGCCGAAGAAGAACACCCGTTTCAACGGGATGAAAGGCTTCCTCTCGATCAACAGCCGGGGCTGGGCCATCGAGAACGTGAAAGCAGAGCCGGCCCGCGACACCAGCAGCATCCTGGTGAGCATCCGGCAGGCCTACCAACGGATCGATACGGTGTGGTTCCCCGTACAGCTCAAAACAGATATCCTTTTCGTCTCCTATTTCACCGCCTCCTTCAACGGAAGATCCTACCACCCCGTCGCCCATGGCATCAGCTACATGCGGGATATCACCCTGGATCCAGACTTCAGCCGGAAAGACTTCGGCCTGTATGAGACAGAGATCGAGCCCGGCGCCCTAAAAAGGAAACCGGACTACTGGAACCATTACCGGCAACGGCCGCTGACACCTGTCGAGCAGGAGACCTACCGCGTGATCGACTCCGTGGGGAAAGCCGATAATTTTGACCGTATCGTCCATTTCACCTACAACCTGGCTATGGGCAGCATACCCATAGGCCCCATCGATCTGGAGCTGGACAAACTGGCGCACTACAACGACTACGAAGGCTTTTACCTCGGAGCCGGGTTCCACACCAACCGGCGTTTCTCAAAGGTGCTCCGGGTAGGAGGATTCGGCGGCTATGGTTTTCGCGATAAGACCGCCAAATACGGCGGAGACATCGAGATCCGGCTCCACAAGGCTTCCGAGTCGGTGGTGCGGCTCGACTATGCATACCAGGCCCTCCCCGAGGGAGGCACCTCCTTTGCAGACACACGGTCCAACGTGCTCAACACGGAGAATTACGGTCTTTTCTTCACCCGCCGCATGAACATGACCCGGCAGGCGGGCATCAGCTACAGCTTCCGTCTGCGGCCCCTGCGCGACTTCAGATGGGAGGCAGGTTTTATTCATCAAAAAAAGCAGGCTTACGGCGATTATATGTATGCTCCCTTCAGCGCCACCGATACCTCACAAAGCTACCGTTTCACGCTCCTCACTGCAGAGGTGCGTTTTGCTTTCCGCGAGAAGGTCATCGAGACCACCCGGGGTCCCCTCTCCCTGGGCTCGCAATATCCGGTGGTGCACTTCAAGTACACACGGGGCATGAAAGATGTGTTGGGCAGCGACTTCTCCTTCAACCGTTTTGATGTGCGTATCAGCGACAAGGTGAGCACGAAATACGGTGGCGACCTGCTGTGGCAGGCTGCAGGAGGGTGGGTCAACGGCCGCCTGCCGGCCACCGACCTGTTCACGGCCGACGGCACCTACCGCCCCTTTACCCTGTATGCTCCCAACAGCTTCGGCACCATGCGCACGAGCGAGTTCCTCTCCGACCGCTATGCCGCTCTCTTCCTCACCTGGGACTTCCGTGACCTGCTCTTTCACATCAAAAAATGGAAACCCCGCCTGATGTTGCTGACCAACCTCACCTACGGCACCCTCTCCCGTCCGCAGGACCACCTGAATTTCCCGTTCAGGACCCTCGAAAAAGGATACTATGAATCGGGGTTCGTGATCCGCCAGCTCCTCCCCCTCGGTCTCACCGACCTGGGCTTCGGCATCCTCTACCGCTACGGCCCCTACAGCATGCCGGAAACAAAGGAGAACGTGGCGTACAAGTTCAGTGTTTATTATAGTTTTTAGTATCGAGTATCGAGTTGAGAGTATCGAGTTGAGAGTATCGAGTTGAGAGTATCGAGTTGAGAGTATCGAGTTTTTAGTTCAAACTCTTCAACTTATCAACTCATCAACTCTTATAAACTTTCCAATCTACCTATTTAAATAGGTATTAAAATAGGCATTTAAATACGTATTTAAATACCTATTTCCCTGGGCGGATAGCAGCTACATCTTCCGGGCTACTCCGGCACAAAGAAGCTGAAAGAGGCCCAGTGGCTTTCCCAGTCGATCGTATCGCAGAGAGCACAGGGGTTCAGGTCGAGGGAGCGGATGAGCCATTCGCCGCCTTCCGGCAGTCTGAAGGCCACCTCCCCCATTTTATCAGACACCTTGATGATCTCCCGGAACTGTTTCTCCGGCAGATGCTGGGCCATCACTTTTTTACCGACAGCAGGCTTCCCGTTGCGCAGGACCTTCGCCCTGATCAGGCCCCCTTTCCTCAGTCCGTAGGGATCGTCCAGTAAAACGATCTCATACGGGTGATAGAAGACCTTGCTGTAGATCTCAGGCACCACCTCCGTACCCCGGACATAAAGGAGTGATTTGATCGAACGGGCATACCGTTCCCGCTGTTCGGAACGGTCGCCCATAGCGCGGATCAGGAAAGGGTCTTTGGCGATCTCCTCATGCTCCAGGTATCCCAGGAACTCCTTATTGTTCAGTGTGATGTAGTCAAAATCCCGCTCCATGACCACCAGGTACAGGCCCGGTTTATCCAGCACCACCCGGGCCACCGGCTGGTCTCCTTCCTCTCCTGCGGCCAGGAGATCACGTACCTCCTCCTTATGATAAAGACGGAAAGAGAGGGTCATCTTTTTCTCCAAAGATCTTTCCAGCACCGGTTTCCCGTCATCCCCCACCAGCAGATGCAGATCGGCCGTATCACCGGGGAAAAGGATAAAAGGCCTGGCATCAAACCAGTAGTCATGCCCCATTAGCACCAGCGCCAGCAGTACAACGATAAATGCATATTTTTTTTTCATGGGATCGTCAATTATCGTGTTATCAATAAATTATTTCGTATTATTTTCAAGCCGACCTGAAAACAACATAATACCTGATCTACCCCACCCCTCTGACCACGTAGTAAGTTTTGAGTGTGGAGTGTGGAGTTACGAGTTGTGAGTATCGAGTATCGGGTATCGAGTATCGAGTATCGGGTATCGAGTATCGAGTATCGGGTATCGGGTTGGTAATTACTCTTCTTCCCATTATTTTCAAACCGACCTGAAAACAACATAATACCTGATCTACCCCACCCCTCTGACCACGTAGTAAGTTTTGAGTGTGGAGTGCGGAGTTACGAGTTGTGAGTATCGAGTATCGAGTATCGGGTATCGAGTATCGGGTATCGGGTTGGTAATTACTCTTCTTCCCAATATTCCAATATTCCATTATTCCACTACTCCAATATTCCATCATTCCATTATTCTTCCCTGCCTGCTACAGCAAGGTATCATTCCCATCAATGAGACCAGGAGGGTGCAAAGAGCAAGAAATGTATTGAATGCATCAATACACTACTATCATGTCAATAGCAAATATATTAATGTTTTTTAACATAGAAAATCGCTGGGTTTTTTCGTAAAAGGCCACATTTTTATTACTTTTGGGGTCGTTTTCATCAGAATACAGGTAATTAACATTTTAAAAAACAACTAATTATGTCTCAAAAGAAACGTATTTACACATTTGGCAACAAGCAGGCCGAAGGGAACGCAGAGATGCGTCTGCTGCTTGGCGGCAAAGGGGCCAACCTGGCCGAAATGAGCCGTATAGGGGTTCCGGTACCTCCCGGATTCACCATCACCACGGAAGTTTGCACAGAATACAATACACTGGGAGCGGAGAAGGTGCTCGCACTGATCAAAGAGGATGTGGAGAAAGGGATCGATCACATTGAGAAGATCATGGGATCGAAGTTCGGGGACAAGGATAACCCGCTGCTGGTGTCGGTACGTTCGGGTGCGCCGGCTTCCATGCCGGGGATGATGGACACGGTCCTCAACCTGGGCATGAACGACGATGCCGTGGAAGGTCTGACGAAAAAGACCGACAACCCGCGTTTTGCCTGGGACTCCTACCGCCGTTTCGTTCAGATGTACGGGGATGTGGTGCTGGGCATGAAGCCGAAGACCAAGGAGGACATCGATCCTTTTGAGGAGATCATGGAAGAGCTGAAAGAGAAGAAGGGCGTCAAGCTGGACACAGAGCTGGATGTGGATGATCTGAAAGAGCTGGTGAAGCGTTTCAAGGCAGCCGTCAAGGAACGCACCGGCCGTGATTTCCCGGACAACCCATGGGATCAGCTCTGGGGTGCTATCCTGGCCGTTTTCGACAGCTGGAACAACGAACGGGCCATCCTCTACCGCCGTCTGAACAAGATCCCCGACGACTGGGGCACCGCCGTCAACGTGCAGGCCATGGTCTTCGGGAACATGGGCGACACCTCCGCCACCGGCGTAGCCTTCACGCGTGATGCCGCCACCGGCGAGAATATCTTCAACGGGGAATACCTGATCAATGCCCAGGGCGAGGATGTGGTGGCCGGTATACGGACGCCCCAGCAGATCACCAAAGAAGGTTCTATCCGCTGGGCCAATCTGCAGGGTATCTCCGAAGAAGAGCGCAGGACCAAATATCCCTCCCTCGAGGAGACCATGCCGGAGATATACAAAGAGTTGTACGAGATACAGGACAAGCTGGAAAAGCATGCCAAAGACATGCAGGACATGGAGTTCACCATCCAGGAGGCCAAGCTGTGGCTGCTGCAGACACGTAACGGCAAGCGCACCGGCCAGGCCATGGTGAAGATCGCCATGGACATGCTGCGTGAAGGCATGATCGATGAGAAAACAGCCCTCCTGCGCATCGAGCCCAACAAGCTGGATGAGCTGCTGCATCCGGTTTTCGACAAGGATGCCATCAAGAGAGCCAGGGTGATCGCCAAAGGCCTGCCTGCCTCCCCCGGCGCCGCCACCGGCAAGGTGGTCTTCCATGCCGACGAAGCGGAAGAGTGGGCCGCCAAAGGAGAAGAGGTGGTGCTGGTACGTATCGAGACCTCTCCCGAAGACCTGCGCGGCATGAACGTGGCCGAAGGGATCCTCACCGCCCGCGGCGGGATGACCTCTCACGCTGCTGTGGTAGCCCGCGGCATGGGCAAATGCTGTGTCTCCGGCGCCGGCAGCATACAGATAGACTACAAGGAGCGTATCATGCGGGTAGGTGATAAAGTATGGAAAGAGGGCGACTGGATCTCCCTCAACGGAACCACCGGCGAGGTGTATGAAGGCAAGATCGACACCATCGAGCCCAAGCTGAGCGGTGATTTCGGCGAGCTGATGAAACTGGCCGACAAGTACACCCGCATGGATGTGCGCACCAACGCCGATACGCCCCACGACTCACAGGTAGCCCGCGATTTCGGTGCCAAAGGGATCGGTCTGACCCGTACCGAGCACATGTTCTTCGAGGGTGACCGCATCAAGGCGATGCGTGAGATGATCCTTGCCGAGGATGAGGAAGGACGCCGCAAAGCCCTCGAGAAGCTGCTGCCCATACAGCGGGGTGACTTCGAAGGTATCTTTGAGGTGATGCATGACCTGCCGGTGACCATCCGTCTGCTCGACCCGCCGCTGCACGAGTTCGTGCCGCACGAGGAAGAGAACCAGCGCGAGATGGCCGAAGAGATGGGCGTCCCTGTTGAGAAGATCAAAGAGAAAGTGGAAGCGCTGATGGAGGTCAACCCCATGCTGGGTCACCGCGGATGCCGTCTGGGCAATACCTATCCCGAGATCACTGAGATGCAGGCCCGCGCCATCATCGAGGCAGCCCTCAACCTGAAGGCCAAAGGCATCAACGCCAAGCCTGAGATCATGGTGCCGCTCACCGGCACACTCAACGAGATGAAGATGCAGGAAGAGATCATCCGGGCCACAGCCGAAAAGGTGTTCGAGGAGCGGGGCGACCGCATCGACTACATGGTAGGCACCATGATCGAGATACCCCGGGCAGCTCTCGTAGCCGACCAGATCGCACAGTCGGCCGAGTTCTTCTCTTTCGGTACCAACGACCTCACCCAGATGGGCTTCGGGTACTCCAGGGACGATGTCGGAAAATTCCTCCCCATCTATCTGGAAAAAGGTATCCTGAAGAACGATCCTTTCCAGGTGCTCGACCAGGAAGGTATCGGTCAGCTCATCAAGATCGGTATCGAGAAAGGCCGCAGCACGCGTCCCAACCTGAAAGTGGGGATCTGCGGCGAGCACGGCGGCGAGCCTTCTTCCGTAGAGTTCTGCCACAGGGTGGACATGAACTACGTGAGCTGCTCCCCCTACCGGGTGCCCATCGCACGCGTAGCAGCCGCCCAGGCTGCTATCAAGGAAGAGATGGAGAAATAAAGGTCATCTCACCGATATACAAAAAAAGATCCGCCGATATGGCGGATCTTTTTTATTTGGAAATATCTGTAGGGTTTATTCGGAATATCTGTAGGGGCACAAAATTTTGTGCCCCTACTAATGCGTTTAGCTGGGGGTAACCCCGATCCAGTGTTATGTCAACCGGATTATATCGCACCCAATGTACCCTTAATCCCACGCGCCCCCTCGGTCCCCTAAAGGGGAAGTCCACCCACAAATCAATAGACAATGTAGGTAAGGGTTCCCCCTTCCTTGGGTACCGAAGCATTGGCGGAGGTACCAGGGGGTCAGGGGGGCGGGCAGGACTTGACACATTACATCTAACACAAAAAAAGGCCGGAGTTCCGGCCTTTTTTATTGGATATGAAGGATCGTTCATTTTTTGATCCCTGCCACCTCTTCCAGCATGTCTGTGGTGACCGATTTGGGTCGTTCGATGGGATAACCCAGACCACGGTCCCAGATGATGTTGGAGAGCACGCCCAGGGAACGGCCGATGCCGAAGAGCACGGTGTAAAAGTCGTACTCCCGCACACCGTAGTGCCACTGGATGACACCCGACTGGGCATCGACGTTGGGCCAGGGGTTCTTGGCCTTACCGTGTTCGCGCAGGATGTCCGGCACCACCTTGTAGAGAATATCCACATAGGCGAAGATCGGATCATCGGCGAGGTGTTTGAGACTGAACTCCCGCTGTGCCATATAACGCGGGTCGGTCTTACGCAGTACGGCATGACCGTAGCCGGGGATCACCTGACCTGAGTTGAGGGTGTCCCAGACGAATTTCTTCATCTCCTCTTCGTCGGGCACCTTGCCACCCATCTTATCCATCACACCCTGGATCCAGCGCAGCACCATCTCATTGGCCAGACCGTGCAGCGGTCCTGCCAGCCCGTCGATCATGGCTGAGATAGCATAATAGACATCGGAGAGGGCACTGGCCACCAGGTGACCCGTATGCGCACTCACATTACCGCTCTCATGGTCGCTGTGCAGGATAAAATAAAGCCTTGAAAGCTCATCATAAGGAGCCGGCACGCCCATCATATGGGCAAAGTTGGCACCAAAGTCAAGGCTCGGATCGGGAGCGATGATATCACCGCCTTTGAATTTCTTCCGGTAGATATAAGCCCCGATCTCGGGCAGCTTGGCCAGCAGGTTCATGGCATCCTCATAGGTGGGATCCCAGTAATCCATCTTGCTGATCCCCTCTTTGTATTTCTTAGCGAAGATGGACTCTTTCTCCATCGAGAGGATAGCAGCCGAGAACATCACCATCGGATGAGCCTCTGGCGGCATGGCATTGATCACGTCAAAGACATACTGTGGCACCTTGGCCCTGGCTTTGAACTCTTCGCCGATCTCTTCCGCTTCCTTTTCTGTCGGGATATCACCCGTCAGCAGGAGATAAAAGAAAGACTCTACCGTAGGATACTCGGCACCGGCCGGCTTGGGAAGCTTTTCCAGCACCTCGGGAATGGTATATCCCCGGAAACGGATGCCTTCAAAAGGATCGAGATACGAAATATCCGTCACCAGGCACTTCACACCCCGCATACCTCCAATAGCCTGACCGATAGATACTTCTCCCAGCTTGACATCTCCGTACTCCTTCACCAAACGGGTGGTACGCGGACGCCATCCTTCGATCTTTTCCTGTAATTTTTGTTTGATAGCTGACATAATGTTAATGTTTTAATTGTTTATAAAAATAGGTAATGATATATCCATCTTTTTACCGCAACGTAAAAATATCATAAACTTGGAAAGGTTGTACTCTCAGAGTATATGTTTTACAACCTGTAAGGCGAAAAAGTATCGTAAAACATATTCCGGCATGGCTTTTATCATGACAATGATATCCAAATATTCTTAGATTTGTAATTATATTAGTTTTAAAAATCATAAATTCAGTTAAAACAGAACAAACATGTCCAAAATAAGTAAAAAGGATGCACTTGAATATCATAGTAAAGGACGTCCGGGAAAGATCGAGGTGATCCCTACCAAACCTCACAGCACCCAACGTGATCTCTCTATGGCTTACACGCCCGGGGTAGCGGTCCCCTGTCTGGAGATCCACAGCAAACCTGACGATGTATACAAGTACACGGCCAAAAGCAATCTGGTGGCCGTTATCTCCAACGGCACGGCCGTTCTCGGCCTGGGAGATATAGGACCGGAAGCCGGTAAGCCGGTCATGGAAGGGAAAGGCCTTCTCTTCAAGATCTTCGGTGATGTGGATGTCTTCGACATAGAGGTCGCCACGAAAGATGTGGATAAGTTCGTGGAGACCGTCAGGCTCATTGCCCCCACCTTCGGCGGCATCAACCTGGAGGATATCAAAGCGCCCGAATGCTTTGAGATAGAAGAGCGGCTGAAAAAAGAGCTGGATATACCCGTGATGCATGACGACCAGCATGGCACAGCCATCATCTCGGCCGCCGGTCTGCTCAACGCTGTGGAACTCAACGGCAAGAAGATCGAAGATCTGAAGATGGTGGTCAACGGTGCCGGTGCTGCCGCCATCTCCTGTACCAAGCTGTATATCAGCCTGGGCATGAAACGTGAGAATGTCGTGATGGTGGACAGCCGCGGTGTGATCACCAAAAAACGCAAAGACCTCAACAAATACAAGCAGATGTTCGCCACCGACCGGGAAGATATCAGCACCCTGGAGGAGGCGATCAAAGGGGCCGATGTCTTTCTGGGTCTCTCGGTGGCCGGCGTGCTGACGCCCAAGATGCTCAAGACCATGGCCAAGGACCCGATCGTCTTCGCCATGGCCAACCCCACGCCGGAGATCCTGTATGAGGATGCTATTGCTGCCCGCAAGGATATCATCTTCGCCACCGGCCGTTCCGACTACCCCAACCAGATCAACAACGTCCTGGGGTTCCCCTTCATTTTCCGGGGAGCGCTGGATGTACGGGCCACGGCCATCAACGAGGAGATGAAGATCGCTGCCGCCAAAGCCCTGGCCGAGCTGGCCAAGCAACCGGTACCCGAGGTGGTCAACATCGCCTACAACACCAAGAACCTCACCTTCGGCAGGGAATACATCATCCCCAAGCCGCTGGATCCGCGTTTGATCGCCACCGTAGCGCCGGCCGTAGCCAAAGCTGCCATCGACAGCGGCGTGGCCCGCAAGAAGATCAAGGACTGGGATGCTTACCGCAACGAGCTGAACAAACGTCTGGGCAACGACAACCAGCTCATACGCTTCATCACCAACAAAGCCAAAAAATCACCCAAAAAGGTGGTTTTTGCCGATGCCGACAACTTCAACGTGCTGAAAGCAGCTGAGATCGTTTATCTGGAAGGTATTGCCAAACCTATCCTCTTGGGAGACACCAAGAAGATCAAGAAGATCATCGAAGAGAACAACCTGGAGCTGCAGAAAGTGAAGATCATCAACCCTCACTCTTCCCTGGAAGCCAGGATACGTAAAGAGTATGCCAAGGTGCTGTTCGATAAACGCCAGCGCAAGGGCATCACCCTGGATGAAGCAGAGAGCCTCATCCACAATCCTTACTATTTCGGCGTGATGATGGTCGAGTTGGGCCATGCCGACGCTTTCATCTCGGGTTACGAGAGCAAGTATGCCGACACCATCCGGCCGGCCCTGCAGATCGTGGGCACCAAGCCCGGTGTACGCACCATCGCAGGGATGTATATCATGATGACCCCCAAAGGACCTTTCTTCTTCGCCGACACCACCGTGAATATCCTGCCTACTGCAGAAGAATTGGTGGATATCACGCTACTCACCGCCGACCAGGTGACCAAATACAATATTGAGCCGCACATTGCATTGCTCTCTTACTCCAATTTCGGCTCGGCACAGCGGGGAGAATCTCCCAAAACGATGAGCCGTGCCGTGGAGATCCTCCACCACGAACATCCCGACCTGATCGTGGACGGCGAGCTGCAGGCCAATTTCGCTTTGAATGACGAGCTGCAAAAGACGATCTTCCCCTTCTCCAAGCTGGTGGACCATAAGGTGAACACCCTCATCTTCCCCTCGCTGAACGCCGGCAACATCGCCTATAAGATGCTGCAGGAGATCGGCGGCACGGAAGCCATAGGCCCCATTCTGATGGGGATCGGCAAACCGATCCATGTGTTGCAGATGGGATGCTCGGTACAGGAGATCGTGGATGTGACAGCCATGGCCGTGGTAGATGCCCAGGAATGGTCCAAATTATGAAAATACATTTCGAATAATATGTTTTAATAACCTTTAAAAAGTAACAAATCATGAAAGTATCAGTTATCGGAGCAGGTCACGTTGGAGCTACCGTAGCCAACGTCATTGCCGAAAAAGACATTGTCAACGAAGTCGTCATCCTTGACGTAGTGGAAAACCAGTCGGAGGGGAAAGCCCTGGACATGTGGGAGTCCTCTCCTGTGCAGATGTTTGACACCCGGATCACCGGCAGCACGAACGATTATTCCAAGACTGCCGGCTCGGAGGTGGTGGTGATCACTTCCGGTAAACCCAGGAGCCCGGGTATGAGCCGCGATGATCTTATCGGCACCAACGCCGCCATCGTTAAATCCGTCACCGAGAATGTCATGAAATACTCGCCGGATGCTATTTTCATCGTGGTCACCAACCCCCTGGACGTGATGTCCTACACAGCCCACCTGGCTTCAGGGAAAGACACCTCCAAGGTCTTCGGTATGGCAGGTATCCTGGATACGGCCCGTTACCGTTCTTTCATTGCCCAGGAGTTGAACTTATCTCCCAAGGATATCCAGGCTCTCCTGATGGGAGGCCACGGCGACTCGATGGTGCCGCTGCCGCGCTATACCACCATCGGCGGTATCCCCGTCACCCAGCTGATGGAGAAAGAGAAGCTGGATGCCATCGTGGAAAGGACCAAAAAAGGAGGCGGTGAGATCGTCAAGCTGCTCGGCACCTCGGCATGGTATGCTCCCGGTGCTGCCGTAGCCCAAATGGTGGAAGCCATTATCAAAGACCAGAAGAGGGTGCTGCCCGTCTGTGCATATCTGAAAGGGGAATATGGTCTGAACGATATCTACATCGGCGTGCCTGTCGTACTGGGCAGGGAAGGGATCGAAAAGATCATCGAAGTGGAACTGGACGATACCGAAAGAGAGCTCCTCAACACCTCTGCCAAGGCAGTACGCGAGGTGATGGACGTCCTCGACAATATGAAACTGTTCTGACCATTCTCAGGATATTGGAAAAAAGCGGGCCTGCGGGTCCGTTTTTTTTTTATCATATCCCGGAAAAAATATTTACTTTGTAATAGAAACAGATCTATGCCATGACAGCATTCTACTATGGGCTTCTGATCCTGGCCGCCTATCTGATCGGCTCCATCCCTTCCTCTGTCTGGGTAGGGAAGATCTTTTTCCATCTGGACATCCGCGAGCATGGGAGCGGCAATGCCGGCGCTGCCAACACCTTCCGTGTGCTGGGCTGGAAAGCCGGCGTGACGGTGCTTCTCTTTGATGTCTTCAAGGGCTGGATCTCTGTGCGGCTGGCTACTTATGCCAACATCGTGCCGGGGCCTTCCGAGGCCTTCATGACCCAGCAACTGATCCTGGG
>JALVJE010000112.1 GCA_027028505.1 Bacteroidales bacterium
CTATGAACCATGAACTGTGAACTGTGAACTGTGAACTATGAACTGTGAACTGTGAACCACGAACCCCGTTTCCCAAAATAATGTTAGTTTTGTAAGGCGCTGAGCAAGTAATTTGAAAAGATCTCATCCACATGATCCCCGGAAGTCATAATCCCATCCTGAAGACCAAGTTCCAGTGTCCCGATCTTCCGGACGATTATATTCCGCGAAAGAGGTTGATCGCGCATGTGGTAAAGAACTTCTCGCTGCCGCTCACGCTGGTGTCGGCGGACAGCGGTTCGGGGAAGACCCTTTTTGTGAGCAGGTGTCTGCAGGAGGTTTCTTCGCGCTTTGCCTGGGTGTCGCTGGACCCTACCGACAATGATCTGAGGAGTTTTTTTACCTATTTCGTTACCGCGATCCTGCAGGAGATCCCCGGCTTCGGGGAACATTCCCTGGCCTTGCTCACGGCTTCCCATCTCCCTCCTGTGGATGAACTTACAAAGGTGCTGATCAACGACCTGAACAGCCTGGAGGAGGATCTTCTCCTGGTAGTGGATGACCTGCATCTGATCAGCAACCCGGACATATTCCGTCTCCTGACCTCCATGCTGGAGTTTCCGCCTCCCCGTTTTCATCTGGTGCTGATCAGCCGTACCGATCCTCCTCTGCCGCTGGAGCGGTTGCTGGCCAGAAACAAGCTTTCTGCGGTGAATGCTTCTCATCTGCGGCTGACGCGGGAAGAGATCAGGATGTTCGTGGAGAAAAACCTCTCTTTCCCCGACATTGAGCCGCTGGTGGAGGTGCTGGCAGAGAAAACCGAAGGATGGGTCACCGGCCTACGGCTGGCCATGCTGCACCTCTCTTTCCGGAGCGAAAGCCTGGAGCAGAGCGTTCAGATCCTGCAGGAGATCAACTTCTCGGGAAAATATTTTATGGAGGAGGTGCTGGGTGATCTGGATCCACTCATGACGCAGTTTCTCCTGAAAACATCGATACTGGAGAAATTCACACCTTCCCTGACCGACCACATGCTGGGCCTGTCACGGAAGAAAACCAGAAGTGATGAGATCCTTCGGAAGATCATAAGAATGAACCTGTTCGTGGAGAACCTCGACCGGACCGACAACTGGTACCGGTATCATCATCTTTTCCAGGAGTTCCTGCAGAAGGAGATGCGCAGCAGGTTGCCGGAAAAAGAGATAAAGCTCCTCCACGAAAAGGCCATCGACTGGTATGAGGCCAACCGTTTTCTGAATGAAGCTTTTTATCATGCACAACAGATCGACGATCAGGAGCGCATGGCGGATATGATCGAAGAGCACATGGATATTCCGCTGAACGAGAACAAGTGGTACATCCTGGATGACTGGCTCAGCAAACTGCCGGAGTCATTCCTGTATCAGCGTGCCGGACTGCTGGTGGCCCTGATGTGGGTGATGCACAACAAGGCTACCTGGGTCATCGTAGATATCCTGGAACGGCTCGATGTTATGTCGGCAGAGGAGGAATTTACCAATGATATCCGCGTACAGATACGTTTTTTTAAAGGCATTATCCGGTTCTGGAAAGTTGAGATCGCTGAGAGCCTGCGTGATTTTGAATACGCCCGGAAGAACATCCCCAAGAACAAAAAAGGGGTTGCCACCATCATCAGCTTCTATTATCTGATGGCCGCTCACATGAACGGTACGGGACGAAAAGCGGTCAAAGAGATCGAAAAACTCCTGCTCAATGAGTTGCTGGATCCTTTTTACCGGGCCATGCTGACAGGCGGGATCGCTTATGTGAGAATGCTGGAAGGGAACCTGGCAGAGGTGGAAGAGCTTGCAAAAAAAATAAACGGGATCAATGCCCGCCTCAGGGACGGCTTCATTGCCTCGTGGGTTTCCCAGATCATGGGTATGGTCTGTTTCTATCAGCATCGTCTGGAAGAGGCTGAGAAACATTTCAACAGTACCCTGGATAATATCTATGCCCTGAACCTGCTGGGGCCGATGGACAGTTACGGAGGGCTCCTGCTTACCCTGGGAACGCTGAAAAAGAAAGAAGAACAGGACCGGATCATGGAAAGGCTGCAGGATTTCGTCCGGCGAAGAAATATACCGGCCCTGGAAACGTTCCTGAACTCTATCAAAACCCGGACCGCCCTGCTCGAAGGGGATATGGACAGGGCGGTCAGCTCCATGAACAGTGTGAACATGTTCTTTGACTCGGGAAATCTTTTTTTCTGGCTCGAGACCCCCCGGGTTACCCATTGCAAATATCTGCTGGCCTTTCATGAGCAGGAAAAAGACCAGGAGGCCGGACGCAGGATCGCCGAGCTGATCAACCTGGCGGACAGGACCCGCAATGTGCCGCAGGGTGTGCAGGTGCGGGTGCTCCGGGCGGTGCTCAAAAACAGGGTGGGGGACAACAGCGGAGCAGAGAAAGTGCTTGCGGAGGCGCTGGAAATGGCCTCCCCCGGCAACTGGATAAGACCCTTCTTTGAGGGAGGCGGCGAGGTCAGGGAGGTGCTGGAAAGACTGACCCTGAGCCCTGTACAGGATAATTTCCGGGAACGTATACTGGAGGAGTTTGAAAAATATTCCGGGGACGCATCGAAGGTCTCTCTACCGGATGTTCAGACGGAAAAGACATCTGCAATGGAGGAAGATCTGGCCTCGCTGTTGACCAACAGGGAACTGGATGTCTTGCTGCTGCTGGCCAAAAGGCGGTCGAACAAAGAGATCGCCAATGAGCTTTTCATCTCGGTGGCTACCGTGAAAAGACATGTGGTGAACATCTACCGCAAACTGAATGTCAACAAACGGCGTGAGGCTATCCTCAAAGCCGAAAGAGCGGGGATCCTGCCGGTATGGGGAGAAGATCGTTGGACGAAGGGATGACAACAGGAAAAAGACTGGTGACCGGCAGGGATGTGATCCTTTTTGATCCGCATACACCTCTGCAGCAACAAAGAGGGAAGTTTTCCGTGGTTTATCAGGGACGTTCCCTCCGGGATGGCCGGACAGTCCTGGTCAAAAAGCTGCGCCATGCCGGAGATGCTGATCTCTCCCGGTACAGGGCGCTGGCCAGGATGCGTCATCCTGCCCTGCAAAGGGTGATCGGTACGGCCGCCGACGGCGGGGACCGGTATGTGGTGATGCGCTTTTCGGAAGGAGAGGACCTGAAATCGTATCTTCATTCAAAGGGCCGCCTGCGCGAGCGGGAGGTTATCCCGCTAGTGAAGGAACTGCTGGCTGGCCTCCATTACCTGCATGCGCAGGGATGGATCCATACTGATATCAAACCTTCCAACATCCTACTTTATAACAAAAATGATAATAGACGGGATCAGCGTCTTCATGCCCGTCTTCTTGACCTGGGGGAGGCGATCCCTCTGACGGGTCCCCGTCCGCCACAAAAACCCTTTGCCATGATATACAGTCCCCCTGAGCAGGTGCTCGGCGCTGTTGCTCTGATCTGCGAGGCATCCGATCTCTATAGCCTGGGGGTGGTGATGTGGGAGATGCTGACGGGAGAGCCCCCTTTCCGTGCCGGTCATCCCGCCTCCCTCATCAACCTGCAACTGAACCTGCCCCTGAAAAAGAAACGGCATATCCCGGACCCGTTGATGCCGGTGATCCTGAAAGCCACGGCCAAAGAGCCTTTCCCCCAACCCCCCGCCCGCTATTCAAGGGAGGAAAGAAGAGAAATACTCCTCGCAGGGATCAGAAAAAGGTACCGGAATGCCCGGGAGATGCTGGAGGAGATGAAGGGATCTGGCTGACGGTAACGAGGGTACAGGGTACAAGGTACAGGGTGCTGGGTGCTCATCGCTCATCACTTTATCGTTCCCCCTATTTCCCCACAACGATCCCCTTTCCCTGCC
This sequence comes from Bacteroidales bacterium, assembly GCA_027028505.1. Classification (GTDB taxonomy): domain Bacteria; phylum Bacteroidota; class Bacteroidia; order Bacteroidales; family VadinHA17; genus DRPN01. The sequence goes on from JALVJE010000112.1 coordinate 3,854, forward strand.
TGATCACCAGATACCGGTCGACGGGCGGATGGAGGCAGGTCTCCCGCGTACCGTCGGCCCAGCGTATGGTGAGGCTGTCGACGGTGCTGTGCCTGCCCAGGCCGAAATGCATGCGGGGGTCGTGGTTGGAGAGATAGCTGGTGCTCCACTGGTTGATGCCCACCTGCTTCTTGTGGTCATACCATACCGTGACCCTGGCGGCTATGGCGGTGGCAGGACCGTCCCTGCCCTTCAGCGTCAGGCCCATCCAGTGGTTGTGATTGTTGCTGTCGTTGCGAAGCAGGACGGGGGTAGCCTCCAGGTCGATGTGGGAGACGATGATGTCCAGGTCGCCGTCGTTGTCATAATCCCAGATGGCAGCGGTCCTGCCTGACCGTTTGGTGGAAAAATAGGGGTTGCATTGGGGCCCCACATTCGTGTAATGGCCTTTGCCGTCATTGGCCAGCAGGAGGGGGTGCTGCAGGATCAGCTCTTCGGCGGTGCCGGTGGCAATGAAGATGTCCAGGTCCTCATCGTTATCGTAGTCAAAAAGAGCGGCCGCCCAGCCCCCTTTGCCGGTGAGGGCCCCGGCCACACCGCTCTGCTCGACGATATCCTCGTAGATGCCGTTGCCGGTGTTCCGGTACAGCGCTCCGTAGCGCAGGTCACTGACCAGAATGTCAATGAGGCCGTCACCGTCCACATCGCCGATGGTGCCATGCATGGAGCCTGTGGGCACACCGTGAGTGTTGGCCGCTACGCCGGCAGCGATGGCCACATTTTTAAAGGTGAGATCATCATTGCGGAACAGGAAATTCAACTGATGGTCGTTGGCCTGAAAGATGTCAGGATCGCCGTCATTGTCATAATCGTAAATGGTGAGACCCATGCATTTGGAATCCGGGAAGTAAAGGCCGTATTTCCGGGTAACGTCCACGAAACGGCCGTCCGGTTGTTGTTCGTAAAGGAAGGTGGCCTGTCCTTTGTATTCGGAGGGGTGGGGCATCATGCCCGGCGTGATGGGCGAGACATAATCCGGGTCGAAGGCCAGGAAATTCCCCACCAGGGCATCCAGCCGGTGGTCGCCGTTGAAATCCCAGAAAGAGACGCCGATGCTCCATTTTGTGAAGCCGTTGAGCAGGGCAGGACCGGCCAGTCCCAGTTTTTGTGTGATGTCGGTGAAGGTCCCGTCGCCGTTGTTGTGATAAAAGACGTTCGGACCGTAATTGAGCACAAAGAGATCGGTGTAGCCGTCGTTATCCAGATCAATGGCGCCGGCAGCCATGCCCCAGGCCGGATCATCCACACCGGCCCGGTGGGATACCTCGGTAAAGGTGCCGTCACCATTGTTGCGGTACAGTTTGTTGCGGGTGTTCCGGAATACCCGCCCGCTGGGGTCGGAGATCCCCTCCAGATAAGTGCCGTTGAGCATGTACAGGTCCTGCAGACCGTCATGGTTGTAATCCAGGATGGTCACGCCGGAGCCGCTGCTCTCCAGGATGTTGCCGTAGATGGTATCGCCGAAGGTGTACCGGAAGTCGATGCCCGCCTGTTCCGTAACATCCGTGAAGCGGACGACGTCCTGCTGCCCTGACACATGGATGGAGAAGGGGACCAGTAAAAGTATTTTCAGAAGAAGAGATCTGTGCTTTGGGATCATGACCGTGGAATTCAGAATTATCTCGCAATATTATCCATAAATAATGGAAAAAGGGGAAGAAAAATGTAGGGAAACAGGTAAGATGACAGGTTCCTAAGCCGTGTCTTTGTTGTCCAGGATGATGTCGGCAGCCAGCCGGACGGCATCCTGTACCACGACCGTGCATTTATCGGTGGCTCCTTCTGCCTGGAACTCTTTAAGATCTTCGGATCTGGTAAGACGGAAACATCTGCCGAACCTTTTCTCCTGTATCTTACAGCACATAGTGCTGCCGTATTTTTGCTCAAAACGGTCACAAAACTCGCCGGAAGGCACGAGGGAGGCCCTGTAGGCATCCCAGTCGGACAACCGGGTCTTTCCGCGACCATAAAGCAGTCCGAAGATCATCAGGGCTCCGGTGACCGCCCCGCAGGTCTCTCCCCGCTCGGCGATGCCTGTCAGCGGGGTCAGGGCTTTGAGAATATCATCCCCCGGCAGGCCGAACTGCTCTTTCAGAGCCAGAAAACTGCTTTGGGCACAGTTAAAAGAGATGTGCATGTACCGGTCGGCTTTCTGGTCCAGCATCTTCATCACCAGGTCGCGGGGCATTCTTTTGTTCTCCGCGATCTTGTTTCCCGGAGCCTGCCCGCTCTTTTTTTCAGACCGCTCTTTCTGCCCGTGATCCGTATGTCCTGCACAGGAGGAGACGAGCAGACCGCTCCCCACCATGGCGGCAGATATACTGCCCAGAAATTTCCGACGCCCCTTCACAGATGCCATATCTCTTTCGTTTATCGTGATAATGTTGGTCTACTGCAAAGTTAAGAAATATTCGAGAAATGAGTCGGGTTTTGTTCAAATCATTAACGATCTATTGAAAATTTAATTATTATCGGATACCAATTGAAAATATCTCTTTATGAAAGCGTTACCTATCCGTAAGAAAATAAGAATGTTTTTTAGCGGATTCCAACTTATTATAACCCAGAATCAGTAGTAGAAAGATCGTATACAATTTATATTGCTGTACTATTAAGGACTTCATTGTTTTTTGGATTTCACCAAGTACGCGAATTCCTAAATCCGGATAAAAAATGATTTTCGGGATATTCCTGAAGATCCGTCCGTTTCCAAGGTGAAGACCATAATTTTGTTTTATGAAATAATAATAGTCCGGAGTTTGGGTAAATGAATGAAATATAAATGGATATAGTGGGTCTATAGCGAAGAACGGCTGGTTTTTGAACTGCATGTGAAAAGAAAAAATTAACATTTTTTTTGTTTTTTTTTAAGTTTTTATACATTTGAGACATAAACCCGAGAACTATACCTTTATATTATAGTATGTTTTTTAACCTGATTTTTTAACCTAAACCCAGAAATTATGCAAAAGGCTTTATTTTTCAGGAGGGGGAGTACTATATTGCTCTTCCTTTTCGTGCTTGCACTTGGAGTTGTCTCTGCTCAGGAGAGAACAGTTACTGGTACGGTAACATCCAAAGGAGAAGGTCCGCTTCCCGGGGTGAATATCGTGATCCAGGGAACCATGCAAGGGGCTGTTACAGACATCAACGGGAATTACAGTATCACTGTTCCCGGTCCTGATGCCGTTCTTGTTTTCTCTTCTGTGGGGTATAAGACCCAAACCATCCCCGTAGGAGATAAGACAAAGATCGATGTTGTCATGGAGACGGAGGTGAAATCTCTCAGCAGCGTTGTGGTGACCGCTTATGCCACGCAGAAGAAAAAGGACATCACCGGATCGGTGGGTGTCATTGATGCCGAAGAGATCTCACAGTTGCCGCAGTCCAATGTTACCCAGCAGATGCAGGGACGTGTTTCCGGTGTGACGGTCACTTCCGACCCCCGTCCCGGTCACAGCGCCAAGGTGAGGATCAGAGGTTTTGGGTCTTTTGGTAACAACGATCCCCTGTATATTGTGGATGGTGTGCCCACTACGGATATCAACAACCTGAACCCGGAAGATATTGAATCCATGACGGTACTGAAAGATGCCGGTGCTGCATCGGTATACGGGGCCCGGGCTTCCAACGGTGTGATCCTGATCACTACCAAAAAAGGTTCCGAGGGTATGAAAGTGAATTTTGATATGTATGCCGGCACGCAAAGCCCGGGCAAAGGTCCCCAGAACCTGTGTTCTGCTGAAGAATATGCCCAGTTGCAGTGGCTGGTTTACAAAAATGACGGTACGGTGGAGACCCATCCTATCTATGGTCCTTCTTCCAATCCCAATCCTACAATGCCTTCCTGGGCAGCCAATACGGACTGGTGGGACGAGGTGACCAGGACGGCTCCCATACAGAACTACAACCTTTCCCTTTCGGGAGGTAATAAAAATGCAAAATATTTTGCCGGTTTGGGTTATTTTGACCAGAAGGGTACCATCATTACCAACTGGTACAAAAGATATAATGCACGTTTTAACTCCGAGTTCAATATTAAGAACAGACTTACTCTGGGTGAAAACGTCAGTCTGACCCATCAGGCCGATCACGGTATCAGCGGCAACGGTAGTGAAGGCAATGCCCTGATGATGGGGGTATACAGGATGCAGTCGATCATCCCCGTTGTCTGGCACGGTCCTGACTATGTTGGTCTGTCCCATACCTTTAAGGAAGGTGACTGGGGTGGTACTGGGATCGCACCCCGTCTGGGGAATTCCTCCAACTGGGTGGCCGATGCCACGCGCAGTAAACAGAACAAATATCTGAACAACCGTGTGCTGGGTAACCTCTACGCTACACTGAAGATCATCGAAGGACTGAATTTCAAAACATCTTTCGGCGGCTCTATTTACAGTTGGTATTATACGAACTGGAGTGGCGCCACCTATGAAAACTCTGAGAACAAGGCTACCGCTTCCTATTCGGAAAGTGCGGGATATGGTGGTGACTGGACCTGGACCAACACCCTGACCTTAGACCGTCAGTTCGCTGATCATCACATCCTGGCCGTCCTGGGGTATGAAGCCGTAAAAACAGGTATGGGGCGTGATGTCAGCGCTGCCAGGGCCGGTTATTTCTCGGATGCCTACTCTTTCCGTACCGTGAGTAACGGCGCCAACCTGATGGCGGGTAATTCCAGTTTTTATACGCCGAGAACCTTGGTCTCACAATTCCTGAGAGCCGATTACAACTTTAAATCGAGGTATTATCTGAGTGCCACGATACGCCGGGACGGTTCTTCCGTATTCGGTCCGGATACCCGCTACGGTATCTTTCCCTCTGTTTCGGCAGCCTGGAGGATCAGTGACGAGGCTTTCCTGGCCGGGGCTGATTTCCTGAACGACCTGAAACTGCGTGGGGGTTACGGTACCCTCGGGAACCAGTTGGTGGTGAAGTTTTGGAACCAGTTTTTTCTGTACGGTGGCGGACCCAGTACCTCTTTCTATGATCTGAACGGTACTTCCAACTCTTCGCTGCAGGGATTCCGTCCCACCAGGATCGGGAACCCCAATGCCAAATGGGAGACCAGTATTGTGGCCAATGCCGGGTTTGACCTGACCGTATGGGATCGCAGGTTTGAACTGAATTTCGACTGGTATCAGAAACAAAACAAAGACCTGCTCTTCACGCCTGAGCTCCCGGGGGCTGCCGGCGCTGCCAGTGCCCCTGCCGTGAACATCGGTGAGATGAAAAACCACGGAATTGACCTTACCCTGACCTACCGTCAGAATTTCAACGATTTCAGGGTGGAGGTAGCCGGTCAGTTGACTACCTACAAGAATGAAATCGTGAAGATCGCCGATGGATATGAATTCTTCGATGATTGGAGCTATAGTTCACGTATCGGTAAATTTAACCGGAACATGGTGGGGCATGAGGTCAGTGAATTTTTCGGATATAAGGTGTTAGGGTTGTTCCAGAACCAGGCAGAGGTGGATGCCGCCCCCACACAGGACGGCGCCGAGCCCGGCTTCTTCCGGTATGCCGATCTGGATGGCGACGGTGCCATCACACCCGAAGACAGAACATTCATCGGTAATCCCAATCCGGATTTTACCTATGGTCTGAATATTATACTGGGATACAAAGGATTTGATCTGACCGCTTTCTTCTACGGCTCTGCCGGCAATGATATCTTCAACTACAACAAGTGGTGGATCGATTTCTGGCCTTCCTTCCAGGGACAGAAAAGTACCGACCTCCTCTATAACAGTTGGACGCCGGACCGGACAGATGCTACTGTTCCCAAAGCTTCGAACACGTCGAACTTCTCTACGAATACCGTGAGTAATAGCTGGTATGTTGAGAAAGGTTCCTATTTCAGGATGAAAAACCTGCAAGTGGGATACACTTTCCCGAAAAACTTTGCCAACAATACCTTTACGAACCTGCGTATCTACCTTCAGGCCACCAACCTGTTCACCATCACCGGTTATTCGGGTCTGAACCCGGAGATCGCCGGGCTGAGCGATACCTCTTTCGGTATTGATGAAGCGAACCTTCCGGCTGTCAAGCAGTTTGTCTTCGGGTTAAGTTTCGGATTTTAGAATCATCAAAAGATGTTAAATATCAGAGCAATGAAAAAAATAAAAATCTTAACAGGAATCGCGATCTTTACAGGACTTCTTTTGGTGAACTCCTGTAAGCAAAGTTTTTTGGAAATCACTCCCAACGGATCCCTGGACCAATCCGTACTGGCTACCTACAAAGGGGTTGACGGTCTTCTCATCGGAGCCTATTCCATGCTTGACGGCGTGGCTGCCGGTTTCGGCTGGCAGGCGGCTACCAGTGGCTGGGTGTACGGCAGTATTCGCGCCATCGAGGCCGACAAAGGGACCGATGCCGGTGACCAGCCCGATATCAACCCGATCCAGACTTTCACCGAGACCTCTACCAATCCCTACCTAAATGTTAAGTGGCGTGCCGTATATGAAGGGATCGCCCGGTGTAATTCTACCATAGTGACCGCAAATAAGGCTTTGGAAAGTGGAGCTATTACCCAGGATGAATATGACTCCTTCCTTGCCCAGGCCCGCGCCCTGAGGGGATTTTATCACCTGGAAGCCTGGAGACTCTGGGCCGACCGCGGATCAGGTATGTATGTTCCTTACGTGGATGAGAATACGGATCCCGCTACCGTGCGCAACGATGTGGATGTGCGCGACATGATCATCGCTGACCTGCAGGCCGGTACCTCGCTGCCGAACAATATGGAGCAGGTGGGACGTTTTAACAAAACCGTTTCCGAGGTCTTGCTCGCCAAGGCTTACATGCAAATGTACAATGACTATGCCTCTGCTTTGCCTCTACTGACGGATGCCGCCCAGAACGGTACCAACCCTGCCGGCCAGAAAGCCGGTCTGGCTCCTACTTTCGGAGAGATCTTTGACATCGAAAACAGAAATGGGATAGAGTCAATCTATACGGTACAGTATTCGGTCAACGACGGTTCCGGCGGATGGAACGGCGGCTGGGGCGAAGTGCTGAACTTCCCCTATAAGTCCGGTGGATCGCCGGGTGGTTGCTGCGGTTTCTTCCAGCCTACGCAGGATTTTGTGAACTCCTTCCGTACCGATGCCAATGGTTTACCTTATCTGGATAATTCCTATAATGACGAGATGGTCACCAATGACCAGGGGCTTACGCCCAGTGATCCTTTTACCGAATATACTGGCCGTCTTGACCCGCGTCTTGACTGGTCGGTGGGACGTCGCGGGATCCCCTTCTGGGACTGGGGCGAAATGACCGGTTCCGACTGGATCCGTGATCAGAGTTATGCAGGTCCTTATGTCGGCAAGAAACAGGTTTACAAAAAATCCCAGGAAGGTACTTACACCGAGGTGGGTAGCTGGACCTCCGGATGGACCGCCAACGGTTACCGTATGATCCGGTATGCTGATGTTCTGCTGCTGAAAGCCGAATGTGAAGCTATGCTCAACCAGGATGACCGCGGTATGGGAGAGGTGAATGCCATTCGTCAGAGGGCTGCCAACCCGGCAGGATTCGTAATGGAGGATGACGGTACCACCCCCGCTGCCAACTATGTGATCGGGCTTTATCCTGCTTCGCAGTTCGCAAACACGGATGATGCTATGAAAGCCATTAAGTTCGAAAGAAGACTCGAACTGGGTCTGGAAGGTCACAGGTACTATGACCTGCAGCGCTGGGATGAAGTCGTCCCCGAGTTGAGCCGTATCCTCAACTACGAAAAAAACATGCCCTGGGGGAGCGCCCTTTACGGTGACAACCCCAAAGTGGGTCCGGAGGATGTGAACTTCCCCGTACCACAGCGCCAGATCGACCTGAGTAACGGCAACCTGGTACAAAACTCACAGCATCAATAGTTCGGAAAGGAACTAACGGTCTGATTCGATTTACTTTATTCAGGCTGACAAGTTCCTGAACACGATAAAATTAAAAGCGGACTTCTTCTGGAAGTCCGCTTTTTTTTGTTTCTTTACGAGCTAATCCCGGAACTGAAATTGATGAGAGAGCGAAAGTATTTTTTTCTGGTGATCGCAATGGCGGTTCTTGTATCGTGTTCCCCCCAAACCCGTTTTAAGCTGCTGGATCCTGACAAGACCGGTATCACCTTTGCCAACATGATCAATGATAAGGATTCCCTCAACGTTATGGATTTTGAATATATCTACAACGGTGCTGGGGTAGGGATTGCTGACCTCAATAACGACGGCTTCCAGGATATCATCTTTACCGGTAA
>JALVJE010000113.1 GCA_027028505.1 Bacteroidales bacterium
ATCCCCGGAGGCTGAGTTGCAACCCGGCCCGGATATTGCACGTTAGTGTTTTTTCCACAACTTCTCGATCTCCTCCAGCGACCTGCCTTTGGTCTCCGGCACCAGTCTCCATACGAACCAGGCGGCCAGGATGCCCATTACGCCGTAGATCCAATAGGAGAAACCGTGATGGAACATCGCGTTGAGCGTGCTGTTGTCGTTCATCATCGGGAAGGTCCAGGAGATGATCAGGTTGGCCACCCACTGTGCTGCCACCGCGATCGACATAGCTCCCCGGATGCTGTTGGGAAAGATCTCCGAGAGAAGCACCCACGTCACGGGTCCCCACGACATGGCAAAGAAAGCCACATACATCAGCATGAACACCAGCGAGCTCATCCCCAGGCGCTGCAGATAGAAGGTCATCCCCAGACCGAACATAGCCACGGCCATCCCCAGCGCACCGATGATCTGCAGGGGTTTGCGTCCGAAACGGTCGACCGTCACAATGGCCAGGACGGTGAAGAGCAGGTTGATCGTCCCCACGATGGCCGTCTGCAGCAGGGCCGTATCAGTGGCCGAACCCATGTTGCGGAAGATCTCCGGGGCATAGTACAGCACCACATTGATACCGACGAACTGCTGGAAGACCGACAGCATAATGCCGATGAAGATGACCATTCCTCCGAAAGAGAGCCACGGCACCGACCGTTCCTGCAGTGTGTCGCGTATCTCTGCGAGAATACCGGCAGCCATTCCCTTGCCGGAAACCTTCTCCAGCACTTTCTCTGCTTCCTGCTCTTTCCCAGCCATCACCAGATAACGGGGCGTTTCGGGGACGAAGAAGAGCAGGAAGAAAAAGAGCAGGGCCGGGATCGTCTCCGAGGCGAACATCCAGCGCCAGCCGGTGAGCTTCAGCCAGGTATCGTCTCCCGAATGGGTATAGGCGATGTAGTAGTTCACAAAATAGACCACCAGCATGCCGAAGATGATGGCGAACTGGTTCCACGACACCAGCCGTCCCCGGATACCGGAGGGAGCGATCTCTGCGATGTACATGGGCGAGAGCATGGAGGCCAGCCCCACGCCTATCCCGCCGATGATGCGGTAGATGATGAAGGAGATCACCGGCTGCACCATGAACACGTTCATCTTCTCCGGGATAGCCGAGCCCACAGCCGAGAGGAAGAAGAGGAAAGCAGCCAGCAACAGTCCCTGCCGTCGGCCCATCCTGCGGCTCACAAAGCCGCCGATGCTGCCCCCGATGATACAGCCGACGAGGGCTGACGAGATCGTGAAGCCCTTCAGGGAATTGGCTGTCTCCTCCGTGAACGTCAGGGGGTTGCGCAGGAGGATCACCACTGCCACGAGGGCTGCCACCGCCAGGAAGGCCGTGATCACAGCCCCTTTCTTCCGGCCGTAGAGCTTCACCAGGATGGCCCCGGCAGCATACAGGATGATCGCAATGACCACGGTCACACTGAGACGGTACTGCAGGATCACCTTAGAGGCCTGGTGAGGGTCCAGAGCCAGGGGATCGATAAAAAAGCCCTGGAGCGATTTGACAGCCCCGGAGATCACAGCCGTATCGTAACCGAAAAGCAGACCTCCCAGGGTGGCCACCAGGGTGATGGCCATGATGTAAGCACGGTTCCCCTCGTTGTGGTGTGTCATGACAAAGATCTTTTAGATATACTGATTGATGAGCTGCTCGAACCACTCCTGCTTCCCACTCGTGAGTGGCGGCTCTCCCCACTGCGACTGCAGCCGGTAGAGGTCTTCCAGGCTCAGACGTCCCTGCTCAAAGGCAGCCCCGTCCCCTTTGTCAAAGGAGGCATACCGCTCTTCCAGCTTTGTCAGATAGGGGGACTCGGTAAGCAGACGGTCCGTGATCAGCAGGGCACGGGCAAAGACATCCATCGCGGCAATGTGGGCGATAAAGATATCTTCCAGGTCAGTAGAGTTGCGGCGGGTCTTGGCATCGAAGTTGATCCCGCCGGTGGTGAAGCCTCCGGCACGCAGGATGACCAGCATGGCCTCCACCGTCTCATAGAGGTTGATCACGAACTGGTCGGTGTCCCAGCCGTTCTGGTAATCCCCGCGGTTGGCATCGATACTGCCGAGGAGGCCGGCATCGGCGGCAGCCTGCAGCTCATGCTGGAAGGTGTGGCCCGCCAGCGTGGCATGATTGACCTCGATGTTCAGCTTGAAATCCCCGTCCAGCCCGTAATGCCGGAGGAAACCGATCACCGTCTCCGCATCGTAGTCGTACTGGTGCTTGGTAGGCTCCATGGGCTTGGGCTCGATCAGGAAGGTGCCCTTGAATCCGTTGCGACGGGCATAGTCGCGGGCCATGGAGAGGAAACGTGCAAGGTGGTCTTTCTCCCTTTTCATATCGGTATTAAGCAGGGAGAGATACCCTTCACGCCCGCCCCAGAAGACATAGTTCTCCCCGCCCAGGGCGATGGTGGCGTCCAGAGCGTTCTTCACCTGGGCACCCGCATGGGCCACCACACGGAAATCGGGGTTGGTAGCCGCACCGTTCATATAACGCGGATGCGAGAAAAGATTGGAGGTGCCCCAGAGCAGTTTCACCCCCGAAGCTTTCTGCTTTTCGGCCGCGACCTCCACCATCGTGGCCAGCCTTTTCTCTGATTCGGCAAAGGTATCCGCCTCTTCCACCAGGTCGAAATCATGAAAACAGTAGTAGGGTGTCCCCAGCTTGGTGAAGAACTCAAAGGCCGCATCCATTTTGGCCCGGGCCCGTTCCATGGGTGTGGCATACTCCATCCAGGGGAACACCTTGGTGCCGGCGCCGAAAGGATCGTTGCCCGTATTGCCGAAGGTGTGCCAGTAGGCCACCGCAAAACGGAAATGCTCTTTCATGGTCTTGCCACGGACGGTCTGATCCGCATTGTACCATTTGAAGGCGAGCGGGTTATCCGACTCCTTTCCCTCATAGGGGATCGCCCCAATGCCGGGGAAAAACTCTTTCTGACCCAGGGTGACTTTCATTTTCTTGTGTTTTGGTTATCAATGGAATAAATGGGAACCCTAAAAAACTGTCAACCTTCCTGCAGGGTTCTCTCAAGCACCTCCAGCCATTTCCCGTAAGCCTGCTCATAGGCATCCCTGCGTGAAGGATCGGGAAGGATCACCTCTTTTTTGGTGAGCGAGCGGAAACACTCTGCCGGGGTTTTATAATATCCTGCTCCCAGAGCTGCTCCCAGGGCTGCCCCCTGCGACCCGTCGGTATCGTACAGTTCGATCTGCGTATCGGCCACCGTCGCCAGTGCGCCGGCAAAGAGCGGACTCAGGAACATGTTGGCATGGCCGGCCCGCATCACCTGCGTGTCCACCCCCGTCTTTTTCATGATCTCCAGACCGTAACGGAAGGAGAAAGCGATCCCTTCCTGGGCTGCCCGCAGCAGATGGGCCCGTGAGTGCACATTGAACTGCATCCCGTAAAAAAGTGCGCCGGGATCCTTGTTGGAAAGGATGCGCTCCGCCCCGTTGCCGAAAGGCAGCACGGTGAGCCCTTCTGCGCCAGGTGGTACCGCCAGGGCCTGTTCGTTCATCTCTTCATAGGATACGGACCCCGTAAAAAGATTCCTCCGCAGCCAGGCGTTAAGAATACCCGTACCGTTGATGCAGAGGAGCACACCGTAGCGGTTCTGCGGCGGCTGGTGGTTGACATGTACAAAGGTGTTCACCCTCGAGAGAGGATCATAGTCGGCACGATCGCTCACTCCGTAGACGACCCCCGATGTGCCGGCGGTAGCGGCCACCTCACCCGGCTCCAGTACATTGAGCGAGAAAGCATTGTTGGGCTGATCGCCGGCACGGTAAGTTACTGGGATGCCGGCACGCAGCCCCAGCTCGCGGGCGGCGGCAGCGGTCAGCGCCCCCTGCTGCCCGAAGGTGGGGATCACCGTAGGGAAAAGGTTCGGATCAAAGCCGAAGGTGTCCGTGATCAGCGGTGAGATATCGTTCTCCCGGAAATCCCAGAAGATCCCTTCCGACAGACCGGGTATGGTGGTGGTTGCCTCCCCTGTCATGCGCAAGGCGATGTAGTCGCCCGGCAGCAGGAACTTACGGGCTTTGGCATAGATCTCAGGCTCATGTTCCTTCACCCAGGCCAGCTTGGCAGCGGTGAAATTGCCGGGGGAGTTGAGCAGATGTTGCAGCGCCCGCTCCTCCCCTATCTCCCGGAACGCTTTCTCGCCGGTCTCCACGGCCCGGCTGTCGCACCAGATAATGGCCGGCCGCAGCACCTTGTCTTCCTCATCGATCAGCACGAGCCCGTGCATCTGGTAGGAG
>JALVJE010000114.1 GCA_027028505.1 Bacteroidales bacterium
ATTTATCGAGGTAGTCTGCGATGTTAACGTAGTTTTCCCAGACCTCTTTCTGCCCGCGGTATACACCCTCTTTCGGATAGTGCTCATGTCCGTCACGGTGGCGTATGTATCCGAGGAAATAATCGAATCCACGTTTCAGGGGATGGGCCGGCCAGAAAGGAGGGGTAATATCTTTTCCCAGACCCTGAAGGCCCCATTTCCCGAAGGCTGCCGTGCTGTAGCCGGCCGTCTTCATTACGGAGCCCAGGGTGTAATTGTCTTCCAGAGCTTTGTCGAACTGGTTGTTGCGGACGTTGGTATGGCCCTGGCTGCGGCCCGACAGGATCGAGGCGCGGGAGGGAGCGCATACGGGGGCGGCGCAGTACTGGTCTGTGAGAACAGCCCCCTCGGCGGCCAGTTGGTCCAGGTGGGGTGTGTACTCCCAGGGCTCGCTGCGGTCATTTTTCTGTGCCCGTTGGTTCTGGAAGAGAACGCCCAGATCGCCGTAACCCATATCGTCCACAAGGATGAAGATGATGTTGGGTTTTTTTGGAGACGGAGCGGCGGAGACGACCTGAAAGAGCGAAGGAAAGAAAACAGCAACAATAACCAACAAGGTTATCCGGGAAGAGAGGATCTTTTTTGTCATATCTGTCCGGAAATAAGATCAATAATAAGGAACAGGTAAATTTATGCAATTCCAGTTAAGATCGTAACGGTCCTGAAAATTTTTTCCCGGACATTTCCGGTCAAAAAGGAGGAATTTTTCTGCGGATCTCTTTTGGCTCCCTTCTTTGGCCGCCGAAGACTTGCCGTAGGCTGGTCGGTCGCGAAATTAGCCCCGACTAGGTCGGGACGAAATTAAGTGGAAATTAGCTCGCTAACGCTCGCGAAATTAATCCCGACTGCGTCGGGATGAAATTAAGTGGTAATTTACTCGCTTCGCTCGTGAAATTAGGGTAATGGATGCAAGGTGCGGGGTGGAAATGCGTGAATGCCTTGCCCGACGAAGCCGGTTCCTGAGTAGCCGCCAGGCGTATCGAAGGACGGCGAAGGCGGGATTGAATGAATGATTGAATGATTGAATGTTCGCCCTTCGCCCTTCATCGGTCATACCGGGAATTGTGGCACCTCAAACGCTCGCGCAGCGAGCATCAAACTTCAAACCTCAAACCTCAAACTAGTTCTGTGGTCTAGCCCCCAACCTGGAACCAGGAACCTGGAATGCCGAAATGATCAAAATCTTCGATTTTGTAATCATTTCGAGCATCCTCGAAAAACAACGAAAATCGAAGATTTTCTGTTTTTCGGGACCTGGAACTTCCTTCTGCCTTTCCTCGTCCGCCAAAGTCCCCGCTCCCTGAGTGATTGCGTTAGCAATCTTATCGAAGGACGGGACGACGGCGGATGCCTTATTCCTTCCCATATACCCGGACATAATCGATCAGGAATTTCTGTGGCAGGCTGCTGTCGTCGATCTTTCCGCCCCAGCCTCCCATGGCCAGGTTAAGGATCATATAGTAAGGCTTGCGGAAGGGGTTGTCGGGGCCGGCGCCGGCCTGGCTGATATCGAAAGAGAAATACATCCTGTCATCATAATAAAAGCGGATGGTCTCCGGGGTCCAGTCGATGGCATAGACATGGAAGTCTGCGGAGGGCGGGGGTTGTACGGAGATGTGCTTTCCGTCCGACCTGTGCTTGCCGGTGGCTGTGTCGGCCCAGTGACAGGTGCCGTACACCTTCAGGCTGTCACGCCCGAGGAACTCCATGATGTCGATCTCGCCGCAGCGGGGCCATCCCACCTGCGGTATGTCGGTGCCCAGCAGCCAGATGGCCGGCCAGGTGCCCAGGCCGTCCGGCACCCTGGCTCTTACTTCGATGCGCCCGTAGCGCATGGAGAATTTTTTCTGCGTCGTGAGGCTGGCAGAGGTGTAGCCGGCATACTCCCTGTTGCGTTTCCAGTCCTTGCTTTTGGGATCATAGTTGGGATTCCTGAACTTTTCTTTGTGGGCGGTGATGACCAGACAGCCGTTCCTGATCCGGGCATTCTTCTTTCTGGCCACCGTGTAGTACTGTGCTTCTTTGTTGCGGATAAAGCCCTGCTCATAGCCCCAGCGGTCCGCGTCGGGGAGGCCGTGGCCGTCGAACTCATCCGACCAGAGGAGTTTGACATGGTTGTCCTGGGCAATGGAAGATGTGGAGAAAGCTGAGAGGAGTACAAGGGATAAAACCAGGTATTTCATGATTGAATGATTGAATGTTTCCCGCCCGGCCGAAGCCGTTCGGACGGGGAATGATTGAATGATTGAAAAACAGGGTCAGGACATTTTGAAGATCCTTTCCATCAGCTGCCATTTCTCGTCGGCGGTAGCGTCGGGGGAGGTGTTCTGAAAACGGGCCACGAAGGCCTCCCACTCTTTCTGGCGGGGCTTGCCGGCCAGCTCGGCCATGGCACGGTCATGATCGAAGTCCGGGACCGTATCCATGATCATGAAGAGGTGGTTGCCATAGAGCCAGATCTCCATGTCGAGGATCCCCACCTCCTTCATCCCCTGCAGGATCTCCGGCCATACCTTTTGGTGTACTTCCATATACTGCCGGATCAGTTCCGGGTCGTTTTTAAGGGTAAGTGTCTTACAGTAACGCTTGTATTCTTTCATAAGATATCTGTGATTTTCATGTTAACAAAAAGCATTGCTTTGGTTTAAAAGGAGTAAGGAGGGTCTCCGTTAAACTCCCGGATGGCATTGAACATGGCTATGATATTCTCCGGCGGCACCTCGGGGAGAATGTTATGAACAGTATTAAAGACGTATCCTCCGCCGGGGGAGAAGATCTCCAGACGTTCCAGGACCATCCTGCGTACCTCTTCTGTGGTACCGTTGTTCAGCACATAAGCGGTCTCGATGCCACCGCCCCAGAAGGTGATGTCATTGCCGAACTCTTTTTTCAGGCGCCGCGGCTCCATATCCGCTGCGTTGGTCTGTACGGGGTTGAGGATCTCGAAGCCTGCCTCGATCAGGTCGGGGATCATCTGGTAGATCGATCCGCAGGAATGCAGGTAGGTGTGCATGTTGCTGTGGCTGTGGACATACGCTGCCAGCTCTGTATGGCGGGAATTGAACAGCCGGCGATAGATCACCGGGTCCATGAAAGGGCCGTTCTGCGTGCCCAGGTCGTCGCCGAAGCGGATGATATCCACCACATCGCCTACCCAGTGGCAGATCTTATCGAGGGTCTCCAGGTGCACCTCCATGAGGGCATCGAGGAGACGTTCCACCTCGTCGGGCTGCACCACCAGGTCCATCAGAAAATTGTCCATCCTGCGCAGGAAGGTGCCCCATTCGAAGAGGTTGCATCCTGCACCCAGCATCAGGGCCCGGTTGGTGGTCTCTTTTAGTTCGATACACTTTTTTCGGAGATCGGGCCAGAAGTCTTCTTCGCCGGCGCGGTCCCAGGGGGCCGTGGGGAAAGCGGCCCAGATGGCGCTATCCATGGCTGCGGGCAGGTCTTTGTAATCCGGGGGGTAGCCGTCGAAGTAGGGGAAGTACACTTGGTCGAAGAAAGTGCCTCCCGCCGGCATGCGGGCGATGTACCGGCCCGTTTTGTCATAGGCTTTCCAGGAACCGTCTTCGAGCTGCTCCGGATCGAACCATACGGGATAATATGCTTTTGTGCCATCGGCCAGGACGGTGGGATGCCACCAGGCGGGGTCGGTGTTCCAGGCCCTCCCCACATCGATGACGTCGATGCCGAAAAGATCGAGGAGGCGTTCGTCGGGCTCGGCCAGTTGCTGTACCACATCATACACATGTACGGGCAGATCGTGCAGGCCCAGGTGACGTATCAACTTGCCGTAGGCGATGGCTGAAATACCCGAGCTGGGGGTCGATCCGAAGTCGACGGGGACCCTGTCAGGCTCTTTGTGGGCGATAGCGGTAAGTATCCTCTCGCGGGGTGTCATGGTCATAGTGTTATGGGTTGAAGATACGACGACTCATCGCCCGGGAGGCTACGACAAACCAGGGGTTGTGCAGGTCTTCCTTGTTGAAGAGGATAGGGGAGCCGTCGGGCTGTGTGACGCTGCCGCCTGCTGCCATGACGATAGCGGTGGCGGCCGCGATATCCCACTCCATGGTGGGAGCGAGGCGGGGATAGAGGTCGGCTTTTCCCTCGGCCACACGACAGAACTTGAGCGAACTGCCGGCAGAGATCATCTCATAATCAGCGCCGGGACCCAGTTTCTCTTCGATGAAATTTTTGGTCTCCGGGGTGAGATGGGAAC
>JALVJE010000115.1:0-2420 GCA_027028505.1 Bacteroidales bacterium
CGCTGCCACAGGGTGAACGGCCGGGTCAAGCACCGCCTCCCTGAAGCGCTGCCGGATATAGTCCACGGCCGTATCCGAGAGATGCAACATGTCCGCAGCATAAAAGCGGTAATCACGCAGATCGTCTATCACGATCTCATAGGCCGGAAAATAATGCAGTCGCTCATCCTCCTGTACCAGCTTATTGATGGCAACATACAGGACAGATTTGCTCACCTGGTTGCCGTGAGCCCCGTCTTTCCAGTGGCGTATGGGACTGACGGTGAATACCACCTGCATGTCAGGGTGGTGTGACCGGATGCGTTGCAGCAGGCGGCGCCATTGATCCACGATCTCTTCCACTTCCAGCAGACGTCGCTCAAAACGTGCCGCCGGGAGCTTGTGACAGTTGGCCACGATCCGTCCGTCCTCTCTCCATTGATAAACCCGGGCCGTGCCGAAAGTGATGAAAAGAAAAAGGCTGCTCCGGAAATGAGCGGCAGCTTTTTCAAAAGCCTCCTCCATCTTTCCTAACACTTCTTCCCGTTCCTCCCCGGAAAAGGAGGTATCGTGCTCCAGACTCAACCACAACCCGTTTTCGTGGACAAGGTCTTCTGCCGTATAGGGATCTCCGTCCAGCAATCGTTCCAGGGTCATCTGTATGGAAGCAGGATTGTACAGCACTCCGGAAGGATTGACCAGTACAGGGAACTTCAGGTCCCTCAGCCACTCCCCCACGGACGTCGAGAAACACGACCCCAGGAAAAGAGCCGGCGTCTCATACGAGAGCCGCTCCCGGAGAGGCTCTGCCTCCACCACCGTGCGGAATGGGATTGTTGTCATGCGGTTGTCATTCAGTGGTCATTAGGCTGCTGCCTTGCTTCGCCGAAGTCCCGGCCTGCCGGAACGAAGGCGCAGCGCAGCCGAAATTAGCTCGCTTCGCTCGCGAAATTAAGTAGAAATTTACTCGCTTCGCTCGTGTAATTAGCCCCGACTGCGTCGGGACGAAATTAAGTGGAAATTTGCTCCCGTAGTCGCGAAATTTATAATTTAAGGTGCTGGGTGCTGCCCGCCCGGCTGACGCCAGTCGGACGGGGGTGCAAGTTGCTGGGTAGATCTTCATACTTTTCATACTTTTTCCACTCTTCCGACTTTTCTGACTTTTCGACCGTTCGACCTTCGACGATTCCCGGCACGCCGGGACTTCCGCTAACGCTCCAGCATCGTTCATCCTTCATCATTCAAGCTTCAAGCTTCGCACTTCGAGCTTCCTCCTCCATCCTCTCCTTCATCCATCCGTAGATATAATTGAATACCTCCTCTCTTTCCGGCTCGTGGTGTGTCTCATGGTAAAGGCCGTCAAAAAGTTTCAGTTTGATATCCTCCCCTGTAGCATGCTCCACAAAAGCCTTGCTCCCTGCCGGATCGGTAATGGGATCCGCGGTGCCGTGCACCACCAGCACCGGCACATTGACCTCTCCCCCTTTCATCAGCTTCCTGCCCATATTCCGGATCTGTACATACAGGGCCGGCGTGATCATATCGTGGTTCAGCGGGTCACTGACATACCGGGCCACCTCCTCTTTATCATGCGAGATACCTGCTGCATCCAGCCTGGAATGGATGGTCATTCTCGGCGCTATGAGTCGCATTGCGTTGATGACCAGCTGGGCAATGCCCGGCAATTCTTTGGTCAGTTTCAGCCAGGGAGAGGTAGCAATGATCCCGTTGAGATAAAGACATCTGCGAACGGCATATCCCAGCACCAGGTTGCCGCCCATGCTGTGGCCATACAGAAAAACCGGCCTGTCGGGAAAGTACTCACGGGCCCTTTGTATCAGGATATCGATATCCTCCATCAGTCTTACATAGGAAGGAGAATACCCTCTCTTTCCTTCAGATCTCCCGTGCCCCCGCAGGTCGAAGGTGACGGTCGCCACCCCTTGGGCAGCAAAACGTTCCGCCCACGGCTCGTAACGCGTAGAATGTTCACCGTGGCCATGTACCAGGCACAGTACCGCGCTGGTCTTTTCTTCCGGAGCCCAGTACTGACCAAACAGGTTCAGACCATCTACGCTCCTCATCGTGAATTCCTTGTGTATCATTTCCTTGTCCTTAAATTTTGCGTTCGGCGCAAGTGTTAAGTCAACTTTAAAACAACGCATTACATAGCCTGCCCGCCCCCCTGACCCCCTGAAGGGGGAACCCTCTCCCACGCTGGCTATTGATCTGTGGGCAGACTTCCCCTTTAGGGGACCGAGGGGGCGCGAAGGGTAAAAAGTGTATTGGATGCGTCATAATTATATTGACATATCACCAGACTTATTAACTTTGAAATACCAACCTTTAAATTTAAGCAAATGCGACAGATAATACAAATAAACACACATGCCCACAACGATCTGGTGGACATCACGCCGGAAGTGAGATCGATCGTAGCT